>DATAYY010000081.1:0-17592 GCA_036272325.1 Caldimonas sp. | reverse complement strand
GGTGCGCTGCTCGGGGATCGCATCCGCATGAACGCGATCGACTCGGAGAAGATTTTCATGCGTTCGCTCGCGACCCGCGACACGGGCACGGAGCTGTCCGCTGCGCTGCCCGAAGTGCTGGCCGCGGTCAAGATCGCCGGGTTCGATTTGGTTTTGATCGAGACCTCCGGCATCGGACAGGGCGAGTCCGCCATCGTCCCGCTGGCGGATGCCTCACTCTACGTGATGACCCCGGAATTCGGCGCGGCATCGCAGCTGGAAAAGATCGACATGCTGGACTTTGCGGACTTCGTCGCCATCAACAAATTCGATCGCAAGGGCGCCGAGGACGCCCTGCGCGACGTGCGCAAGCAGTATCAGCGCAACCGTGCTCACTTTCAGCAGCCGCTCGACGCCATGCCGGTGTACGGCACGATGGCATCGCGCTTCAATGACGACGGCGTGACGGCGCTCTACCAGGCGATCCTGCCGCGCCTCGAGGAGCACGGCTTGAAAGTGCGGCCGGGCAAATTGCCGCGCTCGGCGGTGAAGGCTTCCTCGCGCGGACGCGCCATCGTGCCGCCGGAGCGCGTTCGCTACCTGGCCGACATCGCGGAGACGGTGCGCGACTATCAACGGCTCGTCTCCGGCCAGGCACGCATCGCTCGCGAGCGCCAATCGCTGCGCACCGCGAAGATGCTATTCGAGAGCCTAGGGAAACCGGTCACCGACTTCGACGGGGTGATTTCGAAGAAGAATTCCGAGCTGACCGCTACGGCCGCCAAGCTGCTCGAGCAATGGCCGAAAACGCAGGAGCTGTACTCGCAGGATGAGTACGCGGTCAAGATCCGCGACCAGGAGATCCGGACTCCTCTCACGCACGAATCGCTCTCCGGCACGAAGGTGCGCAAAGTAGCCTTGCCGCGTTTCGAGGACGAAGGCGAGATTCTGCGTTTTCTCATGAAGGAGAATGTGCCGGGCTCCTTCCCCTTCACGGCCGGCGTGTTCGCGTTCAAACGCGAGAACGAGGACCCGACGCGGATGTTCGCCGGCGAGGGCGATGCGTTTCGGACCAACCGCCGCTTCAAGCTGCTCTCGGCCGGCATGCCCGCCAAGCGCCTCTCGACCGCGTTCGACTCGGTCACGCTCTACGGCAATGATCCGGCGCGCCGGCCCGACATCTACGGCAAGGTCGGCAACTCGGGCGTCTCGATCGCGACGCTCGACGACATGAAGGTGCTCTATTCGGGCTTCGATCTCACCGACCCGGGCACTTCGGTGAGCATGACGATCAACGGCCCGGCGCCGACGATCCTGGCGATGTTCATCAACACCGCGATCGACCAGAAGCTCGCCAAGTTCATCGCCGACAACGGCCGCGAGCCGACCCCAGGCGAGACGCAGAAGATCACCGCCTGGGTGAAGGAAAACGTCCGCGGCACCGTGCAGGCCGACATCCTGAAGGAGGACCAGGGCCAGAACACCTGCATCTTCTCGACTGAGTTCTCGCTCAAGGTGATGGGCGACATCGCCGAGTACTTCGTCCGCCACCGCGTCCGCAACTTCTATTCGGTGAGCATCTCCGGATATCACATCGCCGAGGCCGGCGCGAACCCGATCAGCCAGCTCGCCTTCACGCTCTCGAACGGCTTCACCTTCGTCGAGGCGTACCTGGCGCGCGGCATGGCGATCGACGACTTCGCGCCCAACCTGTCGTTCTTCTTCTCGAACGGAATGGACCCCGAGTACACCGTCATGGGCCGGGTCGCGCGGCGGATCTGGGCGGTGGCGATGCGCGACCGCTACGGCGCCAACGAGCGCAGCCAGAAGCTCAAGTACCACGTCCAGACGAGCGGCCGGTCGCTGCATGCGCAGGAGGTCCAGTTCAACGACATCCGGACGACGCTGCAGGCACTGATCGCGATCTACGACAACTGCAACTCGCTGCACACCAACGCCTTCGACGAGGCGATCACGACGCCGACCGAGGACTCGGTGCGCCGGGCGATGGCGATCCAGCTGATCATCAACCGCGAATGGGGGCTGGCGAAGAACGAGAACCCGAGCCAGGGCGCCTTCATCATCGACGAGCTCACCGAGCTGGTCGAGGAAGCGGTGCTGGCAGAGTTCGAGCGCATCAGCGAGCGCGGCGGCGTCCTCGGCGCGATGGAGACGGGCTACCAGCGCGGCAAGATCCAGGAGGAAAGCCTCCACTACGAAATGCTCAAGCACACCGGCGAGTACCCGATCGTCGGCGTCAACACGTTCCGCAACCCGCACGGCGACCCGGTGTCGCAGCAGATCGCGCTGCAGCGCTCGACCGAGGAGGAAAAGGAGGGCCAGCTGGCGCGCCTCGCCGACTTCCACGCCCGCCACGCGAGCGAGGCGCCGACGATGCTGAAGCGCCTGCAGGACACGGTGATCGCCAACGGCAACGTGTTCGAGGTGCTGATCGATGCCGTCCGCGTTTGCTCGCTCGGCCAGATCACGGAGGCACTGTTCGAGGTCGGCGGCCAGTACCGGAGGAACATGTGAGGCGCCTCCCGCCGTGAGCCACGGCCCCCTCGCCGGGCTGCGCGTCCTCGAGTTCGAAGCGATCGGTCCCGGCCCCTTCGCCGGGATGATGCTCGCCGACATGGGTGCCGACGTGCTGCTCGTCGACCGCCCAGCCGGTGCCGACCTCGGCTTCGGCCGCGAGCGCCGCTTCGACGTCATGCTGCGCGGCCGCCGCTCGATCATGCTCGACCTGAAGAGCGCGCCAGGCGTGGCGGCGGCGCTCATGCTGTGCGAGAAGGCCGACGCCCTGATCGAGGGTTTTCGTCCCGGCGTCATGGAGCGCCTCGGCCTCGGCCCCGAGGTCGTGCATGCGCGCAACCCCCGTCTCGTCTACGGTCGCATGACCGGCTGGGGGCAGAGCGGCCCGCTTGCCGATCGCGCCGGCCACGACATCGACTACATCGCCGTCGCCGGCGTGCTGAACGCGATCGGGCGCGCGGGCGAACCGCCGCTGCCGCCGCTCAACCTGGTCGGCGACTTCGGCGGCGGCGGCATGCTGCTCGCGTTCGGCATCGCCTGCGGCGTCATCGAGGCGCGTACGAGCGGGCGCGGCCAGGTGGTCGACGCCGCGATGATCGACGGTGCGGCGATCCTGGCGACGATGGTCTCCGGCCTGATGGCGGCTGGGCACTGGCGCGACGCGCGCGGCGTCAACGTGCTCGACTCCGGGGCGCCGTGGTACGACAGCTACGAGACGCGCGACGGCCTGCACATCGCGGTCGGCGCGATCGAGGCCAGGTTCTACGCCGAGCTGCTCGAGCGGCTCGGCCTCGACCGATCGCTGCGCTCGACGCAGCACGACCGCAGCACCTGGCCGGCGTTGCGCGCGACGCTGACAGCGCGCTTTCGCACGCGAACGCGCGCCGAATGGGTCGCCTTGTTCGCGGGCTCCGATGCATGCGTGGCGCCGGTGCTGACCTTCGCCGAGTCGCGCGCGCACCCGCAGGTCACCGCGCGCGCCGGCGCGATCGAGCTCGGCGGTATCGTCCAGCCCGCGCCCGCACCGCGCTTCACGCGAACGCCGGGTGCGGCGACGCGGCCGCCGCCCGAGCGCGGCAGCGGCGGCACCGAGGCCTTGCGCGACTGGGGCTTCGACGCCAGCGCGATTGTGGCGTTGCAAGCGACCGGCGCGCGCTAGCCGGCGCCGGCTCGCGCGCGGGCTCTTTGTCGCCACGCACGCCTGCGCCGATCACGCGACGCCTGCCGGCGCCAGCGACCAGGACCCCGCCGATTCGGCGGCGCGGCCTTCTTCGCGCAGCTTCAGCAGATGCGCCGTCAGCGAGCGAAGCGCCACCGGATGCATGCGCTCCGGAACGTCGGCGTAGACCTTGGCGACGAGGCGGTCGAGCGGCGCCGGGCCGAGCTCGCCGAGCGCGGCGACCACCTTGGCCTCGCGCCTGAGGCGGTGGGCGATGACCGCCTCGATCGCTGCGCGCGGCTCGGCCATGAGAAAGCCATGGCCAGGCGCCAGCCAGTCGAGCTCAAGCGGCAGCAGCGCGCGCAGCGATGCGAGATACGCGGCCATGTCGCCATCCGGGGGGTTGATGACGACCGTCGAGGCTTGCATCAGGTGGTCGCCGGTGAAGAGCGTACGCTCCTCCTCGAGCAGGTAGCACAGATGGTTGCTCGCATGGCCGGGGGTATGGACGACGGCGAGATGCGTCGACTCGCCGATCGCGACGCGCTCGCCGTCGTGCAGCGTGACGTCGGCCGCGAAGCTCGCGTCCTGCCATTCAGGGTGCGTCGGCGCGAGACCGAGCACGGTCGCGCCGGTTCGTGCCTTCAGCGCCTGCGCCGCGGGCGAGTGGTCCTTGTGCGTGTGGGTGACGAAGATGCGATCGATCGGCCCCGGCGCGGCAGCGACGATCGCATCAACGTGGGCATCGATCGCCGGCCCCGGGTCAATCACCGCCCAGCGCTCGACATCGCTGCCGCCGATCAGATAGGTGTTCGTTCCCGGGCCGGTCATGACGCTGCCGTTGTCGGCGCTGACGCGGATGACGCGGTCGGAGAGCCGCACCGGACGGTCGGGGACGATGTCGTACGTTCCCGTGCCCTGCCCCGCCGGATCGATGCGGCCGAGCTCGGCCCACGCCGGCTCGTCAGGCGTCACCGGTCTGAGCCCATCGCGCCCGTGTCCGGCGCGCGGCATCACGAGCGCGATCTGGCGCGGCGACATCGCCCACGCCATCGCCTCTGCGACCGTCGCGAAGCGGGCGATCGTCTCGAGCGTCTTCTGGGTCGGCGTCAGGAAGCGAAGCGACGCGCTGCGCGCAAGCGCTTCCTGAGGCGAGATCCAGAGCTGCTCGACGAGCTCGGTGCCGTCGTACGCCGCGGTCTGCGCCGGCGGCGCGACGGCGATGAAGAAACGGGTGTCGAAACGCTTCGGCCGGCCGACGGGAGTCAGCCAATGACTGAGGTAGACGAGCCGATCGACGGCAAGGCGCAAACGCTCGGCGGCGCAGAAGTCGAAGACGCTGCGCTCGCAGCGATGCAGCGCCAGGCGCCACGGCGACAGTCGCGCCGCATCGCTGCCGTCGAGATCGACCAGCGCATCGCCGTCGCCGCGAGCAAAGAGCAGCCCCGATTCCTCGAAGCACTCGCGGATCGCTGCGACCCAGTAGTCGAGGCCGCCACTCGCGAGGCCGAGCTGTCGGCTCGCCTCTTCGTCCGTGAGGCCATCGCAGGCGCCGTGGGCGCGTGCGTCGCCGGCCTCGACGATGCCGCCGGGGAACACCCAGGCGCCGCTGTTGTGGTCGCCACGCTCGGCGCGCCGCGACAACAGCACCTCGACGCCGTTCGGCCCCTCGCGCAGGACGACGATTGTCGCTGCCGGCCGCGGCGGCCGCTCGTCCCCTGCCACGGCGGGAGGTGCGCGGAAGGCGGAAGCATCGGCGGGCGCGGAGGACATCGGCAGGGGCGAGAGCTTGCGTTCGACAAGTTTGACATGCGGGACCGGACGGCGTCGGAGCGTTCCGACACGACCTGCCCCGCACCCCCGACAAGCGATCAGCGGCTCAGCCTATCGGCGCTTCGCGGCCGTCCGCCGAAGATAACGATCGTCATCTTCAAGACCGCGCCGCGGCGCCAACCAGGAGTCCAGACATGCTTCACTATGCCGTTGTGTTCTTCGTGATCGCGTTGATCGCGGCGCTGTTCGGTTTCGGCGGCATCGCTGCCGGCGCCGCCGGAATCGCCAAGATCCTGTTCATCGTCTTCATCATTCTCGCTGTCGCCGCCTTCCTGTTCGGCCGCAATCGGGGCGTCTAGCGAAGACGCCAGCAAGAGGGCCTTGTTCCGCGGCGACGCGGCCAAGGCCCTCTTTGCTTTCGGGCGGCGCGGGCGTCTGACGCCGCTTCAGCGTGCCGGCGACGATCCGTCCACTTGCGCCCGCAACGCGACCGCCGCCGACGGCGCGCGTTCCTTGGCGCCGCTGATGAAAAACAAGAAGACGTCGCGTGGCGCTCCCGCGGGCAGTGGCGGCGTCAGCCGGGCGACACCGGGCGGCTCGGCGCCGGTCCCCCACGTTCGTGCCCGCTCGGCCCACGCGGCGATCGCCTCAGGCGAATATCCGGTAGCGCACGACGCTTCGCACCGCATCAGTCGGACGTAGACGAAGTCGGCGCTCGAGTCGGCGAAGGAGGGATAGTCGTCGCTGTCGGCGAACACCGTCGCAACGCCATGATGCCGCGCCAGTTCGATGTATTCCGGCGAGCGAAAGCTCGGGTGGCGGACCTCGACCGCGTGCCGCAGGCGAAGCGCCCCGAGGTGGTCAGGAAGCAGTCGCAAGAAGCCCTCGACATCGGCGGCGTCAAACGTCTTCGTTGGCGCGAGCTGCCAGACGATCGGCCCGAGCTTCGGTCCGAGCTCGGCCAGCCCGCTGGTGAAGAAGCGGTCGATGGCCTCGCCGGCCTCGGCAAGAACGCGCCGGTTCGTCGCGTAGCGCGTCGCCTTCACTGAGAAGACGAAGTCATCAGGCGTCGCGTCGCGCCATCTGGCGAAGCTCGCCGCATTCTGGTTGCGATAGAAGGTCGCGTTGATCTCGATCGCGGTGACGCGCGCGCTCAGGTAGGCGAGCTCCTGCGCTTGGGCGAGCCCCGGCGGGTAGAAGTTGTCTCGCCAGGGCTCGTAGACCCAGCCGCCGACGCCGACACGAATGCGACCTCCGGGCGATATCGACACTGGCGGCCGTCAGACGCGATGGAAGCTGCCGCCTTCGACGCGGAGGCGATCGCCGACGTGCAGGTTGCCGAGTTGGCCGCGCTCGAAGACGCGGGTGTGGCCGTCGTCGAGGCGGACGTGAATGCGGTAGCCGACGACCCTCGTCTTGATGTTGCGCTCGACGTTGTTGCCGGCGACCGCGCCGCCGGCCGCACCGAGCCCCGTCATCGCGGCCCGGCCGAGCCCGCTACCGAATTGGTTGCCAATAACGGCACCGGCGACCCCGCCAATGACCGCACCGGCGCCAGTCCCCTTTGGCCGCTCGTGAATCGGCTCGATGCTCTCGATCGACCCCAGCCTGCCGCTCGGCACGGCCTGGTTCTGGGCGACGCGCGTGTCGTGTGCAATGGGCGGTGAGCGGACTTGATCATCGGCGTTGGCGGCCGGCCCAGGCAGCGGTGCCGCAGCGTAGCCGCCCTGCGGTGCGGGTGCGGCCGGCGCCACCGGAAGGGGCGGTGGCGGCGCGACCGCGGGAGCCGGCGCGAGGGCAGCGGTCGGCGCCGGCGGCACGGGGGTGCCAGCGAGCGCCGTGTCTCCCGGGGCCGCGGTCGTCGCGGGCATGGTCTGCGCGGTCGCTGCGTGGGCGGTGGACTGGTCACGCGGGCTGCACGCGGTGAGCGTCAGCGCCGAGACCATCGCCGCTGCACCGACAGCGGCGATGGCGCGCGACAGCGCGCGCGAGAAAAGAGGGACGGTTTCGGTCGACATTTAGAACTCCTTGGCGCTCACTCGGACGGTGGAGAAGGGCGCTCGCCGAAAGGTTCCCACATCGTAGGGAACCGTTGTGACCGCGTGTTGCGCCCGGTCGCGTAGGCAGGGAGATCGCCCCGTTGTAAGACCGCGCCGACCCGCCGCTGCCATCAGGGCGTCACTAAGCGCAGCGATGCTCTCGCCTGCGGGCGGCAGTAGGCGGCTTCCTACCGTAAGTCGTTGCCATCGCCGATGGCGGCAGCCGAGAACCGCGGCAGAGTGATCCGGAGGCGGAGGAAGGCACCATGGCGAACGATGCAGAGTGGGTCGAGGACGTGAAACGCTGGTCCTTGGCCAGTGTCCGTTCAACCGAACCCGAGCTCGACGACGCCGGCGATGACATCGCGCTCGGCTATGAAGCCGCGCATCCGGCGCTGCAGGCGCGCCACTGGCCGGACGCGCTCACCACGGATCGATGAAGCGGCCGCTGCCCGGCTCGGGCACGCGCGCCGCATCGAGCGTCGCCACCAGCCAGCGCCGGCTCTCGGCGGGATCGATCACGGCGTCGATCTCGAGCGTCGCCGCCATGTGGATCGCCTTGCCCTTCTCGTACTGCTCGGCGATGAGGCGCGCGCGCACGGCGTCGCGCTCGACGCCCTCGGGGGCCGCGGCGAGCTCCTTGCGGTAACCGAGCTCGACCGCGCCTTCGAGCCCCATCGCGCCGAACTCGCCGCTCGGCCACGCGACGGTCGCCATCGGCGCGTGCATGCCGCCCGCGGCCATCGCCATCGCGCCGAGGCCGTACGCCTTGCGCAGGACGATCGCCGCGACCGGAACGCGCAGCTGCGAGCCAACGACGAACATCCGACTGACGTGTCGGACCTGGCCCCGGGCCTCGATCTCGGGGCCGACCATGAAGCCCGGCGTGTCGATCAGCGAGACGATCGGCAGCCCGTGGGCGTCGCACAGCTGCAGGAAGCGCGCCGCCTTGTCGGCTGCGTCGGCATCGATCGCGCCGCCGAGATGGATCGGGTTGTTGGCGATCACGCCGACCGGCCTGCCCGCGACGCGCGCGAGCACGGTGACGATGCCGAAACCGAAGCCGGCCCGGAGCTCGAGCGTCGAGGCGGGATCGAAGAGCGCCGTGATGACGGAGCGGATGTCGTACGAGCGCAACCGGTTTCCCGGTAGCAGCTCGCGTAGCGCGCTCTGGTCGCTGGCCGCTGGCGCGTCGGTGCGCCCCTGGAAGAACGCGAGATAGCGGCGCGCGACGGCGACCGCCTCGACCTCGTCGCCGACGACGACGTCGATCACGCCCGCGCGCGATTGCACGTCGCTCGGGCCAATCTCCTCGGGGCGGAACACGCCGAGGCCCCCGCCTTCGACCATCGCCGGGCCGCCCATGCCGATCGAGCTTGCGCGCGTCGCCACGACGACGTCGCAGCAGCCGAGCAGCGCAGCGTTGCCGGCAAAGCAGCGGCCGGCGACGAGGCCGACCAGCGGCACGCGGCCGCTCAGGCGCGCGAAGCTGGCGAAGGTCGGGACGTGGAGGCCGGCAACGATCGGCACGTCGACGTCGCCGGGCCGCCCGCCGCCGCCTTCGGCAAACAGCACCACTGGCAGCCGGCTCTCGCCCGCGACCGCCAGCAGGCGGTCGGTCTTCTGATGGTTGCGCATGCCCTGCGTGCCGGCGAGCACGGTCGCGTCATACGCCAGGACGACGGCGCGTGCGTGCTCGGAGCCGAAGACGTTCGCGTTGATGGTGCCGATGCCGGTGACCATGCCGTCGGCGGGCGTGTTGCGCAGCAGATCGTCGAGCTCGCGCCGGCGCCGCTGCGCGGCAAACGCAAGGCCGCCGTACTCGACGAAGCTGCCCGGGTCGACGAGGCCGGCGATGTTCTCGCGTGCCGTTCGCATGCCCAGCGCGTGCCGCCGGGCAACGGCGTCGGGACGGCTCTCGTCGAGCAGCAAGACCTCGCGCGAACGCAGCTCGACGAGGTCGGCGCGAATCGCCTCCGGGCGCGCGGCATCGCCTGGCTTCGCGGTCGCCGCTGCCAGCCCGGTCTGCAGACGGAGCGTCGCGATCTCGTCGCCTGCCGCGACGACGTCACCGACGCGGCAGCGCACCGACTCGACGACGCCCGCGCCGGCAGCGCGCACCTCGTGCTCCATCTTCATCGATTCGACGACCGCAACCAGCTCGCCCTCGACGACTGGGCCGCCCTTCGTCACCGTCAGCGCGACGATGCTGCCGGCGAGAGGGGAGACGATCCGCAGCGAAGCCAAGGCAGACCTGCTCACGCCGGCCGCATCGCGCCGGGATAGCGCGCAATCGTCAGGCCGTCGAGGGCGATCGCCGCGGCGCGGCCGGAGACGACGTCGGCGATCACCCGCGCGGTGCCCGCGGCCATCGTCCAGCCGAGCGTGCCGTGGCCGGTGGCAAGAAACAGGTTCGTGATCGCAGTCGGTCCGACGATTGGCGTGCCATCCGGCGTCATCGGCCTGAGGCCGCACCAGAACTCGGCGCCTGCGAGATCACCACCGGCGGGAAACAGGTCGCCGAGGACGTGCGCGAGCGTGTCCTTGCGCGCCTCGTGCAGGCGCAAGGTGTAGCCGGCAAGCTCGGCGGTGCCGCCGACGCGGATGCGGTCGCCGAGGCGGGTCACCGCGATCTTGTGCGTCTCGTCCATCACGGTCGATTCCGGAGCGCCGCCGCGGTCACGGATCGGCACCGTGATCGAGTAGCCCTTGACCGGATAGACCGGAATGCGAATGCCGATCGGGGCGAGCAGCAGCGGCGAGTGGCTGCCGAGGGCGACGACGTAGGCATCAGCGGACAACGTCTCGGTCGCGGTCACTACCCCCGCGATGCGTTCGCCCGCGCGCGCGATCGCGCGGACATGGGTCCCGTAGCGAAAGTCGACGCCGCGCTCGACGGCAAGCGCGGCCAGTCGACGGGTGAACTTGTAGCAGTCACCGGTCTCATCGCCCGGCAGCAGGAGGCCGCCGACGAATTTCTCGCGCACCCGCGCGAGCGCGGGCTCGTGGCGAATGCAGCCGGCGCGGTCGAGCAGCTCGAAGGCGACTCCGCTCTGGCGCAGGACGGCGATGTCGCTGGCGCTGCCGTCGAACTGCTTCTGGGTCCGAAAGAGCTGCAGCGTTCCCTGCATTCGTTCGTCGTAGGCGATTCCGGTCGCCGCACGCAGGGCACGCAGGCAGTCGCGGCTGTACTCGGCGAGCCGCACCATCCGCGCCTTGTTGACCGCATAGCGCGCCGCCGTGCAGTTGCGCAGCATCGCCAGGCACCAGCGAATCATCACCGGATCGAGCTGCCGGATGACCAGCGGCCGGTGGTGCATCGCCAGCCACTTGATCGCCTTCAGGGGCACGCCCGGGCCTGCCCAGGGCGCCGAATACCCCGGTGAGACCTCGCCGGCGTTGGCAAAGCTCGTCTCCAGACCAGGGCCCTCCCGGCGATCGACCACGACGACCTCGTGGCCGGCGCCGGCGAGCTCGTAGGCGATCGTCACGCCGATGACGCCGGCGCCGAGGACGACGACCTTCACGCGGCGGCCCGGTGCTGCCCGCCGGGAACCCTCACGCGACGAGGTCTCCGGCCATCGAAGTCCTGGCGGCGATTCGTTGCGTCATGCGGGTGCGGCATCATTCGGCGGTGCGGGCGATTTTGCACGCACGAGCCGGGGGAGACTCCCATGGTCCACGTCATGGCTTCGATCGTCGTCCAGCCCGAACAGGCGAAGGCGGCGCGAGCGCTGCTGGCCGGCCTTTCCGCCGAGTCGCGGCGCGAGCCTGGCTGCCTCGCCTACGAGCTCTTCCAACGGCCCGACCTGCCGCACATGTTTCGCACCGTCGAGCAGTGGCAGGCTGTCGCCGACCGCGATGCGGGCATGCGCAAGGCGCACGTCGCGCAGGCGATCGCCGCAGGCCACACCATGTTCGCGGCGGCGCCGGAGATCGTCACCTGCGCGAGGGTCGACGCCTCGTGAGCCTCGTGCCCCCGTTCATCGCCCCGGCGCTGTTTGACGATGCAGCGGCGGCGCTCGCCCGCGTTCGCGAGATCTACGACGCGAGCGTCGACCACTTGCGCGGCTCGTTGCAGACGTACGTCAGCGGGGGCACCTCGGTGGGCCACGTGCGCGCGTGCTATCCCTTCGTTCGTGTCCACACCGACACCGTCGCGCGAGCCGACTCGCGCCTCAGCTACGGCTTCGTCGCCGGGCCCGGCACCTACGAGACGACCCTGACGCGACCCGACCTGTTCGCGAGCTACTACCTCGAGCAGTTCCGGCTCCTGCTGGAGAACCACGGCGTCTCGCTCGAGATCGGCACCAGCGTGCAGCCGATCCCGGTCCACTTCTCGTTCGCCGAGCACGACCACATCGAGGGCAGCCTGAGCGCCGAGCAGCGGCTGCTGCTGCGCGACGTGTTCGACCTTCCGGATCTCGGCGCAATGGACGACGGCATCGCCAACGGCACCTATGTGCCGCGCGCCGGAGAGGCACGGCCGCTCTCTCTCTTCACCGCGCCCCGGGTCGACTACTCGTTGCATCGGCTGCGCCACTACACGGGCACCGACCCCGAGCACTTTCAGAATTTCGTCCTCTTCACCAACTACCAGTTCTACATCGACGAGTTCGTCCGCCTCGGCCACGAGGCGATGGCCGGCGCGGCGGGCAGCGACAGCTACGACGCCTTCGTCGAGCCAGGCAACGTGATCGAGCGCAGGAGCGGCCAGCAGCCGCGGCCCGGCGACGAGCTCGGCGCCGCGCCGCCGCGACTACCGCAGATGCCGGCCTACCACCTCGCTCGCGCCGACCGCAGCGGCATCACGATGGTCAACATCGGCGTCGGCCCGGCGAACGCGAAGACGATCACCGACCACATCGCCGTGCTGCGCCCGCATGCGTGGGTGATGCTCGGTCACTGCGCGGGGCTGCGCAACACGCAGCAGCTCGGCGACTACGTGCTCGCCCACGGCTACGTGCGCGAGGACCACGTCCTCGACGAGGACTTGCCGCTCTGGGTGCCGATCCCGGCGCTCGCCGAGGTCCAGGTGGCGCTCGAGGAAGCGGTCGCCGAGGTGACGCAGCTGAAGGGCTACGAGCTCAAGCGCATCATGCGCACCGGCACCGTCGCGAGCACCGACAACCGCAACTGGGAGCTGCTGCCGTCGCGCAACGCGCTCAGCACGCCCGAGCGCCGCTTCAGCCAGAGCCGGGCGATCGCGCTCGACATGGAGAGTGCGACGATCGCCGCCAACGGCTTTCGCTTCCGCGTTCCATACGGCACGCTGCTCTGTGTCAGCGACAAGCCGCTGCACGGCGAGATCAAGCTGCCGGGAATGGCGAACCACTTCTACCGCGAGCGCGTCGACCAGCACCTGCGGATCGGCGTGCGCGCGATCGAGCTGTTGTGCCAGGCCGGAATCGACCAGCTCCATAGCCGCAAGCTCCGCAGCTTCGCCGAGGTCGCCTTCCAGTAGTTCCCCTCGCCACCCTGGTCGGCAGCACAGGGTTGTCCGCAGGTACGCGGCGAATTCGTCCCTCAGATCATTGCAAGCGGTGTCTTCCGCTTCGGCGGCGGAAAGGCGCGGTCGAGGGCCGCCGTCTCGTCGACGTCGAGGATGATCGCGCCGGCAGCGAGGTTCTCGCGCAGATGCGCCTCGCTCACCGCCTTCGGGATCGCCATGACGCCGCGCTGCGCGATCAGCCAGGCGAGCGCCAGTTGCGCCGCGGTGACGCCGCGCCGCTTCGCGATCGCAGCGAGCGCCGCGTTGCGCGCCAGCGCGCCCTGGTCGATCGGCGAATACGCCATCGTCGCGATGCCCCGCGTTCGCAACCAGGGCACGAGGTCGAAAGCGGCGCCACGGGCGCTCAGCGAGTAGTAGATCTGGTCGGTCGCGCAGCGATCGCCGCCAGGCACGCGCATCAGCTCCACCATGTCGTCGACGTCGAAGTTGCTGACGCCCCAGTTCCGGATCCGGCCGCGGGCGCGCAGGGCCTCGAATGCGTCAACCGTCTCGGCGAGCGGCACCTCGCCGCGCCAGTGCAGCAGATAGCCGTCGAGATGGTCGAGCCGCAGACGCGACAGGCTGCGGTCGCAAGCAGCGACCGCGCCGCGCGCACTCGAGTTCTGCGGAGAGACCTTGCTGACCACGAATAGCTGCTCGCGCGTGACGGCGCCGGCGCGCAATGCGTCTGCGATGGCCTCGCCGACGATCGACTCGGCGCCACCGTCGCCGTACATTTCGGCCGTGTCGATGACGCGCCAGCCGATGTCGAGGGCAGCGCGAACGGCGCCGACTTCGCGCTTGCGGCGCGCAGCCGACTCGCCCACTCGCCAGGTACCGAGACCGAGTGAGGGCAACTGCAAGCTGCCGGGGAATGTCAACATGGAGGATGCCCGGGGTTCGGAGCAAGATGGCGATCATCGTATGACGAGCGCGACCCGATGACGACGATGTTCACCGTCGGCCGCAGCGACCTGCGGCGCACGGCGTGGCGCGAAGCTGCCGCGCCACCGCTCGCGCAGGGACGGGCGCGGCTTCGCATCGGCCCGTTCGCGCTGACGTCGAACAACGTCACGTACGGCGCGTTCGGCGAGGCAATGCAGTACTGGAACTTCTTTCCGACCGGAGATCCGGCGACTGGCTGCATTCCGGTCTGGGGCTTCGCGACGGTCATCGAGTCGCTGGTCGACGGCGTCGACGTCGGCGAGCGTTTCTACGGCTACTGGCCGATGGCCGACGAGGCGGACGTCGAGGCGGTGCGCGTCGTCAGCGAAGGCTTCGTCGACGGCACGCCGCACCGTAAGGATCTGCCCGAGGTCTACAACCGCTACCTGCGCTGCAGCAGCGACCCGGCGTACCGGGTCGAGCACGAGGCGTTGATCGCGCTCCTGCGGCCACTCTTCATCACCTCGTTCCTGATCGATGATTTCCTCGCCGACAACGCGTTCTTCGGCGCCGACACGGTGCTCGTCTCGAGCGCGTCGAGCAAGACCGCGTACGGCCTTGGCTTTTGCGTCGAACGCCGACGCGGCACGCCGGGTGCACCTCTGAGTGTGGGGCTGACGTCGGCGGCGAATGTCGCGTTCGCGCAAGGGCTCGGCTGCTACGACCAAGTCGTCCGCTACGACGGGCTTTCGGTCGTGCCGACTGCGGGACGCGCCGTCTACGTCGACATGAGCGGCGACGCTGCGTTGCGCGCGGCGATCCACGAACGTTGGCGCGATGGGCTCGCCTACAGCTGCTCGGTCGGCGGCACGCACTGGGAGGCGCTCGGCGGCGGCAAGGGGCTTCCGGGGCCCCGGCCCGTCTTCTTCTTCGCGCCGGCGCAGATCAAGAAGCGCGTCGCCGAGTGGGGCGCCGCCGGCCTTCAGGAACGCCTCGGGTCGGCGTGGGCATCGTTCCGTGCCCGCGTCGGCGACGCCGAGCGACCGTGGCTGCGCGTCGTCGCGGGCCAGGGACGCGACGCCATCGCGCGCACCTATGGCGATCTCCTCGACGGCCGCGTTCCGGCCGACGAAGGCAGGGTGCTGGCCCTGTGACTTCGGGCCGCGCGGCCGCCCTGCTCGCTCAACCGCGGCGAGAGGCTGCCGATATCTCGGCCAGAGCAGCACGTCCGGAGGTGCGATGACGAGCTCGGCGCCGAAGTTTGAGGGGTTGGTCCGACCGCTGCGCGACCTGGCGGGGTGGGCGAGCCACTTTCGCCGCGCGGAGATCCCGGTGCTGCGCGAGACGATCGACGCCCTTGACGCGCTGCGCGCCAACGAGGAGCGCACCGACGCGAACAGCATCGGCGAGATGATCGGTGGCGATCCGCTGATGACGTTGAAGGTCCTCGTTCATGTCGGCGAGCATCGCGGCCGCACGGTCGTTACCGGTGCCGAGACCGTCATCTCGGCGCTGGTGATGATGGGCATCCCGCCGTTCTTCCGCACCTTCGCTGCACCCGAAGCGATCGAGGACCACCTCGCCTCGTCACCGGCCGCGCTCGCCGGCGTGCAGCGCGTGCTGCAGCGTGCGCATCGCGGCGCGCGCTTCGCGCTCGCGTTCGCGATCCATCGCGCCGATCCTCACGCCGCGTCGATCCACACCGCCGCGCTGCTGCAAGAGTTCGCAGAGCTGCTCCTTTGGTGCCACGCTCCCGTCCTCGCGCTTCGTGTCCGCGCGCTTCAGGATGCCGATCCGGCGCTGCGATCGAACGCCGCCCAGAAGAGTGTCCTGAACGTCGAGCTCGGGGAGATCCAGCAGTTCCTCGCCGTCGCGTGGCGACTCCCGGCGCTGCTCGCGGACAAGGCGCAAGAGGTGCCTGGCAGCAGCACCGGCGCACGCACGGTCGCGCTTGCCTCGCGCCTGGCGCGCCACGTGGCGCACGGTTGGGACAATGCCGCGGTCCCGGACGACGTCGCCGAGATCGGACAGTTCCTCAATCTCTCCGTTGGCGCTACCCTCGATCTTCTGACGGGGGTCGACGTCCGCTAGGCCGCGCGGGCGGCGCCGCCGGCTGCGCGCAGCACCTCGTCGATCACGGCCGGGTGGTACACCATCGCGACGTGCGGCGTTCCTTCAAGATGACGGTTGTCGGCGCCCGGCAGTGTCGCGCTGCGGCTCGGAAAGACGATGTTGTCGCAGTGGCTCCAGAAGCACACGACCTGCGTCCGCGAGGTCGTCGCATCGCGTCGGGCGAGCCCGTCCAGCCAGGCGCTGCCGTGCCGCATCTGGGCGACGTTGCGACCGCGGCCCGGCGCCGCGAGGCGCGTTCCGCGATGCGGCGTCGCGATCGTCACCAGACGATGCAGCCGCGCATCGGCGTTCGCGTCGAGCCAGGCGCGCGCCGCGAGGCCGCCCATGCTGTGGGCGACGACGATCGGCGCTCGTGCGGTCGCCTGCTCCAGAACAGCCGCCGCCGCACCGATCGCGTGGCGGTAGTTCTCGATCGAGCCGAACACCGGCTCGAGGTTCACGGCCACGAACGGGATTCCGGAGGCGCGCATCCGCCGCAGCCAGGGATTCCAGAGGCCACGGTTGCAAAAGAAGCCGTGGACGAGGATGACGCCGATCCGGCCGCGCGCATTCGCGGGCAGGTAATCGGGCTCGCGGGTGCTGTGAAACGGCTGCCGCCAGAGGAAAACCCGGGGCGCGACAAGCACCTCAACCGCCCACGCATGCAGCAGTTGTCCCGGCCGAGGACGCTCGGGATCGTCAGCGGCGTACGAGCGGCGGAGAAGCCAGAACTCAGCCGCCAGCACGGCCGCATAGCCGCCGATCACGAGGGCGACGAACACCAGGCCGAGCCACGCGCGATCGGCGCGCAACGCCGCTGCGAAGGCGGCGATCACGCTGCACACGAGAGTGAGCACGATCAATCGCTGGATACGCGCGAGCATATTTGGTGCAGCCAAAAAAAAGGCCTCCGTCACGGGGACGGAGGCCTTTCAGGAGTAGTAGCCTGACGATGTCCTACTTTCACACGGGAACCCGCAATATCATCGGCGCAGAGGCGTTTCACTGTCCTGTTCGGGATGGGAAGGAGTGGGACCACCTCGCTATGGTCGTCAGGCATAACCGTCGCCCGCTGCACTGCGGCAGCTGGGCCAATTCGCAGAGTCGGCCGCATCGCGGCAAATCAGATTCTCGATCGCGCCCTTTGTTCGAAGAACGGTCCAAACGCGCTCGACTCGCCCTGACGACGTCACGTCGTCAAAGTTATAGGGTCAAGCCGCACGAGCAATTAGTACTGGTTAGCTCAACCGGTTACCCGGCTTCCACACCCAGCCTATCAACGTCCTGGTCTAGGACGACTCTTCAGGGGGCTCAAGGCCCCGGCAAGACTCATCTTGAGACGAGTTTCCCGCTTAGATGCTTTCAGCGGTTATCTCTTCCGCACATAGCTACTCGGCGATGCCACTGGCGTGACAACCGATACACCAGGGGTGCGTCCACTCCGGTCCTCTCGTACTAGGAGCAGGCTCTCTCAATCTTGCAGCGCCCACGGAAGATAGGGACCAAACTGTCTCACGACGTTTTAAACCCAGCTCACGTACCTCTTTAAATGGCGAACAGCCATACCCTTGGGACCGGCTACAGCCCCAGGATGAGATGAGCCGACATCGAGGTGCCAA
>DATAYY010000080.1:0-23581 GCA_036272325.1 Caldimonas sp. | reverse complement strand
CAGACCAGGTACTTCGCGCCCGGGAACTGGCGCGGCATGAAGCTCCACTTGAGGCCGGTCGGAAAGCCTGCGCCGCCGCGGCCGCGCAGCCCCGACGCCTTGACCTCGGCGATGACCTGCTCGGGCGTCATGCCCTTGGCTCCGCCTTCGGTGCTGCCGGCGCCCTTGTCATCGCCGGAGTCGGCGACACCCAGGATCTTCTTCCACGCGCGGTAGCCGCCGCGTGCCTCGAAGTCCTTCAGCCGCCAGTTGCTGCCGTCAAGGCCGGCGTAGATTTGCGGCGCGATGTGGCGGCCGTGAAAGCACGTCTCGGTGCCGTTCGCCTGGAAGCGCGAGAGGTCGATCGGGGCTTTGGTCATTCGGCGCTCGAAGTGCTTTGCGCGCGCAACAGCGACACCAGCTCGTCGAGCCGCTGGTCGTTCATGAAGCTCACCATCTGCAGGTCGTTGACGAGCAGCACCGGCGCGTCGGCGCAGGCGCCGAGGCACTCGGCCTTCTGCACCGTAAAGGCGCCGTCGCTCGTCGTTGCACCTTCTGCAACGCCGAGCGAGTCGCAGAGGTGCTCGAGTGCGTGCTGGCCGCCGCGCAGCTGGCACGGCAGGTTCGTGCAGACGTTCAGCTTGAAGCGACCGACGGGCAGCTGGTTGAACATGTTGTAGAACGTCGTCACCTCGCGCACCGCGATCGGCGGCATGCCGAGTGCCTCTGCGACAAGCTCCTCGCTTTCCTGCGAGATCCAGCCGTGCTCGCGCTGCAGGACAGCGAGGCAGGCGATCACCGCCGATGCCTTTCCTTCCGCCGGGTACTTCGCGACCTCGCGTTCGAAGGTCTCCTTCGCCGCCGCTGACAACGTCGTGGTGCGATTCGTCATTCGCCGATCCAGTACTCGACTTCGCTGCCGTCCTGCACGTAGCGGTTGTCGAACGTCGCGCTCGACGACGCCTCACCACCGGCCCACGTCCGACCGGCCATGGCTCGCTGGTCCAGGCCGATGAAGGCCAGCTCGCCGTCGGGCCCGGCGATCAGCTGATGGGCAATTTCGGCGCCGCCGGGCGGACAGGCAATGAAGTCGCCCTTGCGGACCGGATAGCGTGCGCTGCCGAAGCGCAGCGTTCCCGACCCCTCGAGGATGAAGAACATCTCCTCGCCGACGTGATGGCTGTGAAACGGCGACGCGGCCCGCCCCGGCTCGAGGCGGGTCACGTTGTAGCCGAGCCGCTTCGCGCCGATCCGGCCGGCGACGTCGGCGACGATCGCGCCGATACGTTCGCCGTGACGGCGCTCACGCGTGTAGGCAAGCTCGTCGAGATTGACGATCGGCCTCGGCGCGCTGCTCACCGGTCGATCTCCCCGAACACGATGTCCATCGTTCCGATCACGGCGACGGCGTCGGCGATCATGTGGCCGCGCGCCATCTCGTCGAGCGCCGCGAGGTGCGGGAAGCCGGCGGCGCGGATCTTCAGCCGGTACGGCTTATTGGCGCCGTCGCTGACGATGTAGATGCCGAACTCGCCCTTCGGGTGCTCGACCGCGGCGTAGGCCTCGCCCTCGGGCACGCGCATGCCCTCGGTGAAGAGCTTGAAGTGGTGGATGAGATCTTCCATCCCCGACTTCATGTCGATGCGCGACGGCGGCGCGACCTTGTGATTGGACGTGATCACCGGTCCCGGATTGGCGCGCAGCCAGTCGATGCATTGGCGGATGATCCGGTTCGCCTGCCGCATCTCCTCGACGCGGACGAGATAGCGATCGTAGGTGTCGCCGTTGACGCCAATCGGCACGTCGAAGTCCATCTTGTCGTAGACCTCGTACGGCTGGTGCTTGCGCAGGTCCCAGAGGACGCCCGAGCCGCGCAGCATCGGCCCGGTGAAGCCGAGGTTCTTCGCCCGTTCCGGCGTGACGACGCCGATGCCGACGGTGCGCTGCTTCCAGATCCGGTTGTCGGTGAGCAGAGTCTCGTAATCGTCGACCTTGGCCGGGAAGCGCTTCGAGAAGTCGTCGATGAAGTCGAGCAACGATCCTTGCCGGTTCTCGTTGAGCTCCTTCGTCGCCTTGGCGCCGCGGATCTTCGACTCGCGGTACTGCGGCATCGAGTCGGGCAGATCGCGATAGACGCCGCCAGGCCGGTAGTACGCCGCGTGCATGCGCGCGCCCGAGGCCGCCTCGTACATGTCGAACAGGTCCTCGCGCTCGCGGAAGCAGTAGATGAAGATGTTCATCGCGCCGCAGTCGAGGCCGTGCGCGCCGAGCCACATCAGGTGGTTCATCAGCCGCGTGATCTCGTCGAACAGGACGCGGATGTACTGGGCGCGGATCGGCACGTCGACGCCGGTGAGCTTCTCGATCGCGAGGCAGTACGCGTGCTCGTTCGACATCATCGAGACGTAGTCGAGTCGGTCCATGTACGGCAGCGACTGGATGTAGGTGCGCGTCTCGGCGAGTTTCTCGGTCGCGCGGTGGAGCAGCCCGATGTGCGGATCGGCGCGCTGGATCACCTCACCGTCGAGCTCGAGCACGAGACGCAGCACACCGTGCGCGGCCGGGTGCTGCGGCCCGAAGTTGAGGGTGTAGTTCTTGATGTCGGCCACGTGACTAGACCGCGCCTTTCGCCGGGCCGCGCCAAGGAAGGCGCGCGCGCCCACGGGGAGCAGCGCAGCATCGCAGATGCAAGGCGCCATCGGGCTTCATCAATGCATGCCGCCGTAGTTGTCTTCGCGGATGACGCGCGGGACGATCTCGCGCGGCTCGATCGTCACCGGCTGGTAGATGACGCGCTTCTGCTCCGGGTCGTAGCGCATCTCGACCGTCCCCGAGACCGGGAAGTCCTTGCGGAACGGGTGGCCGATGAAGCCGTAATCGGTCAGGATGCGGCGCAGGTCGACGTGGCCGTCGAAGATGATGCCGTAGAGGTCGAACGCCTCGCGCTCGAACCAGTTGGCGGCGCTCCAGATGTCGGTCAGGGTGGCGACCTGCGGCACGTCGTCGTCGGGGCAGAACACCTTCAGCCGAAGGCGCCAGTTGTGGCTGAGCGAAAGCAGGTGGGTGACGACGCAGAAGCGCGGCCCTTCCCAGGGCTCGTCGCGGTAGCCCGAGTAATCGACGCCGCAGAGGTCGATCAGCTGCTCGAACGCGAGCTCGGGATCGTCGCGCAGCGTCGCCGCCACGGCGATGTAGTCGGCCGGCTCGACCGTCAGCGTCAGTTCGCCGAGCGCGCGGTCGAGCCTTTTCACGCGGTCACCGAGACGGCCGCTGAGCGTCTCCTGCAAGGTGTCGAGCTTGCTCATGGATGCTCGGGGGGAAACTCGCGCGACCGTGTGCTCATCTCAACGCGCGATCGTGTTCTCGCGCCGGATCTTCGCCTGCAGCTGCAGCACTCCGTAGAGGAGCGCCTCGGCCGTCGGCGGGCAGCCGGGGACGTAGACGTCGACCGGGACGATGCGATCGCAGCCGCGCACCACCGAATAGCTGTAGTGGTAGTAGCCGCCGCCATTGGCGCACGAGCCCATCGAGATCACCCAGCGCGGCTCGGCCATCTGGTCGTAGACCTTGCGCAGCGCCGGCGCCATCTTGTTGCACAGCGTGCCGGCGACGATCATGAGGTCGCTCTGGCGCGGGCTCGGCCTGAACAGCATGCCGAAGCGGTCGATGTCGTAGCGCGCCGCGCCGGCATGCATCATCTCGACTGCGCAACAGGCGAGGCCGAACGTCATCGGCCAGAGCGACCCGGTCTTCGACCAGTTGATGACCTTGTCGACGGTCGTCGCGACGAAGCCTTCGTTGAGAACGCCTTCGAGGCTCATGGCTGAAGAGACGAGGCTGCCATCGTCATTCCCAATCGAGGGCGCCCTTCTTCCACTCGTACGCGAAGCCGACGACAAGGATGGCGAGAAAGATCATCATGCCCCAGAAGCCCGCCGGCCCGATCTCGCGCAGCGCGACCGCCCACGGGAAGAGGAAGGCGATCTCGAGGTCGAACAGGATGAAGAGGATCGCGACCAGGTAGTAGCGAACGTCGAACTTCATGCGTGCGTCCTCGAACGCCTCGAAGCCGCACTCGTATGGGGAGTTCTTCGCCTGGTCGGGCCGCCGCGGGCCGAGCAGGAATCCCAGGACCTGGGGTGCAATGCCGACCGCCACCCCGACCAGGATGAAGAGGATGACGGGAAGGTAGGGATCCAGGGTCATGAGTTGGTGCCGACGGCGAGACTCGAACTCGCACAGCTTTCGCCACTACCCCCTCAAGATAGCGTGTCTACCAATTTCACCACGTCGGCGGCACTCTCTTTTGCTGGCCGGCTCGCGTGAGGAATGGCTCGCCGGGCAACCTTGAATTCTATCCGAGCGTCGTTTACTTCTGTGGAATCGCCCCCGCTCCGGACGCGCTGACCGCTGCGCTCGATGCCGCTTGCGGCGCTGCTGCCGGCAGCGTCGCCGCTGCGCTCGTCGGCCCCGGAATCGCCGCCGCGCCGGACGCCGCGGAGACCGGCGCGGAGGCGACGGCGGCCGGTCGGTCGAGGACGCTTCCGGTGCTCGCCTTCGGCCGATCGTTCGCGCTGTATGCGAGATAGAGCGTGCAGACGAAGAAGACCGCAGCGCAAACCGCGGTCGAGCGCGACAGGAAGTTCGCGCTGCCGGTGGCGCCGAAGAGGCTGCCCGAGGCGCCGCTACCGAACGACGCGCCCATGTCGGCACCCTTGCCGTGCTGGATCAGCACCAGGCCGATCATGACCAGCGCGGTCACGATCTGCAGGACGAGCACGAGGTTGAGGACGATGTTCATGCAATCGGACTTTCTGGTCTTCGTGGTTCAGCCGGCAGCGCGGCAGATAGCGATGAATTCGGCTGCCTTCAATGACGCGCCGCCGATCAGGCCGCCGTCGATGTCGGCTTCGGCAAACAGTTGCGCCGCGTTGTCTGGCTTGACGCTGCCGCCGTAAAGGATCCGCAGCTCGCTGCTCGCCGCGCCGGCGGCAGCGAGGCGCTTGCGCAGGAATGCGTGCACGGCCTCAGCCTCGGCAGGCGTCGCGGTCTTGCCGGTGCCGATCGCCCAGACCGGCTCGTAGGCGACGACGACGCCTTCGATGCGCGCGCCGAGCAGCTCGGTGACGGCGTTCAGCTGGCGGCCGACGATGGCGTCGGTCGCGCCCCGCTCGCGCTCGGCGAGCGTCTCGCCGACACAGACGATCGGCACCAGACCGGCAGCGAGCGCGGTGCGGGCCTTGGCGGCGACGAGCTCGTCGCTCTCGCCATGCAGGGCACGGCGCTCCGAATGGCCGACGATGACGTAGCGGCAGCCGAGCTCGGCAAGCATCGCGGCCGAGACCTCGCCGGTGAACGCGCCCGATTCGTGACGCGAGCAATCCTGGCCGCCCCAGGCGATCGCGCTGCCGAGAAGCGAGTTCGCGACGTCGCGCAGGTAGGGAGCCGGAACGCACACCGCGACCTCGGCGCTGCCGAGCGATGCGGCCTTCAAGGCGTCGAGCAGCGTCGCGTTGGCGGCAACGCTGCCGTTCATCTTCCAGTTGCCGACGACGAGCTTCGGGCGCGACTTCGCACCCGCGACGGCCGCGGCCGCTACCACGTCAGCACCAGCTTGCCAATGTGCTGGTTCGATTCCATCAGCGCGTGCGCGCGCGCCGCTTCGGCGGCGGGGAAGACTTCGTGGATCACCGGCTTCACGGCGCCCGATTCGAGCCACGGCCAGACGGTCTTCTTCAAGGCAACGGCGATCTGCGCCTTGAAGTCGACCGGCCGCGGCCGCAGTGTCGAGCCGGTGATCGTCAGGCGACGACGCAGCACCAGGCCGGCATCGACCGTCGCCTGCGCGCCGCCCTGCACCGCGATGATGACGATGCGCCCGTCCTCGGCGAGGCATTTGATGTCGCGGGCGATGTAGTCGCCGGCGACCATGTCGAGGACGACGTTGGCGCCGCTGCCGCCGGTCAGGCGCAGGACCTCGGTGACGAAGTCCTGCGTCTTGTAGTCGATCGCGTGATCGGCGCCGAGCGCGCGGCACGCGGCCGCCTTGCCGGCCGAGCCGACCGTCACGATCACCGTCGCGCCCCAGGCCTTGGCGAGCTGGATCGCGGTGACGCCGATGCCGCTCGATCCGCCGTGGACGACGAGGGTCTCGCCGCGCTGCAGGCGGGCGCGATCGAACACGTTCGACCAGACGGTGAAGAACGTCTCCGGCAGGCTCGCGGCTTCGACGTCGCTCAGGTTCGCGGGGCTCGGCAGGCACTGCGCGACGGGTGCGACGCAAAGCTCGGCGTAGCCGCCGCCAGCGACCAGAGCGCAAACGCGGGCACCGACGGCGAGGCCGGCAGCCGCGAGTGCGTCGCGATCACCGTCGACGATCGTTCCCGCGACCTCGAGGCCGGGGATGTCCGACGCTCCGGGCGGCACCGGATAAAGCCCCTTTCGCTGCAGTACGTCGGGGCGGTTGACCCCCGACGCGGCGACTCGGATCAGGAGCTCGCCCTTGCCGAACGCCGGATCGGGCCGGTCGACCGGCCGCAGCACGTCGGGCTTGCCGGGCGCCGAAATCTCGATCGCTCTCACGGCCGTCCCCCGAGGGTCACTCGTGGACCGCGGGCTCGCGGGGCGGCGTGTCGCGATCGAGCAGCGCCTTCATCGACAGCTTGACGCGGCCCTTGTCGTCGGTCTCGAGGACCTTGACGCGGACGATCTGGCCTTCCTTCAGATAGTCGGTGACCTTCTCGACCCGCTGGTTGGCGATCTGGCTGATATGAAGCAGGCCGTCCTTGCCGGGCAGCAAATTGACGAGCGCACCGAAGTCCAGGATCTTCGTGACCGGGCCCTCGTAGATCTTGCCGACCTCGACCTCGGCGGTGATCTCCTCGATCCGCTTCTTCGCATGCTCGGCCTTGCCGGCGTCGGTCGACGCGATCGTGATCGTGCCGTCTTCGCCGATGTCGATCGTGCAGCCGGTCTCTTCGGTGAGCGCGCGAATCGTCGAGCCGCCCTTGCCGATGACGTCGCGGATCTTCTCCGGGTTGATCTTCATCGTGTAGAGGCGCGGCGCGAACTGCGAGACCTCGGTCTTCGCGCCGCCCATCGCCTCCTGCATCTTGCCGAGGATGTGCAGCCGCGCTTCCTTCGCCTGCGCGAGCGCGACCTGCATGATCTCCTTGGTGATGCCCTGGATCTTGATGTCCATCTGCAGTGCGGTGACGCCGCTCGTCGTGCCGGCGACCTTGAAGTCCATGTCGCCGAGGTGGTCCTCGTCGCCGAGGATGTCGGTCAGCACGGCGAAGCGGTTGCCGTCCTTGATCAGGCCCATCGCGATGCCGGCGACGTGCGCTTTCAGCGGCACGCCGGCGTCCATCATCGCCAGGCAGCCACCGCACACCGACGCCATCGACGACGATCCGTTCGACTCGGTGATTTCGGAGACGATCCGCATCGAGTACGGGAACTCGGTGCGATCGGGCAGGACGGCGACGAGCGCGCGCTTGGCGAGACGGCCGTGACCGATCTCGCGGCGCTTGGGCGAGCCGACGCGGCCGGTCTCGCCGGTCGCGAACGGCGGCATGTTGTAGTGAAGCATGAAGTGCTCGCTGTACTCGCCGGCGAGCGCGTCGATGCGCTGCGAGTCACGGTCGGTGCCCAGCGTGACCGCGACCAGCGCCTGCGTCTCGCCACGCGTGAAGAGCGCCGAGCCGTGGACACGCGGCAAGAGGCCGTTCCTGATCTCGATCGGCCGCACGGTACGGGTGTCGCGGCCGTCGATGCGCGGCTCACCGGAGAGGATCTGGCTGCGAACGACCTTGGCCTCGATGTCGAACAGCAGGTTGTCGACCTTGACCGGATCGAACTCGGTCCCGGCCGCGGTGAGCGCGCTCTTCGTCGCCGCGTAGGCGTCGCGCGTCGCTTGCGTGCGCGCCTGCTTGGAGCGGATCTGGTAGGCGGCGCGAATCGACTGCTCGGCCTGCGCCGAGACCTGGGCGATGAACGCCTCGTCCTTGGCCGGCGGCTGCCAGTCCCACGCGGGCTTGCCGGCATCGCGGACGAGTTCGTTGATCGCGCGAATAGCGACGTTGCCCTGCTCGTGGCCGAAGACGACGCCGCCGAGCATGATTTCCTCGCTCAGCTGCTTCGCTTCGGATTCGACCATCAGCACCGCGGCCTGCGTGCCGGCGACGATCAGGTCCATCTGCGACTCGGCGAGCTGCGCCTTGGTCGGATTGAGCACGTACTGGCCGCCGACGTAGCCGACACGCGCAGCGCCGATCGGGCCGTTGAACGGAATGCCCGAGATCGCGAGCGCGGCGCTGGCGCCGATCAGCGACGGGATGTCGGCCGCTACCTCGGGATTGAGCGACAGGACGTGGATGACGACCTGGACTTCGTTGTAGAAGCCCTCAGGAAAGAGCGGCCTGAGCGGCCGGTCGATCAGACGCGACGTCAGCGTCTCGAGCTCGCTCGGGCGGCCTTCGCGCTTGAAGAAGCTGCCCGGGATCTTGCCCGCGGCGTACGTCTTCTCGATGTAGTCGACCGTGAGCGGGAAGAAATCCTGGCCGGGCTTGGCGTCTTTCCTGGCGACGACGGTGGCGAGAACGACGGTGTCCTCGACGCTGACGACGACGGCGCCGCCCGATTGACGGGCGATTTCGCCGGTCTCGAGCGTCACCGTCTGCTGGCCCCACTGGAACGTCTTGGTGACCTTGTTGAAGATGCTCATGTTCTCTTACTCCGATTCGTGACGGGCGCCTTTCGGGCGGCGCCGACACCCGGAATCAGGGCCGGGGCGCAATGCCATTCCAAGGGTGCTCGCCAACGACGGCGAACAACAGTGGAATGACACAAGGACGCCGGGCGGCCGCTGGTTCCTGCGCGCCCGCGCTCCGCCGGTCGAACCGGAGTCGGCTGCGGGCGTTGGCGGCCATCGCCTACTTGCGAAGGCCGAGCTTGTGGATCAACGCCGTGTAGCGGTCGGCGTCGGTGTCCTTCAGGTACGCGAGCAGGCTCTTCCTGCGGTTGACCATCTTCAGCAGGCCGCGTCGCCCGTGGTGGTCTTTCAGATGGGTCTTGAAGTGCGGCGTGAGCTCGTTGATCCGGTCGGTGAGCAAGGCGACTTGCACCTCGGTCGATCCGGTGTCGTTCGCGGCGCGGGCGTGCGCCTTGACGACCTCGGCCTTGTGTTCGGTGGTGGCAGGCATCTCGTTTCCTCGTGTGAAACCGAGCGCCGGCATGGAGCGGTGCTGCGGTTTCGGCTCTTGACTTGCGACCGCCGGTGAAACCGACCGGCGTCGTGCTGTCTCGCTGCAGGCGCAGCAAGGTCTGAAATTATAGCGCGAGAAACGCCGCCAGCCGGGTGACGCCGTCGACCAAGCGCGCCGGCTCGCGCGAAGCGAAGCACCAGCGCAGCCAGCCTTCGCCTTCGGCGCCGAACGCGGCGCCCGGCGCGATGCCGACCCCGGCGCCCTCGACGAGACGCTTCGCGAACGCGAGCGAATCGGCGCTGCCGGGGACACGGAAGAACGCATAGAGGCCGCCCAGCGGCATCGCGCACTGGACGCCGGGGATTGCGCGCAGGCGGGGGACCAGCGTGTCGCGACAGCCGCGCAGGCGTTCGACGAGGCCGGGCACGAAGCTCTCGGCCTGGGCGAGCGCGGCGAGCCCGGCGCGCTGCACGAAAACGGGCGCGCACGAGGTGTTGAATTCGATCAGCTTTGCAAGCTCCGCCGCCGTTCCCGGCGGGACGACCAGCCAGCCGAGCCGCCAGCCCGTCATGAGGAAGCTCTTCGAGAAGCTGTGCGCAACGATCAGGCGCTCGTCGGGATCGGCGATATCGAGAAAGCTCGGTGCGCACGCCGCACCGGAGCCGTTCGCGGCGAAGAAGATCCGCTCGTAGACCTCGTCGGCGACGATCCAGGTGCCGGTCGAGCGACAGTGCTCGAGCAACAGTTCCTGCTCGCCGCGGCGAAGCGTCCAGCCGGTCGGGTTGTTGGGCGAGTTGACGAGGAGGACGCGAGTGCGGGCGGTGACGGCGCGGCGCAGCTCCGCGATATCGAGCCGCCACTCGCCTTCGGAAGAGAAGTGCAGCGGAACGCGCGTCACGCGCGCGCCGAGGATCGCGGGCTGCGCGGTCAGGTTGGGCCAGACCGGGACGACCGCGACGACCTCGTCGCCTGCGCCGACGAGCGCCTGCATCGCGAGCATCAGCGCGCTCACGCCCGATGACGTCACCGCGATCCGGTCGCTGCCGACGCCGGGATGCAGGGAACTGACATAGCCGGCGATCGCCTCACGCAGCTCCGGCAAGCCGAGGTTGTGCGAATAGAACGTCTCGCCGTCTTCGATCGATCGCACGGCGGCCTCGCGAATGGCGGGCGGCGTCGTCTCGTCGCTCTCGCCGAACCAGAAGGCGAGCACGTCGCTTCTCGCCATTGCCGCATTCGCCACCTCGCGGATCTTTGAAGCGGGCAACTCGGCGATGACAGGGCGCAGGTTCGGCATCTCGGGCTCAGGCAGCGAGCAGCGGCCAGCGCGGCAGCACGTCGAAGGCGTGATTCGCGGTCGCGACGGCGATGCCGCGCTCGAGCCGCATCGCTGCGGCGAGCGCGATCATCGCGCCGTTGTCGGTGCAAAACGCCAGCTCCGGGAAGTGCAGCCCTGCGCCGCGCTGCCCGCATTCGCGCTGCAGTCGTGCCCGCAACTCTTCGTTGGCGCCGACGCCGCCGGCGACGACGAGACGATCGCACCCGGTCGCCACGAGCGCCGCCATCGCCTTGCGAACGAGCACGTCGACGATCGCCTCCTGGGTCGCGGCCGCGAGATCGGCGCGCGCCTGCTCGCAGGTCGAATCGAGCCTGGCCGCGTGCGTGCGGACCGCGGTCTTCAGCCCGGCGAACGAGAAGTCGAGCGAGTCGCGCCGCAGGAGCGGGCGCGGCAGCGTGTAGCTGCTCGGATCGCCGAATGCGGCCAGGCGGGCGAGCGCCGGGCCGCCGGGATAGCCGAGGCCGAGCAGCTTGGCCGACTTGTCGAACGCTTCGCCGGCGGCGTCGTCGATCGTGTCGCCGAGCAGGACGTAGCGGCCGACGTCTTCGACGTGGAGCAGTTGCGTGTGACCGCCCGAGACGAGCAGCGCGACGAACGGAAACCGCGGCGGATCGGCGCTCAGAAACGGCGACAGCAGGTGACCTTCGAGGTGATGAACGCCGAGCGCCGGCTTGCCGAGCGCTGCGGCGAGCGCACAAGCGACTCCGGCGCCGACGAGCAAGGCGCCGGCCAGGCCCGGGCCTCGCGTGTAGGCGACGACGTCGATCTCCGCGAGCGGCACGTCGGCCTGCCGGAGCACCTCGCGCGTGAGCGGCAGAACACGCCGGATGTGGTCGCGCGAGGCGAGCTCGGGAACGACGCCGCCGTAGTCGGCGTGCATCTCGACCTGGCTGTGGAGCGCCTGGGCGACGAGAGTCGGTGCGCCGGCCGGGCGCGTCCGCACGAGCGCGACGCCGGTCTCGTCGCACGAGGTCTCGACGCCGAGCACGTTCATCCGGGTCCTCCCGATCGACTCCAATGCCTACCCTGATTTGACGTGACCGCTGAGCCGTCGCCCACGCCGACCGTTGCAAATATCACGAAGCCCTTGCAAAGAATGCTTTCCACCGACGGGCAGGCACGGTTAGGCTCGACCTCCCGCGTTGCCCCGCGCAGTGGGAATGCCCAACAGCCCGCCGATGAAAGAGTACCGTCTCCTCGCCTGGCCCGAACTGCCGGCTGAATATCGCCGGACCGCCCATCGGCGCGCCTTGAGCGAGATGTCGCAGCGCTATGTGAGCGTGGCCAAGCTGGTCGAGGTCAGTGGTCTGAAGAAGGGCGAGTTGCGCGCGTTCATCGAAATGCTCGACGGCCGCGCCGTCCTCGCCGACCGCGACACGACCGCGCCCGATTCGTTCCTCGATTCGATCCGGCCGCTCGGCGGCTGGCTGCGGCGGGCAATCGGCCCGAGCCACGTCCGCCGCTGACGCGCGCGCGCCGCCGCGCCCGCTGCGGCCGCGGCGATCACGGTTCAGTGCTTTTCCTTCGCATGGTTGATCGAGTACTTCGGGATCTCGACCTTCACGTCGTTGCGCGCCAGGATCGCCTGGCACGATAGCCGCGACGTCGGCTCGAGGCCCCAGGCGCGATCCAGCAGATCCTCCTCGCTCTCGTCGGGCTCGCCGAGCGAGGCGTAGCCGTCGCGGACGACGACGTGGCAGGTCGTGCACGCGCAACTCATCTCGCACGCGTGCTCGATCGGGATGCCGTTTTCGAGCAGCGCCTCGCAGATCGACTCGCCCGACGCGGCCTCGATCTCGCGACCCTCGGGGCAGTACTCGGCGTGCGGCAGGACCACGATCTTCGGCATGCTCAGAGATCCTCGACGCGGCGGCCGGCGAGCGCCCGGCGAATGCCGCGGTTCATGCGTTCGGCGGCGAAGTCCTCGGTTGCGTCCGACAACGCATGCATCGCCTGCTCGATCGCATCGCGATCGGCGCCGCCGCGGGCGCTGCGCAAGGTCCCGACGAGGGCGTCGATCGTCTTCCTCTCGCCGGCGGCGAGCAACTCGCCATCGCTGGCGAGCGCCGATGCCAGCGCGCCGAGGAGGCGATCGGCGTCGACCTGCGCTTCGCGCAACGCACGTGCGGCCATGTCTGCTTCGGCGTGTCCGAAGCCCTCCTGCAGCATGCGCGTCACTTCATCGTCGGACAGGCCGTAGCTCGGCTTGACCGTCACCGACGCCTCGACGCCGGAGGTCGCCTCGCGTGCCTCGACGCTCAGCAGGCCGTCGGCATCGACCGTGAAGGTCACCTCGATGCGAGCGGCGCCGGCGACCATCGGTGGGATGCCGTGCAGCTCGAAGCGGGCGAGCGAACGGCAGTCGACGACCAGGTCGCGCTCGCCCTGGACGACATGAATCGCCATCGCTGCCTGACCGTCCTGGAAGGTCGTGAAGCTTTGCGCGCGCGCGGTCGGAATCGGGCTGTTGCGTTCGATGATGCGCTCGACCAGGCCGCCCATCGTCTCGATGCCAAGCGAGAGCGCGACGACATCGAGCAGCAGCAGCTCGCCGGCGCCGGCGTTGCCGGCCAACGCGTCGGCCTGGCGCGCGGCGCCGAGCGCGACGACCTGGTCGGGGTCGAGGTTGGTCAGCGGCGCGCGGCCGAAGAATTCCTGCACCGCCTTGCGGACGAGCGGCATTCGCGTCGAACCACCGACGAGGACAATGCCGTCGATCGCGTCGCGAGCGACCTTGGCGTCACGAACGACCGCGCGCACCGCGGCGATGGTGCGGGCAACGAACGGCCCGGCGACTGCTTCGAGCTCGGCCCGCGCAATGGTCAGATCGATCGCCTTGCCGCCGACATCGCAGTGAAACCGCGCCTGTTCCGTGCCCGAAAGCGACTCCTTCGCCGCGCGCGCGGCGAGCAGCGCGGCGCGTCGCTCGCCGGCGCTCACAGCCGGGACTGCGGCCTTCGCCAGCGCCCAGTCGGCGAGGGCAGCGTCGATGTCGTCACCGCCGAGCGCCGAATCGCCGCCAGTCGCGACGACCTCGAACACGCCCTTGGTCATCCGCAGCAGCGAGATGTCGAACGTGCCACCGCCGAGGTCGTAGACGGCGTACAGACCCTCGCTCGCGTTGTCGAGGCCATAAGCGATCGACGCCGCGGTCGGTTCGCTGATCAACCGCAGCACGTCGAGGCCGGCGAGCTCGGCAGCATCCTTGGTCGCCTGCCGCTGCGCGTCGTCGAAGTACGCGGGCACCGTCACGACGGCGCCGTAGAGAGGGGCGTCGAAGGTGTCCTCGGCGCGCTGGCGCAAGGTGGCGAGGATCTCGGCGGAGACCTGGACCGGAGACTTGATGCCGGCAGCGGTGCGCAGCCGCACCATGCCCGGATCGTCGTCGAAATCGTAGGCGACGCGACCAGCAGCGCTGAGGTCGCGCAGGCCGCGCCCCATCAAACGCTTGACCGAGACGATCGTGTTCTTCGGATCGTCGATGGCACCGGCGAGCGCGTCGCGCCCGACCTCGACGCCGCCGCCGGCGCGATAGCGCACTGCCGACGCAAGCAGGACCTCGCCATCGCGATCGGGCAGGCACTCGGCGACACCGCTGCGAACGGCAGCGACGAGCGAGTGCGTCGTCCCGAGGTCGATGCCGACCGCGATCCGCCGCGCGTGCGGCTCGGGCGACGCGCCTGGCTCGGAGATCTGCAGCAGCGCCATCTCAGCCCTCGAACGTCGCCAGCCGTCGGTCGACGTCGGCGGCGAAGCGCTCGATGAACATCAGCGCGCGCACCGTGCGCGCGGCCTCGACCGGATCGCGTCGCTCGTCGAGGGCGGCCGCGAGGCGAGCGTGGGCCAGCTGCCGTTCGCCGCCGAGCTCGTGCTCGACGGCGTCGACGTCGGCGCGCGAGTCGGCATCTTCGAGCGACTCGCGCCACGCCATCTGCTGGCGCAGGAACGCCACGGGCATCGCTGTGTTGTCCTCGGCGCCGATCGGCACGCCTGCGAGCTCGCAGAGATACGCGCCGCGGCGAACCGGATCGGCGAGCCGCTCGTAGGCCTCGTTGACGCGCACCGCCCACTGCATCGCGGCGCGGCGCGACGCGGCGTCGGCCGACGCGAAGCGGTCGGGATGGACCTCGGCCTGCAACGCGCGACGCCGAGTGTCGAGCTCGGCGCGGTCGAGCGCGAACCTGCGCGGCAGAGCGAACAGCTCGAAATCGTCGACGGCAAGATTCATGTCAAGAACAAAAGAGAAGGGCCCGCGCAGCGGGCCCGCTGTGGTTCAGCGAAGCGCCCCTACACCCTGAAGGACTCACCGCATCCGCAGCGGTCCTTCTCGCGCGGGTTGTGGAACTTGAAACCCTCGTTCAGACCTTCGCGCACGAAATCGAGCTGGGTGCCATCGATGTATGGCAGGCTCTTCGGATCGACGATCACCTTGACGCCGTGATCCTCGAAGACGTGGTCCTCGGGCGCGAAGTCGTCGGCGTACTCGAGCTTGTAGGCCAAACCCGAGCAACCCGTCGTCTTGACGCCCAGGCGAACGCCCACGCCCTTGCCGCGCCGGCCGAGGTAGCGGGTGACGTGGCGGGCAGCGGCCTCGGTGAGGGTGACGGACATCAGCCCGCCACCTCGGCGACGCCGCGTGTCGGCACCGGATGCTTCGACTTGTAGTCGCTGACTGCCGCCTTGATCGCGTCCTCGGCGAGGATGGAGCAGTGGATCTTGACCGGCGGCAACGCGAGCTCGTTCGCGATGTGCGAGTTCTTGATCGTCAGTGCCTCGTCGAGCGACTTGCCCTTGACCCACTCTGTGACGAGCGAGCTCGACGCGATCGCGGAACCACAGCCGTAGGTCTTGAACTTCGCGTCCTCGATGACGCCGGTCGACGGGTTGACCTTGATCTGCAGCTTCATCACGTCGCCGCAGGCCGGCGCGCCGACCATCCCGGTGCCGACCGACTCGTCGCCCTTGGCGAACGAACCGACGTTGCGCGGGTTCTCGTAGTGATCAACGACCTTGTCGCTGTATGCCATGGTGCTCTCCCGGTTCTCTGCGGGGCCGCGTCAGTGCGCCGCCCACTGAATGGTGCTGAGGTCGACGCCTTCCTGGTACATGTCCCAGAGCGGCGACAGCTCGCGCAGCTTGCCGACGCGATCCTTCAGCGTCGCGACGACGTAGTCGATCTCTTCCTCGGTCGTGAAGCGGCCGATCGTCATCCTGAGGCTCGAGTGGGCGAGCTCGTCGCTGCGGCCGAGCGCGCGCAGCACATAGCTCGGCTCGAGGCTCGCCGACGTGCACGCCGATCCCGACGAGACGGCGATGCCCTTGACGCCCATGATGAGCGACTCGCCCTCGACGTAGTTGAACGACATGTTGACGTTGTGCGGCACTCGCTGCGTCGGATGACCGTTGAGGAACGTCTGCTCGATTCCGGACAGGCCGTCGAGCAGGCGCTTGTGCAGCATGCGGATCCGCTCGATCTCGGTCCCCATCTCGGCGCGGGCGATCCGGTACGCCTCGCCCATGCCGACGATCTGGTGCGTCGGCAGCGTTCCCGAGCGCATGCCACGCTCGTGGCCGCCACCATGCATCTGCGCCTCGATGCGCACACGGGGCTTCCTGCGCACGTAGAGCGCTCCGATGCCCTTCGGGCCGTAGGTCTTGTGCGACGCCAGGCTCATCAGGTCGACCGGCAGCTTGGCGAGATCGATCGTCACCTTGCCAGTCGCTTGGGCGGCGTCGACGTGGAAGATGATGCCGCGCTCGCGGCACATCGCGCCGATCGCGGCGACGTCCTGAATCACGCCGATCTCGTTGTTGACGAGCATCACCGAGACCAGGATCGTGTCGGGCCGAAGCGCTGCCTTGAGCTGATCGAGGTCGAGCAGGCCGTCGTCGCGGACGTCGAGGTAGGTGACGTCGAAGCCCTGCCGCTCGAGCTCGCGCATCGTGTCGAGCACCGCCTTGTGCTCGGTCTTGACCGTCACCAGGTGCTTGCCTCGCGTCTTGTAGAACTGCGCCGCGCCCTTCAGCGCGAGGTTGTCGGACTCGGTCGCCCCGGACGTCCAGATGATCTCGCGCGGATCGGCATTGATCAGCGCCGCGACCTGCTCGCGCGCCTTCTCGACCGCGGCCTCCGCCTCCCAGCCCCAGGCGTGGCTGCGCGACGCCGGGTTGCCGAAGTGCTCGCGCAACCACGGGATCATCGCGTCGACGACGCGCTGATCCACCGGCGTCGTCGCGCCGTAGTCGAGGTAGATGGGGAAATGCGGCGTCATGAGGTCTCGGGTTCGCTCTACTTCGAAAACGCGGCGCCGAGCGCGAACACCGAGTTCGGCGCGGTGATCTTGATCGGCTTGACGACCGGCTGGGTCGAGATCGCCCGTTTGACCGGGTGCTCCTCGATCGAGATGCCCTTGGCGAGCTGTTCGTCGACCAGCTTCTTGAGCGAGACCGAGTCGAGGAACTCGATCATCTTCGAGTTCAGGCTCGCCCAGAGGTCGTGCGTCATGCAGCGGCCGGCGTCGTCGCCCATGCAGTTTTCCTTGCCGGCGCAGCCGGTCGCGTCGATCGGCTCGTCGACCGCGACGATGATGTCCGCGACGGTGATCTCCTCGGACTTGCGGCCGAGCGAATAGCCTCCGCCCGGGCCGCGGGTGCTCTCGACGAGCTCGTGCCGGCGGAGCTTCCCGAACAGCTGTTCCAGGTAAGACAGCGAGATCTGCTGTCTGCCGCTGATCGCGGCCAGCGCCACCGGGCCCGAATGCTCGCGCAACGCGAGATCGATCATGGCGGTGACGGCGAAGCGGCCTTTGGTGGTGAGACGCATGGGGGACTCCTCAAACCGGTGTCGGAACGCTGTTTCCAGCGGCAGTCGAGACCCGGCAAATGCCGAGCCGCTGACCGGACTTCCCTAACCTGAGTGATTTGCTCAAGTATAGCGGAAGCCGAGTGATTTGGTCGAGATTGCGGCGATTAGTTCCGCTTCAAGGGTGCCGCCGCGGAGGCCCCAGGGAGCGGGCCGATCGGGTCCGCTACCGAGGCGCCGAACGCCTGTTCACGCAGCGCTGCGAGCTGGTCGCGGGTACGTGCCGCCTGCTCGAATTCGAGGTTCTTGGCATGCTCGAGCATCTGCCGCTCGAGCAGCTTGATCCGCTTGCTCAGATCCTTCTCCGAGAGCGCCTCCGCGGCCACGGCCTGGCGCGCTGCCTTCAGGTCGTCCTTGGCGCCCTTGTCCTGGTAGATGCCGTCGATCATCTCCTTGACCCGCTTGCTGACGCTGCGTGGCGTGATCCCCTCGGCCAGGTTGTGAGCGACCTGGCGGGCGCGGCGCCGGTTGGTCTCGTCGAGCGCGAGCCGCATCGACTCGGTCGTCTGGTCGGCGTAGAGGATGGCCTTGCCGTTCAGGTTGCGCGCCGCCCGGCCAATGGTCTGGATGAGGCTGCGCTCGGAGCGCAGGAACCCTTCCTTGTCGGCGTCGAGGATCGCGACCAGCGAGACCTCGGGGATGTCGAGCCCTTCACGGAGCAGGTTGATTCCGACCAGGACGTCGAACGTGCCCAGGCGCAGGTCGCGCAGGATCTCGACCCGCTCGACCGTCTCGATGTCGCTGTGCAGGTAGCGCACCTTGACGCCGTTGTCGGCGAGGTAGTCGGTGAGCTGCTCGGCCATCCGCTTGGTGAGGGTCGTGATCAGGACGCGCTCGTTCTGCTCGACACGCTCGCGAATTTCCTGCAGGACGTCGTCGACCTGGCGGTTCGCCGGGCGGACCTCGACCACCGGATCGATCAGCCCGGTCGGCCGGACCAACTGCTCGACCACCTGCCCGGCGTGCCCCTTCTCGTAGTCCGCAGGTGTCGCGGAGACGAAGACCGCCTGGCGCATCTTGGCCTCGAACTCCTCGAACTTGAGCGGCCGGTTGTCGAGCGCCGACGGCAGCCGAAAGCCGTATTCGACGAGCGTGGTCTTGCGCGCCCGGTCGCCGTTGTACATGCCGCCGAGCTGGCCGATCATGACGTGGCTCTCATCGAGGAACATCAGCGCGTCCTTCGGCAGGTAGTCGACCATCGTCGCCGGCGGCTGGCCGGGTGCGGACCCGGAGAGGTGGCGGGTGTAGTTCTCGATTCCCTTGCAGTGGCCGATCTCCTGCAGCATCTCGAGATCGAACCGGGTCCGCTGCTCGAGCCGCTGCGCCTCGACGAGCTTGCCGGCCTTGACGAGCTCGTCGAGGCGCTCGCGAAGCTCCGCCTTGATCGTGTCGATCGCCGAGACGATGCGCCCGCGCGGCGTCGCGTAGTGGCTCGCCGGATAGATGACGAAGCGCGGGATCTTCTGCCGAATCCTGCCGGTGAGCGGGTCGAACAGGATCAGCGACTCGAGCTCGTCGTCGAACAGCTCGATCCGGATCGCCAGCTCGCTGTGCTCGGCCGGGAAGACGTCGATCGTGTCGCCGCGAACGCGAAACGTGCCGCGCGAGAAGTCGGTTTCGTTGCGCGAGTACTGCATGCGGATCAGATGCGAGATCGCATCGCGCTGGCCGAGCTTGTCGCCGACGCGCATGATCATCCGCATCTCGGTGTAGTCCTCGGGCGCGCCGATGCCGTAGATCGCGCTCACCGAGGCGACGACGATCACGTCCCTGCGCTCGAGCACGCTCTTGGTCGCCGACAGCCGCATCTGCTCGATGTGCTCGTTGATCGCCGAGTCCTTCTCGATGAAAAGGTCGCGCTGCGGGACGTAGGCCTCGGGCTGGTAGTAGTCGTAGTAGCTGACGAAGTACTCGACCGCGTTCTTCGGGAAGAACTCGCGAAACTCGCTGTAGAGCTGCGCAGCGAGCGTCTTGTTGGGCGCGAAGACGATTGCCGGTCGGCCGATCTCGGCGATGACGTTGGCCATCGTGAACGTCTTGCCGGAGCCGGTGACGCCGAGCAGCGTCTGGTACGCGAGGCCGTCGCGAATCCCCTCGACCAACCCGGCGATCGCCTCCGGCTGGTCGCCCGCCGGCGGATACGGCCGGAACAGCTGGAAGGGCGAGCCGGGGTACGTGATGAATTCACCCTCGGGCTCGGCAGTTGTCGCTTCTGCGCGGGCGGCTTCGGTCGGCGGTGTCATGGCGGATAAAATGAGGAGTTGGTCCGCATCCAAGCGAACCCATCAGCGTACCGCAACGGCGCGGTCCGGGCAGAACGATCTGCCGTGCGCCGGGGATGTCGGCAGATGGCGGCGCCGGCGCGTTTTCCAACGGCTTCCACAAGGACTCCTTGCGATGTCTTCGCTCTTCGACGCCGTCGAGATGGCGCCCCGCGACCCGATCCTGGGTCTCAACGAACAGTTCGCCGCCGATCCGAACCCGGCCAAGGTCAACCTCGGCGTCGGCGTCTACTACGACGAGAACGGCAAGCTGCCGCTGCTGCGCTGCGTCCGCGCGGCCGAAGAGACGATGATGGAGGCGCGCCAGGCGCGGGGCTACCTGCCGATCGACGGCATGGCCGCCTACGACGCAGCGACCCAAGCGCTCGTCTTCGGCGCCGACGCGCCGGCGCGCCGCGACGGCCGGATCGCGACCGTCCAGGCGGTGGGTGGCACCGGTGGACTGAAAGTCGGCGCCGACCTGCTGCAGCGGATGAGGCCGGGGGCGCGGGTTCTGATCAGCGACCCGAGCTGGGAGAACCATCGCGCCCTCTTCGAAGGCGCCGGCTTCGAGGTCGGCACGTATCCGTACTACGACCCGGCGAGCCACGGCGTCGATTTCGATGCGATGCACGCCGCGCTCGGCGCCGCCGCGCCGGGAACGATCGTCGTCCTGCACGCGTGCTGTCACAACCCGACCGGCTGCGACCTGACGCCAAGCCAGTGGCAGCAAGTCGTCGACGTGCTCGCCGCGCGCGGCCTCGTCCCCTTCCTCGACATGGCCTACCAGGGCTTCGGCGACGGCATCGCCGAGGACGGCCGGGCGGTGCAACTCTGCCTCGCCGCCGGCCTCGACTTCTTCGTCGCCACCAGCTATTCGAAGAGCTTCTCGCTCTACGGCGAGCGCGCCGGAGCGCTCTCGGTGGCTTGCCCGACGAAGGAGGCCGCGGCGCGCGTCCTCAGCCAGCTCAAGCGCGTCATCCGCGCCAATTACTCGAACCCGCCGACCCATGGCGCGGCAGCGATCACGGCCGTACTCACGACGCCGGCGCTGCGCGCACTCTGGGAAGACGAGCTCGCCGGCATGCGCGAGCGGATCAAGCGCATGCGTGTCGAGCTGCAGCGCCGTCTCGTCGCCGCCGGGGCCGGCATCGACACCGACTTCATCACCCGCCAGCGCGGCATGTTCAGCTACTCGGGTCTGACGAAGGCCCAGATGGAGCGCCTGCGCAGCGAGTTCGGCGTCTACGGCGTCGATTCCGGCCGCATCTGCGTGGCCGCCCTCAACGAACGCAATCTCGACACTGTCGTCGCCGCAATCACGCAAGTCACGGAGAAGGCCCCAGCATGATTCTTTACGAGTGGTACGAAGCGCAGCGCGCGCTGATGAGCCCGTTCTCGGAGTTCGCAAGCGCGTCGTCGAAGCTCTACAGCCACCCGCTGTCGTTGTTCGCGCACGTGCCGAACGCGCACCGCGTCTCCGCCGGCCTCGACCTGATGCATCGGCTGTCGAAGGACTACGAGAAGCCGCAGTTCGACATCCGCGCGATCGAGGTCGACGGCGTCCATGTCGCGGTCGACGAGCGGGTCGCGATCGAGAAACCCTTCTGCCGCCTGCTCCGCTTCAAGCGATTCACGGACGATCTGTCGACGCTGCGCAAGCTGAAGACGCAGCCGACCGTGCTCATCGTCGCGCCGCTCTCGGGCCACCATTCCACGCTCCTGCGCGAAACGGTCCGCGAGCTGCTCAAGGGGCACAAGGTCTTCATCACCGACTGGGCCGACGCGCGCATGGTCGCCGAGGAGAAGGGTCCGTTTCGCCTCGACGACTACGTCGCCTACGTGCAGGAATTCATTCGCTTCATCGGCCCCGAGGTGAACGTGATCTCGGTTTGCCAGCCGACCGTTCCGGTGTTGGCGGCGGTCTCGCTGCTGGCGAGCGCGGGCGAGCCGACGCCGCGCACGATGACGATGATGGGTGGCCCCATCGATGCCCGCAAGAGCCCGACGGCGGTCAACAACCTGGCGACCAACAAGAGCATCTCCTGGTTCGAGAACAACGTGATCCACCGGGTGCCGGTCAACTACCCCGGCGCCGGGCGGCGCGTCTATCCGGGCTTCCTGCAGCACGCCGGCTTCATCGCGATGAACCCGGACCGGCATCTGAAGTCGCACTACGACTACTTCCTCGACCTCGTTCGCGGTGACGGCGACAACGCCGAGTTCCATCGCGGCTTCTACGACGAGTACAACGCCGTGCTCGACATGCCCGCCGAGTACTACCTCGACACGATCAAGACCGTGTTCCAGGATTTCGCTCTCGTCAACGGCACCTGGGTCGTCGACGGCAAGCCGGTGCGGCCAGAGGACATCGAGACGACGGCGCTGCTCACGATCGAGGGCGAGCTCGACGACATCTCGGGCGCCGGCCAGACACGGGCCGCGCACGATCTGTGCACGGGCATCCCGAAAGAGCGCCGCTTTCACTACGATGCGATCGGTGCCGGCCACTACGGCATCTTCTCGGGCCGGCGCTGGCGCGAGAACGTCTACCCGGAGGTGCGGGAGTTCATCGCCTCGCACCAGGCGCCGGCGGCGCCTCGCCGGGCAGCGAAAAAGAGCAACAGCAAGCGCCGCGCGGTGAGTGCCTGATCGGCCATGGGCGCGCAAGCGCTCGTCGAGGCGGTGCTCGACGCGCTGCCGCAGACGCAATGTCGCCGCTGCGGCTACGCCGACTGCCGCGGCTACGCAGAGGCGATCGCGAGCGAAGGCACCGCGATCAATCGCTGCCCTCCCGGTGGCGCCGAAGGCGTCGCTCGGCTGGCGCAACTGACCGGCCGCCCTGCCCTGCCGCTCGACCCCGGCTGCGGCCGCGAGGCGCCGCGTGCGCTGGCGGTCATCGACGAGGCGCAATGCATCGGCTGCGCGCTCTGCCTGAAGGCGTGCCCGGTCGATGCGATCCTCGGCGCGGCCAAGCGCGTGCACGTTGTCATCGACGCGAGCTGCACCGGTTGCGAGCTCTGCATCCCGGTCTGCCCGGTCGACTGCATCTCGCTCGTCGATGCCAGCGCCGGCCGCACCGGCTGGGCGGGGTGGGATGCAACGCGCGCGGCCGACGCCCGACGGCGCTACGCGCGCCACGCCGAGCGGCTCGCGCCCGGAACGGCGCCGGCGCCCGCCGCGTCGAGCGAACCGGCGCGCAGCGCGACCGTCGCCGCAGCGATCGCGCGCGCCCGCGCCGCTCGGGGACAACCACGATGACGCAGCGCCGCGGCGTCGATCGGAGAGCGAGGGAAGGCGCGTGAAGGACGCCGACGTCGTCCCCTTCTTCGAGACGCTGCGCGACGCCAACCCGGAGCCGGCGAGCGAGCTCGACTACACCAGCGTCTTCGAGCTGCTGATCGCGGTGCTGCTGTCGGCGCAGACGACCGACAAGCGGGTCAACCAGGTCACCAAGGCACTGTTCGCGGCCGGCCCGACGCCGGCCAGGATGCTCGCGCTCGGCGCGGAGACGATCGAGGCGATCATCAAGCCGGTCGGCTTTTTCCGCATGAAGACCAAGAGCGTGCTCGCGACCTGCCGGATCCTCGTCGACGAGCACGGCGGCGAGGTGCCGCGGACGCGCGACGCGCTCGAGGCGCTGCAAGGCGTCGGCCGCAAGACCGCGAACGTCATCCTCAACGTCGCCTTCGGCGATCCGACGCTGGCCGTCGACACGCACGTCTTTCGCGTCGCCAACCGGACCGGCCTCGCTGCCGGCAGCACGCCGCTCGAGGTCGAGCTCGGCCTGCTCGAGCGCATTCCCGAGCAGTTCCTGCACAACGCCCATCACTGGCTGATCCTGCATGGGCGCTACGTCTGCCTGGCGCGGCGGCCGCTGTGCGAAGTCTGCCCGTCGCGCGCTGGTGCGATTCGGCGCCGCCGCAATTCAAGC
>DATAYY010000079.1:0-47089 GCA_036272325.1 Caldimonas sp. | reverse complement strand
GCGGTCTGCAGCCATTGCGGAAAGACGAACGACGGCACCCACGCGCCGCCGAGCATCACCATGATGAGCGTCGCGAAGATCGCGAGGCCGCGCGTCGCCTCGGGCGTCTTGCCGATTGCGGCGATGAGGAGGCCGAAGCTCGACGTCAGCAGTGCGAACGCGATCGCGATCGCGACGAAGCCGACGACGCTGCCGTCGATGCGAACGTGAAAGATCGCCATCGCTGCCGCGTAGATGATCGCCAGCAGGACGAGCGCGGTGATCGCGCCGCTCGCGATGTGGCTGCCGAGGAGGAGCGAGCGCGAGAGCGGCGCCGCGCGCAGCCGCTTCCACAGCCCCAGCCGGCGCGCCAGCAGGACGCCGACCCCGACCTCGATTCCCATGAAGAGGATGAACTGCACGCCCATGCCGGCGAACGCGTGAGAGTAGCCGTTGTACGGCACCTCGCCGCTCGCGACCGACTCGACCGCGCGGGTCGTGAACGGCAGGCTGAACGCCGACATCGGCACGTCGCCGCTCGCACGCAGACTCTCGCCGAGGACCTCCATCACGTGCTTCGTGAGCAGGCCCTGGACCAGCGGCGTCGCCGTCGCCTGGGATGGGTCGTAGTGGACCGCGACGACGGGCTTGGCGCCCCCTCCCATCAGCGCTCCCGGCAGTTGCGCGGCGAAGCCGGGAGGCAGCACGATCGCGGCCCGCACCTTGCCTTGACGCGCGCGCTCGATCGCCGCTCGCTCGTCGAGCTGCTCGACCCGGAACGCAGGATCGGCGCCGATCGACGCCACCAGCGCGCGCGAGAGAGCGCTGGCGTCGCGGTCGGCGAGCGCGATCGGGATCCGCGTCGGCTTGTTCTGGCCGTCGCCGAAGATCGCACCGAAGAACGCCGCGATGACGATCGGCGCCGCGATCGACATCACGAGCGCGCGCCGATTCGAGAAGTAGAGCACCAGGTCCTTGCGGACGAGGGCGCGAAAGGCCTCGATCTTCATGCGGTCAGTCCCTGAGTTGGCGGCCGGTGAGCGAGAGGAAGACGTCCTCGAGATCGGCGCGACCCGACGAGATGCGGTGCACGGCGTGGCCGCGGGCTGCGAGCCAGGCGAGCAGCGCGCGGGCATCGCGGCCGAGCTCGGAGATGCCGACGCGAAGACGGGTGCCGTCCTGAATCGGGGCCGCGACGCCGGCGTCGCGGCCGAGCGCGGCAAGGTCGATCGTGCCCTCGACCTCGACCTCGAGCGTCTCGACCGCGGGCAGCCTCTTGTAGAGGCCCGCGAGCGTGTCGCTGGCGACGACGCGGCCGTGGTCCATGACGACGATGCGGTCGCACAGCCGCTCGGCTTCCTCCATGTAGTGCGTCGTGTAGAGCAGCGCCTTGCCGCGGTCGCGCAGGGTCTCCAGGTTGTCGAAGATGGCGTTCCTGCTCTGCGGGTCGACGCCGACCGTCGGCTCGTCGAGGATCAGGACGTCGGGGTCGTGGACGAGCGCGGCGGCGATGTTGAGGCGCCGCTTCATGCCGCCGCTGAAGACCTGGGGTTTGTCCTTCGCGCGCTCGGCGAGGCCGACCAGCGCCAGCGCCGCGTCGACGCGTTCGCGCAGCAGCGTGCCGCCGAGGCCGTAGAGCGCGCCGAAAAGCGTGAGGTTGGCGGCGGCGCCGAGGTTCTCGTAGATCGAGAGCTCCTGCGGGACGACGCCGATGCGACGCTTCGCCGCCGGCGTGTCGATGCCGAGCGCGAGCCGGCTCGGTCCGGCGCCGACGAAGACGCTGCCGCGCTCGGCTGCGACCAGGCCGCAGAGCATCGCGACGGTCGTCGACTTGCCGGCACCGTTCGGGCCGAGCAAGCCGACGATCTCGCCGGCGCCGACGGCGAGCGAGAGGTCGGCGACGACCGCGCGGCTGCCGTACGATTTGCAGAGGCCCTGTGCTTGCAGCATTCGCGTTCTCCTGATGACGGCGCGACTCTAACGACCACGCGCCCGGCTGGCGTCGTCGGTGCGACCGATCGACTCCAGAACCGCGCGAACGGCACGGGGTGAGCGCGAACGGCACGAAAGGCGAACATGCGAACGGTGCGAACAGGTGAATTCGAAGGCGGATCGGTCTTCATCGACGGCGACTGGAAGCCGCTCTCGGAAGCGAAGCTCTCACTCTTCGACTGGGGCTTCACGCGTTCGGACGCCATCTACGACGTCGCGAGCGTCTGGAAGGGCGCGTTCTTTCGCCTCCACGACCATCTCGACCGCTTCGTCGCCAGCCTCGCCAAGGTCCGCATGGCGATCCCGTATTCGCGCGACGAGGTGCGCGCGATCCTGCACGGCTGCGTCCGCGCCGGCGGCCTGCGCGACGCCTATGTCGCAATGGTCTGCACGCGCGGCGTTCCGCCGCCCGGCGCGCGCGATCCACGCCTGGCGACGAACCGCTTCTACGCCTACGCCGTGCCGTTCGTCTGGATCGCGCCGCCCGAGAAGCAGAAGGCGGGGATCGACCTCCACGTCAGCCGGCGCGTGCGCATTGCCCCCGAGTCGGTCGACCCGACGGTCAAGAACTACCATTGGCTCGACCTGGTGCAGTCGCTGTTCGATGCCTACGACCGCGGCGCGGACACGAGCTGTGTCGTCGACTCCGATGGCAACGTCGCCGAAGGCCCGGGCTTCAATGTCTTCGCGGTGCGCGACGGCGCCGTGCGGACGCCGGCGCGCGGTGTCCTCGAAGGCGTCTCGCGCCGCACCGTGCTCGAGCTGTGCGAAACGCTCGCGATCCCGTTGCGCGTCGCCGCACTTCCCGCGGCAGATCTGGCAGACGCCGACGAAGTCTTCCTCAGCTCGACCGGCGGCGGCGTGTTGCCGATCGCCAAAGTCGACGGCCGGGCGCTGCGCGCTGCGTTTCCGGGGCCGGTCACGCGACGCCTGCACGACGCCTACTGGGCGTTGCACAACGATCCGCGCTTTCGCGATCCTGTCCAGTACTGAGAGAGCAACGCTGCGGTGGCGCGGCCTTGCAAAGGCGCCGCCGCCGCCCCATTTGGGCAGTGTGTTCCGCCGTTCGGCGGATTCGCTGCCGACAGCCGGGCCGTACCGTCGGCGCGTCGCATTGCATTCCGAAGGACCTTCCTCATGAACACCTCGGCCTCCGACAACGCCAACGACGCGCTGCGCGCACATTCCGATCGCATCGCGGCGATCGTCGACGACATCGGCGCTGCCACGGTCGCCGTCCTCGGCCGCCGCCACACCGTCGCATCGGGCGTCGTTTGGCGCGCCGGCCTCGTCGTCACCGCCGCCCACGTCTTTCGGCGTACGCCGGCAGCGGTGACGCTCGTCGCCGCCGGTGGTACGCAACTCGCGGCGACGCTGGTCGGCATCGATTCGGCGACCGACCTGGCGTTGTTTCGCCTTGCCGATGCCGATGCGCTGGCACCGCTCAGGCCCGGTGATGCATCGGCGCTGCGCGCCGGACAGACCGCGATCGTGGTCGGCCGCAGCGGCGAAGGCGATGCCATCGCCAGCGCCGGCATCGTCAACCGCGTCGGCGGCGCCTGGCAGACCTGGCTCGGCGGCCCGGTCGATCGCCTCATCCGTCTCGACGGCGGTGTCTACGACGGCCTCTCGGGGGCGCCGGTGGCCGACGCGTCGGGGGCAGTCGTCGGCATCGCAACCGCGGCGCTGTCGCGCAGCTACGGCATCGTCGTTCCGGCGTCGACCGTCACACGCGTCGTCGATGCCTTGCTCGCCAACGGCCGCGTCGCGCGGCCGTGGCTCGGCATCGGCGCACAGGCGGTGCCGCTTGCCGAGGCCGCGAGCGCCAGGCCGGAGGCCGCCGGGCAGAGCGGCCTGCTCGTCACTTCGCTCGCCGCCGGCGGACCGGCAGAGCGCGCCGGGGTACGGATCGGCGACATCATCGTCCGTGCCGCCGAGAGCGCCGCCGCCAATCTGCGCGAGCTGCGCCAGGCGCTGGCGTCTCACGTCGGCCGCAGCGTCACGCTCGGCATCCTGCGCGGCGGTGCGCCGCTCGACCTGCGCGCCGAGGTCGGCGAGTGGCCTGTCGAGCGAAGCCGCTGCTGAGGTCGAGCGAGCCATGCCGATGATGCGGATTGCGATCGCTGCGCCGTCGCCCCTGGTGCGCGCCGGCATCGCCGACGGACTCGTCGCGCAGGGCGACTTCGACGTCGTGCGCTCGGCGGCCACGTTCGCCGAGCTCGCCGAGGCCGGCTACGGCGGCGCCGAGATCGTCGTCGTCGACGCCGGCGCTGCCGGCGAGGCCGACCTCGACGCACTGGCCGGCGGCGGGCCGCAGACGATCGTTCTCGCGGCCGACGGCGACGAGCGCATCGGGGAGTGGCTGATCGACGGTTGCTCGGTGCTGCCGCGCGGCGCGTCGCCGGCGGCGATCGGCGGCGCCGCGCGGGCCGCACACACCGGCCTCGTCGCGACCTCGCGGGCCTTCGCCGCCGAGGCGCTTCGCTACGAGCGCGTCGGCGAACGGCGCAGCGCGCCGCCGGCGTTCGAGGCGCTGACGCCGCGTGAGCGCCAGGTCCTCGCAGCGATGAGCAACGGCCTCGGCAACCGCGAAATCGGCGGCGTGCTCGGCATCTCGTCGCATACCGCCAAGTTCCACGTCGCCCAGATCATCGCCAAGCTGCAGGCGCAGTCGCGAGCGCACGCAGTCGCCAAGGCGCTGCGCGCCGGCTTCGTCGACGTCTAGCCGCCGGGCCGACCGACGGTTCGCCGTTCCGCGCGCCGGCGCCGGAGGCGAGCCGCGCGTCGCCGAGAATGCGCCCTGACGACCGCCGTCGGAAAGGGTCCCCGTGTCCACACAGCAGATCGCAGCGCAGGTGAGCGCGTTCCTGGTCGAGCTCTCGTCGCCGATCCAGATCCTCTCCTTGTGCGCCGCCGCCGTCGGCGCGGGCTTCACGATCAGCAGCTCGTTCGTCAAGACGATGGTGCCGCTGCGCTGGTTCGGCGTCCTCAGCAACATCGGCTTTCTTGCCTATGGCGTCCTCCATCCGGCGCCGGTGATGGCGCTCATGCACGGGGTGCTGCTGCCGATCAACTGCGTGCGACTGGTTGAGATGACACGGCTGACGCGGCGCGTCCATGCCGCGACGCGCAGCGCCGACCGCTCGGGACTCTGGCTAAGGCCTTACATGAAGCAGAGCCGCAGGAAGGCAGGCGAGGTCCTCTTCCGGCAGGGCGACGACGCCGAACACCTCTACATCCTCGTCGACGGTCGGGTCGAGTTCCCGGAGAACGGCGCCAGTGTCGTGCCCGGGCAAATGTTCGGCGAAATCGCCTTCTTCTCGCCCGATCGCAAGCGCACGCTGAGCGCGCGCTGCGCCGAGGACTGCGTCCTCCTCAGCATCAACCAGGCGACCGTGCGCGAGTTGTACTACCAGAACCCGTCCTTCGGCTTCGAGATCGTTGGCCTTGTCGCCGCGCGCCTGTCGGGTGACATCGCCCGCCTGCGCGCCCAACTGCGCGACGCGCAGCCGCTGGCCTGAGGGAGCGCGTCAGAGGTCTTCGTCCTGATCCTCGTCCGGCGCGTCGTCGGCGAGCGATTCGATCGTGTCGTCGTTGCCCGTGATCGAATCTGCCGAATCGAGCGCGTCCTTCGAGCGCGCGATCCGGTCCGGAGCGATGTCGGCGCCATCGCGGGCGCCCTCGGGAACGGCTTCGGCGCGCTCGCCGGTGCCCGCCGCATCGGAATCGCTGTTGACATCGACCGGGGTCGCCCCGCCAAAGTCGCCTTCTGGCGTTGCCGTCTTCAGCCGGGTCGCGCCCTGGATGTCGCTGCCGCTGTCGGAGGTGTCGCTCGGACCGAGTGTCTCGTCGTCGCGGCCGCGGGCTTGCTGCGGCGCGCGATCGCCGCCGAGGATGCTGCTTTGGGACATGGTCTGTCTCTCCAGATCGTGGTCGGCGCCCGCCGCCCGGCCGGTACGCCGAAGAATGCCGCAGCTTGCCGGCCGCGTCAGTCGGCGATCACGCCGAACCGGATGAGGCGCGTTCTGACGGCCTCCGCGATCACCGCGTCGAGATGCGGCGATGCCCGCCTCCAGGCGGTCGCAAGCTCGGTGTGCTCGCCGGCGGCAGGAGCAACGAAGATGCGGTCGACGTCGCTGCACCATTGGCCGAGCAGCGGTCGATCGTAGCGCCCGGCGGCCTCGGCGAGCGAGAGTTCGAACCCGAGGCGCCACCAAGGCGAAGCGCGGCCAAGTGCGCGCCGGACCGCCGCGAGACGCGACGGCGAAGGCGATTGCACGACGATCGCCAGCAGATCGCGCCACGACGGCACCAAGCCTTCGCGCAGCACCGCCCGCGCCGCCCACCGCTGCACGCGCGGGGCGTCGTCGGTGAAGGCGGCGAGCAGCAGCTGTTCGCGCGCGCCGCGGTCGGCGCGCGGCCAGGAACCGGCCAACGCCACGGCGCGCAGCGACGCGCCGGGCGCGTCGAGCGACGCCGCCGAGCGGGCTTCGGCATCGTCCGCGCCGAGGGCGATCAGGGTGTGCAGCGCGATCGCGCGCACGCGATCGTCCGCCGCCGGCGACGCCGGCCGGGGCGCATCGAGCAACCTGCGCGAGGCTGCGCCGATCGTGTTGCGCTCGGCCTGGTCGGCGGCGGCGCGGACCTGTGCGCGCACCGCGTCGCTCGGATCGAACGCGAAGCGATCGATCAGCGCGGCGCGCTGCCGTGGATCGTCGCCGGCCCGGCCGAGCGCATCGGCGACGGCTGCGCGGCGGACCGCGGCGTGCGGGCTGCGCGCGGCGGTGCTCCAAACCCGGTCGCGCAGCGTCGGCTCGGAGAGATCATTGGCGGCGTGCGTCGCCGCGAGGGCGGTGACGATGTCGCCCGACGCGGCCTCCGTGCCCAACACAAGCGCGAGCGCGGCAGGATCCGTCGTCGCCGAGCGGCGCAGCGCGCCGACGATGCGCCGCAGCCCGACCGGCGCGTCGCGCGTCGCTTGAGCGAGTCGCTCGAGGCGTTGCTGCGCAGTCAGGAAGGCGTCGATCGGCCCGAGCAACGCCGCCCGATCGACACGTCCGGCGCTGCGCAGGGCAGTCAGCGCGTCGAGCGCCATCGCCCACGCCGGAACGAAGTCGTCACGCAAATGCGCAGTCAAGGCCGCGGCGGCCGCGACGCGTACCTCGGGCACCCAGTCGTTGGCGCGCAGCAGGAGAACGCGGATCGCCTCGGGCCGGGGAGAACTGCCGAGCTCGCGGACGGCAGCCTCGCGGGCGTAGCCGCTGCGATCGAACGCGCGCTCGATCGGATCGGCCTCGATCGGCTCGAAGCGCCGACCCGGTCGAGCCCTGGCGGCGCGGCCGACGAGGCGATCGAGCCAGCGGACGATCGGGCCGATCAGACGCGCTCGACGATGACGGCGATGCCCTGGCCGACGCCGATGCACATGGTGCACAGCGCGTACCTGCCGCCGCCGCGGTGCAGCTGGTTGACGGCGGTCGTGACGAGACGCGCGCCGCTCGCGCCGAGCGGATGGCCGAGCGCGATCGCGCCGCCGTTCGGATTCACGCGCCGGTCGTCGTCGGCGATGCCGAGGTCGCGCAGCACGGCGAGGCCTTGCGCAGCGAACGCCTCGTTGAGCTCGATGACGTCGATCTGACCGAGCGCGAGGCCGGTGAGCTCGAGCACTTTCCTCGTCGCCGGCGCCGGGCCAATGCCCATGATGCGCGGCGCGACGCCCGCGGTCGCCATGCCGAGGACGCGCGCGCGCGGCACCAGGCCGTGGCGCGCCGCGGCGCGCTCGCTCGCCAGCAGCATCGCGCAGGCGCCGTCGTTGACGCCCGACGCGTTGCCCGCGGTCACCGTGCCATCGGGCCTGACGACGCCCTTCAGCCTGGCGAGCGCCTCGAGGCTGGTGTCGCGCGGGTGCTCGTCTTTCGCGACGACGATCGGTTCGCCCTTCTTCTGCGCGATCGTCACCGGAACGATCTCGGTGTCGAAGAACCCGGCCTTCTGCGCCGCCACTGCCTTTTGCTGCGACGCGAGGGCCATCCGGTCCTGCGCCTCGCGCTCGATGCGAAAGTCGGTCGCGACGTTCTCCGCCGTCTCGGGCATCGAGTCGACGCCGTACTTCTCCTTCATCAGCTTGTTGACGAAGCGCCAGCCGATGGTGGTGTCGTAGACCGCGTTAGCACGCGCGAACGCCGTCTCGGCCTTGGGCATCACGAACGGCGCCCGGCTCATGCTTTCGACACCGCCCGCGATCATCAACTCGGCCTCGCCCGACTTGATCGCGCGCGCGGCCGTGCCGACCGCGTCCATGCCCGATCCGCACAGGCGGTTGATGGTCGCGCCCGGCACCGTCTGCGGCAGCCCGGCGAGCAGCGCCGCCATGCGGGCGACGTTGCGGTTGTCCTCGCCGGCCTGGTTGGCACAGCCGTAGATCACGTCGCTCACGGCGGCCCAGTCGACCTTGGCGTTCCTCGCCATCAGCGCCGCGATCGGAAGCGCGCCAAGGTCATCGGCGCGCACCGACGCCAGCGCTCCGCCGTAGCGGCCGATCGGCGTGCGGAGCGCGTCGCAGATGAAGGCCTCGGTGATGCTCATGGTCTTGCTCCTGCAGCGCGCGCGATCGGCGCGCCGGTCTTGGCCTGCAATGCGTCGAAGGGCATGCCACCGACGATCTCGACGAGGACGAGCCCGGCCGGGCCCACGTCGAGCACCGCGAGGTCGGTGTAGATCCGCGCCACGCAGCCGATTCCCGTCAGCGGGTAGCTGCAACGCTCGACGATCTTCGCCTCGCCGCTCTTGGTCGTGTGCTCCATCATCACGTAGGTCTTCTTGGCGCCGATCGCGAGGTCCATCGCGCCGCCGACCGCGGGAATCGCATCGGCCGCGCCGGTGTGCCAGTTGGCGAGGTCGCCGCGCGAGGAGACCTGGAATGCGCCGAGCACGCAGACGTCGAGATGGCCGCCGCGCATCATCGCGAAGCTGTCGGCGTGATGGAAGAACGACCCGCCGGGCAGAAGCGTGACCGCCTGCTTGCCGGCGTTGATGAGGTCGAAGTCCTCTTCGCCTTCGCGCGGTGCCGGGCCCATGCCGATGACGCCGTTTTCGCTGTGAAGGACGACTTCGCGTCCCTCGGGCAGGTGGTTCGCAACCATCGTCGGCAAGCCGATGCCGAGGTTGACGACCGCGCCGTCGGGAATGTCGCGGGCGACGCGTGCCGCCATCTCGGCGCGGCTCCATCGGCGTTCGCTCATCACCGCTGCATCATGCCTGCTGGCGAAAGCCGCCGGCGTTCGTCGCGACGCGATCGACGCGGACGATCCGCTGCACGAAGATCCCCGGCGTGACGATCGCTTCCGGGTCGAGGCTGCCGAGCGGGACCATCTCGTGCACGGTCGCGATTGTCGTTTTCGCGGCCATCGCCATCACCGGCCCGAAGTTGCGCGCGGTCTTGCGGTAGGTGAGGTTGCCCCAGCGGTCGCCGCACTCGGCCTTGATGAACGCGTAATCGGCAGGCAGCGGCGATTCGAAAACGTACATGCGGCCGCCGATCTCGCGCGTTTCCTTGCCCTTGGCGAGGTCGGTGCCGTAGCCGGTCGGCGTGAAGAAGCCGCCGATGCCGGCGCCCGCGGCGCGGATCCGTTCGGCCAGGTTGCCCTGCGGGACCAGCTCGAGCTCGATCTCGCCGGCACGGTAGAGGCGGTCGAAGTGATGGCTGTCGACCTGGCGCGGGAACGAGCAGACGATCTTCTTCACCCGGCGCGCGGCGAGCAGTGCCGCGAGGCCGCTGTCGCCATTGCCGGCGTTGTTGTTGATGATCGTCAGTTCCTTCGCTCCCTGCTCGAGCAGCGCACCGACGAGTTCGTTCGGCAACCCCGCGGTGCCGAAGCCGCCGATCATCACCGTCGCACCGTCGGCCACGTCGGCGACCGCTTCGGCGAGCGAGGCGACTTCCTTTTCGATCACCGCTTCGCTTCCGGTGGTCGCGTCGCTGCGGCGCGGGCCAGGCCGTCGATCGCCATCGCGTAGCCGGCGACGCCGAAGCCGACGACGATGCCGGCGCACGCAGGCGACAGATACGAGTGGTGGCGGAACGGCTCGCGCGCGTGCACGTTGGACAGGTGCACCTCGATCACGGGCGGAAAGATGGCCTTGATGGCGTCATGCAGCGCCACCGACGTGTGGGTGAACGCGCCGGCGTTGAGGACGATGCCAACGACCGAGCCGGGCGCCGCTGCTCCGGCCGCGTGCAACCAGTCGATCAGCTCGCCTTCGTGGTTGCTCTGGCGAAAATCGATCTCGAGACCGTGCGGGCGCGCTGCGGCCCGGCACGCCTGCTCGACGTCGGCGAGTGTCGCAGCGCCGTAGATCGCCGGCTCACGCGTCCCGAGCAGGTTGAGGTTCGGTCCGTTGAGGACCCAGATTGAGTTCGGCATGGTGGTGTTCGCGCCGCGCGCCGGGCGACGCCGCAGACATTGTCATGCCGAACCGGGGCGATGCCCCGGCGGCCGGCCGGGTGCCGGGCCACCGGGTCGAGCCTTCAGCGCGGGCTGCCGCGGCGTACCAGGTTGACGATCGCGAGCAGGATGATCGCGCCGAGCAGCGAAACGCCCAGTCCTGCGAGGCTGAAGTCGTTCTGGTTGATGGTGCCGGTGCCGAACACCGGGGCCAGCAGCCAGCCGCCCAGCAGGGCGCCGACGATGCCGACGACCACGTTGAGGATCACGCCCTGCTGGGCATCGGTCTTCATGATCATGCTGGCGATCCAGCCGATGAGGCCACCCACCACGAGCCAAATGATGAAATTCATGCTCTTCCCCTGTTCAAGCCGTTGAGGACGACCTGCCCATACCGGAAAGTGGCATGTGCCGGCCGCGCTGACTTCCCAGCGCCGCAGCGAAGCGGTGCTGGCAAGCGATCCTAGGCTATTCGCGCCCGAACGCCGCTCCCATGAGCAAGTGCCGTTAGACGGCGTCAGCGCCTTCCTACAGACAGGCGGCCGGCGCTGCCGGCGCGGGCGTCCGGTCAGCTCGCGAGGACGAGCGCACCCTGGTAGATCGCGAGCAGCACGACGTTGATCCCGATATGGGCGGCGAGGTGGCGGCCGCTCTTGCCGATGCCGACGCCGAGCCGGGCGCCGATGCAGCCCCAGACGCTGACGACGAGCAGGGCGCCGGCGTCCCTCGCCTGCAGCGCATGGCCGCTCACTTGCGCCAGGCCGATGACGGCGACCCAAAGCCCCACCGCCATGACCGTCGCCGCGGTGACTTCGTTGAAGGTGGGTCTGCGCAGTTGAATGCCGAACAACATCATGGCGAAGGCGAAGAGGGGGTGTCAGGTGGGAAGCGTATGGGGGACGGGCGTCCCGGGCGCGCCGATGAGCGGGCGGGCGACGCGCCAATTCCATCGATCGGCACCGGCAGGCATCTGCGGCCCGCTTCCTCTTCACCTTCCCTTCACCGACCCGGCCGTCTCGCCGCGTCGCCTTCGTATTGTCTTCGCGCCGGCAATCGATCCTCGCCGCCACGTCGCACACGGCGGCGCAACCCGTCGAAAAAGGCACAGCCATGGCCATGCGTCGCTTCCCCCTCGTCGGCAAGACGATCGCCCTCGCGGCCGTCTTCGTCGCCCTCCTGCTCGCACTGCAGTCGGTGAGCGGCATCGTCGCCGAGCGCGAGGGGCGCCTGCGCGAGGCCGAGCGCAGCGTCGCCGCGAGCCTGGCTTCGGCGCAGACGCTCGTCGGCCCGATCGTCTCGCGCGACTGCAGCGAGACCTGGGAGGCGACGCAGGGCGAAGGCAAGGACAGGAAGACCGTCGTCGAGCGGCGCGATTACAAGCTGATCGCAACGCCGGCGACGCTCGAGGCGAAAGGCAACGTCGCCATCGAGCCGCGTTATCGCGGCATCTTCAAGGTCAACGGCTACGTCCTGAAGGCGCGCCTGCGCGCCGGCTGGAACGATGGCAACATGCTCGTTCCGGAACCGCAGCACGCCGGCTCGCGGCTGCATTGCGACGCGCCGATCGTCTTCGTCGCGCTCGGCGACTCGCGCGGCGTGCGCAGCGCCGCCGTACAGATCGACGGCATGGCCGTGCCTGTCCTACCCGGGACGCTGCACGGCGCCCATCCGCGCGGCTTCCACGTCGATGTCGCAGAGTCTTTCGCCGGCGCCCGACGGCCGCTCAGCGCCGAGATCGGCATCGAGCTCGTCGGCACCGGCGAACTGGCCTTCGCTCCGGTCGCCGACAGCACCCAGGTCGTGCTCACATCGGACTGGCCGCACCCGTCGTTCGCCGGCCGCTTCCTGCCGGTCGACCGCCAGGTCGGCGAGACCGGCTTCACGGCACGCTGGCAGCTCAATGCGCTGGCGACGACGGCGCCGCAGTCGGCGGCGTGGGGAGCCTCGGCCTGCCGCCTCGACGACAACGCGGGCGATGCCGTCCCCGGCCACGACGACGGCCGCCGCCCACCCTGCATCGAGACCTTCGGCGTCTCGTTCATGGATCCGGTCAGTCCCTACGTGCTGAGCGACCGGGCGACCAAGTACGGCCTCCTCTTCATCGCCCTGACCTTCGTCGGCGTCGCGGCGATCGAGGTGCTGCGGCGGCTGCGCGTCCATCCGATCCAGTACCTGCTCGTCGGTTCCGCGCTCGCGGTCTTCTTCCTTCTGCTCGTCAGCCTGTCGGAGCACGTTCCGTTCGCGATCGCCTACCTCGCCGCCGCCGCCGCCTGCACCGGGCTCTTGACCTTTTACGGCGCCTTCGTCCTGCGCGGCAGCCGCGCCGGGGCCGCGTTCGGCGCCGCGATCGCCGCGCTCTATGGCGCGCTCTATGCGCTGCTGCAGCTCGAGCAGACCGCGCTGCTGCTCGGCTCGATCATGCTGTTCGGCGTCCTGGCGGCACTCATGGTCTCGACCCGGCGGATCGATTGGTATGGTCTCTTTGCGCGACTGCGTGCCGAGAGCAGCGAGGCGCCGGCGACGCCGCGTGCGCCGACCGTTCCCGCCGCCGGCTAGACGTTGAAGATCTTCTTCAGCGCATAGGGCGCGATCGTCTCGAGCTGGTCGTAGCGGCACGCCGCGGCCGGCTTGTCGGGGCGCCAGCGGACGAATGTCGTCGCGTGGCGGAAGCGGTCGCCCTGGAGATGGTCGTATCGGACCTCGCAGACGCGCTCCACGCGAAGCGGCTGCCAGGCGAGATCCTTGCCGGCGCTCCAGCGGCTCGCCGCGCCGGGGATCCGTTGCGGCGTCGTCCCGGCCGCCGCGTCCGCCTCCTCGCCGGCCCAGTGGCGCCACGGATGGCCCGCCAAGGCATTTTTCCGCAACGGGGCAAGCTCCTCGACGAGCTGGCGGCGGGCCGTCATCGTGAACGACGACGTCACGCCGACGTGATGGAGGACATCGGCGTCGTCGTAGAGCCCGAGCAGGAGCGAGCCGATCGCCTCGGGGCCGCCGGCCGCGGTGCTCTTGTGCCACCGAAACCCCGCGACGACGCAATCGGCGGTGCGTGCGTGCTTGATCTTGAGCATCGTCCGCTTGCCCGGCTGGTACGGCGCGTCGAGCGGCTTGGCGACGACGCCGTCGAGGCCGGCGCCCTCGAATTCACGCAGCCACTCCGCGGCGACGTCGCCGTCGCGGGTTGCCGGCGTCAGGTAGAGCGGCGGCCGGGCGCCGGCAAGGAGCTTCTCGAGCGCGGCGCGACGCTCTTCCTGCGATCGTTCGACGAGACTCTTGCCGTCGGCAGCGAGCAGGTCGAAGGCGACGAACGATGCCGGCGTCGCCAGCGCGAGTTTGGCGACGCGCGACGCAGCCGGATGCAGCCGCTGCTGCAGCGCGTCGAAGTCGAGCCCGGCCGCGCCGACGACGACGATCTCGCCGTCGACGATGGCGCCGTCCGGCAGGCCGGCGACCAGCGCCTCGTCGAGCTCGGGGAAGTAGCGGTCGAGCGGGCGCAGGTCGCGGCTCTGGATCGCGATCTCGCCGGGCCCGGGGCGAAAGACGATCGCGCGAAAGCCGTCCCACTTCGGCTCGAACAGAAAGCCCTCGGCGAGCGGCAACGCGTCGGCCGCCTTGGCGAGCATCGGCTCGATCGGCGTCGGCGGCGGCACGACCTTGGCCGCGGATGCAGGGCTCGGCGTTTTCGTCGCCATGATCGGGTGGACTCTAGCGACTTGCGATTCCTCGCACGCGATGGCGACCCGGTGAGCGCCGCCGCCGTGCCATGATCCGCCGAACCTTGGCACCGCTCCAGATCGACCCCGCGGCGCGCCGCATCGCCACGACCTGGCTCGGGCGGGGGCTGCTCTTCGTCGCCATCGTGCTCCTGCTCGAGCACGCGCGGCCGCTCCTGCTGCCGGTGACGATCGCGATCGTCTTCACCTTCGTCCTGTCTGCGCCGGTGCGAGCGTTGCGACGGGCCGGCATCCACGAATACATCGGCGCCGGCGTCGTCATCGTCGCCGTCCTTGGTGCCGCGGTGCTGATCCTGATGCTCGTCGCCGCGCCGGCGGCGGCGTGGTGGTCGCGGGCGCCCCAGATCGTCCATGAACTCGTCGAAGCGATGCAGAGCTGGCGCGACGCCCTGTTCCCGTACGCGACGCCGGCGCCGCTCATCCGCGCCCCGGCGACCGTCCCGGTGCCCGATCCGCTCGGCGAGCGGCTGGCGAGCGAGGGCTGGAACTTCACCAGGCTGGCGATCGGCGAGACGATCTCGTTCGCGCTGTCGGCGTCGGCGACGGTGATCCTGCTCTATTTTCTGCTCGCATCGGAGCAATGGCTGGTGGCGCGGACGGTCGCCGCCGTGCGTCGGCCGCGCGCCCGTGCCCTGATCCTTGCCGGCGTTCGTCAGGCGCAGCGCGACATCGGCCTCTTCATCGCCACGATGAGCCTGGTCAACCTGGCGCTCGGCGTCGCCACCGGCCTGGCGCTCTGGCTGATCGGCCTGCCCAACCCGGTCCTCTGGGGGACGACGGCGGCAGTGCTCGCCTTCATCCCCTACCTCGGGCCGCTCTTCATCACGCTGCTGCTGCTGCTCGCCGGCAGTGTTACCTACGGCACCGGCTGGGCGATGCTCGGCCCGCCTGCGGCGTTTCTCCTGTTGCACGGCATCGAGGCGAACTTCCTGAGCCCGATGATCATGGGTCACCGCCTTCGCCTGCGGCCGGTGTTCGTCTTCCTGGCGGTGATGGTCTGGGGCTGGCTCTGGGGAATCGCCGGCGCCTTTCTGGCGGTGCCCCTCCTGCTCGCGACCCGTGCTCTCTGCAAGCGAACGCGCACACTCCGACTCGTCTGCTACTACCTGGAGGGCGACTAGCCTCGCGGAGAAACGGAGTCACGCCGACGTCACGTCCCGGGTCGACCATTTGGCCGAGAACGGAGTTGCGGCCGCGTCCTACTTGGAGCCGGCATCCGAGTTGCCAGAATGTCCGGATGGATCCAGCTCGCCGCCCGATGCGCATCGCCTACGTCGCCGAGACCTACCCACCGGAGTTGAACGGCGTCTCGCTCACGGTCGAGCGGACGGTGCGATTCCTGCGCTCGCGCGGCCACAACGTCGAGTTGATCCGGCCCCGCCAGCCGGGCGAAGCCGCGCTCGACGCCGGCGACGAGTTGCGCACCGCGGGCTGCCCGATCCCGGTCTATCGCGAGATGCGTTTCGGCATCTCGCGGATCGGCCCGCTCGTGCGCCGCTTCCGCCAGACCGCCCCCGAGCTGGTCCACCTCGCGACGCCCGGTCCGCTCGCTTGGGCAGCGCTCGCCGCGGCGCGCGCGCTCGGCATCGCGACGACGTCGGATTTCCGCACCAACTTCCACCAGTACAGCCGCCACTACGGCCTCGGCGCGTTCGCGACGCCGTTGCTCGGCCTGCTGCGCCGCTTTCACAACCTCACCGAGCGCACCTTCGTGCCGACGCGCGCAACCGCGCGCGAGCTGCGGGCGGCGGGCTTCCACAACCTGACGACGGTCGGTCGCGGCGTCGACAGCGAGCACTTTTCGCCGTCGCGTCGCAGCGACGACCTGCGCCGCCGATGGCACGCCGAGAGTGCGCCTGTCCTGCTCATGGTCGGTCGCGTCGCGCCCGAGAAGAACGTCGAGCTCGGGCTGCGCGCGTTCGAGCAGGCGCGGCAGGCTCGCCCGGGGCTTCGCATGGTGGTTGTCGGCGAAGGGCCGGCGCTCGGCCGCCTGCGGACGGCGTACCCCGACGTCCATTTCGCCGGCGTCCAGCGCGGCGCCGCGCTCGCCGCGGCCTACGCGTCCGCCGACGTGTTCCTGTTTCCGAGCCTCACCGACACCTTCGGCAACGTCGTCCTCGAAGCGCTTGCCTCGGGGCTGCCGGTGGTGTCGTTTGCCACTGCCGCTGCGGTCGAGCACGTCGACGACGGCGTCAGCGGCCGCCTCGTCGCCGCTGGCGACGAGGCCGCCTTCATCGCTGCCGCGGCGTCACTGACCGCGGCCGGCGGATCGCTCGAGCCGATGCGCGCGGCGGCGCTCGCCGCTGCCCGCCGGGCGAGCTGGCCCGAAGTGCTGATGCGCTTCGAGGCCCGACTGGAAGACACCATCCATGCACTGGAAACGTCGCCAGGACGCGTCGCCGTCGTGGCCTGAGTCGCATTCCTTCTGGCTGGAGCGCGAGCTTTGGCTTGCCCGTGAACGCGCATGGGCGCTCTGGATGCACGGCGCGGCGACACGCGCCTGGGTCGTCCGTGTGCTCGACACCGTGAGCCGCGTCGGCGACGGCTGGATCTGGTACGCGATCATCGTCTGCCTGCCGATCGCGGGCGGCCCGGTCGGCACGTCGGCGTCGGTGCGGATGCTCGGCGTCGGCACCATCAACCTCGTCCTCTACCGGATCATCAAGCGCTGGATCGCGCGGCCGCGGCCGTACCGCACCTGTCCCGGCATCCGCGCCTGCGGCCGCTCGCTCGACGAGTTCAGCTTCCCGAGCGGCCACACGCTGCACTCGGCGGCGTTCAGCCTGATCCTGACGGCGTACTACCCGATGTTCGCGCTGTTCGTCTGGCCGCTCACGATCCTGATCGCGGTCTCGCGGATCGTTCTCGGGCTGCATTACCCGAGCGACGTCGTCGTCGGCGCGCTGATCGGCGGCATCACCGCGGCGGTCAGCTTCAACCTGCTCTAGCACGCCGTCACCAGAGCGTCGAGGTCTTCCGTCCGCGCGAGCGGCGCATGAACTCGGCGACCGTGGCAGGTCTGCGTGCATGCAGCGCACGAGCGAGGATCTGCTGCCACGAGCGACGCACTGATGGGAAGTCGGCGTCGCGCGGGTGTAGCTCGATGCGCAGCACCGCGTTCTTCCGCTCGCCGAGGTCGACCCAGGCGTTCCACGCGATCGACATCTGCCGCCGCCAGCCGCTGGAGGTGCTGTAGACGACGCTCTGGCTCGTCACCGTGCGCTCGGCCGGCAGGTGAATCAACTGGCGCAGCGTCGCCGTGTACTCGAACGGTCGCTCGACGACGGCCTTCTTCGCCCCGGGCCCGAGCAGCCACGCCGGCGCGACGAAGCCGGAGAGCGGCCAGCGGTTCTTCGCGAACCAGGCGATGCCGACGTCGATCCGCGCCAGCGCCTCTTCGCGCGTGAGCGCCCAGAACTCGCCTTCGCCGCGCGTATAGCGAGACCGGCGCAAGGTGTCGATGGCGCCGGCCGGCTTGCCATCGTCGCGGTGCGTGCAGCCGTGCAGCGCGAGCTCGTCGCCGCGCCGTGCGCGCTCGCCGAGCCAGGCTTCGAACTCGGGCGTCGGCGTCTCGTCGTGGTAGCGCGGCACGGCGAGGATCGTCACCGGCGCATCGCCGGCGACCTGGCGGACGGCGGCGAGCGTGCGCACGCACGCTTGCCGCGTCGACGGCGCGGCGTCGTGGAGGACGATGCAGACGGTCGGCTCGCGTTCCCGTTCGCTCATCGTTGCAGCGCCGTTGCAGCAGCGGCGCGCTCGCTCGCCGCGGAGCCGCCCGCGACCGTCTCGACCAGACGCCGGTAGTGGCCGACGAGGCCCGCGAAGACGCGCTCCCAGTCGCTGGCCTCGGCACGCCGGCGCGCCGCGCGCGAAAGGCCATCGAGGTCGCCCGCGAAGAGCGCGGCGATCGCTTCGGCAAAGGCCTCGGCGCCGCCGTCGCGCACGGCGACGGCGCCGCTCTCGCCTTCCGCGAGCTCGGCGAGGCCCTCGCTCGCGCGCACCACGGCCGGAGTGCCGCACGCCATCGCCTCGAGCGCCGACAGGCCGAAGGTCTCCTGGTCGCCGGCGTGAACGAACGCGTCGGCGCTCGCGAGCACGGTCGCGAGGTCGCGCGCCGACGCGACGAAGGGCAGCACGACGACGCGCTCGCTCGCCGGCGGCGGCGCCGGCCCGGCGCCGATCGCGATCAGCACATAGGGCGCGCCGAGCCGCTCGACCACGGCAGCGAGCACATCGAGATGCTTCTCCGGCGCGAAACGGCCGGCGTAGACGAGCAGCCGCGTTGCCTCGGACCAGCCGTGTCGCTCGCGCCACGACCGGTCGCGTGCGCTCGGATGGAAGACCGCGGTATCGACACCGAGCGGCTGGCAGACGACGCGCGCGACACCCCATTCGTGAAGGTGCGCTGCCATGCTGCGGCTCGGCGCGAGGACGAGGTCGAAGCCGCCGTAGACCCGGCGCGCATAGCGCGCAGCGACGCGCGCCGCCGCGCGCGCGAGATGTCGCCCTGCGGCGAGCCGCGCCATCGCGACGATGTTCGAGTGGCAGCAGGCGAGCGCCGGAATGCCGAGCGTGCGCGCGGCGTCGAGCGCGCCCCAGGCGACGCGGTACGGATCGCCGGCCTCGATCAGGTCCGGTCGCATGTCGACCAGGACGCGCGCGATCGCCCGGCGGTGAATCGGCAGCCGATAGCCGCCGCTGCCGGGCAACGGCCACGACGGCAGCGACGCTGCCGTCGCGCTCGCTCCGGCGACGCGCGGCACCGCGATCGAATGCTGCCAGCCCGGCTGGCCGGCGAGCCAGGCGTGCTTGGTCTGCAGGTAGCGGCGGACACCGCCGCCGGTCGGACTCCAGAACATCGTTGCGTCGACGAGATGAAGCGGGTCGCGCATCGCTGCATTGTGACGATCGCGACGGTGGCCCGCGTTACAGGCGGTGTGCGCGCGCCGTGGCCACGGGCATCCGGCTTGCCGCGCCGGGAGATTCAGCGATCGGAAGTCGAGGCGCGAGCATGAGCCGAAACGTCGACAGGAAGCCGCCGCACAAGCGCGCGGAAGGCGCGACCGTGCGCCGGCAGCGAGAGATCCAGCGTGAGCAGGATCGGAGGGACGGCAAGAAACGCGCGGGTTCGAGCGGCCACGAGCGTGCGGTCCAGGCAGGCGCGCGCCCGCATCCGGAAAAGGTCGTGCCTGCGCACCAGCGAAAGCCGGGCAGCGAAGGCGACCTCGCCCTCGCGCCTCAGTTCATGGCGCCCTCGTACCGCGGCAGCGGCAAGCTGGAAGGACTCGCGACGATCGTCACCGGCGGCGACTCGGGAATCGGCCGCGCGGTCGCGGTGCTGTTCGCACGCGAAGGCGCCGACGTCACCGTCGCCTACCTGAACGAACACGACGATGCGGCCGAGACCCGGCGCTGCATCGAGGCCGAGGGCCGGCGCTGCGTGCTCGTCGCCGGCGACGTGAGGGAGTCGAGCTTCGGCGACGAGGTCGTCGCCGCGACGCTCGAGGCGTTCGGCCGTATCGACGTCCTTGTCAACAACGCTGCCTTCCAGGAGCACGCGTCGTCGATCGAGGATCTCAGCGACGAGCGTCTCGACGAGACCTTCCGCACCAACATCTTCGGCTACTTCCACATGGTCAAGGCGGCCCTGCCGCACCTGCAGCGAGGCGCGTCGATCATCAACACCGGATCGGTCACGGGTCTCGAAGGCAGTCCGATGCTGCTCGACTATTCGGCGACCAAGGGCGCCATCCACGCCTTCACCAAGTCGCTGGCGCAGAACCTGATCGACAAGGGCATCCGCGTCAACGCGGTCGCTCCCGGCCCGGTGTGGACGGCGCTCAATCCTGCCGACGCGCCGGCCGAGAAGGTCGCCGAGTTCGGCCAGGACACCGACATGAAGCGCCCGGCGCAGCCCGAGGAGCTCTCGCCCGCATACGTCTTTCTCGCCTCGCCGGTGTGCTCCGGCTACATCAGCGGCATCGTCCTGCCGGTGACGGGAAGCGTCGGCGCGATCTGAGGTCACGGCGCGGCGCGTCACGCCGTGGCGCGTTCCATGCCGATCGCCTTCATCGCCTTCGCGGCGCTCTGTTTCGCCTGGGCGTAGCCGCGCCACGGATCGGCGTGCTCCTCGATCCGTTCGTGGGCGTTGCGAATCGTCCAGTGGTCGCCCCCGCTCACGGCGTCGAGCTCGTCCCACGCGCATGGCACCGAGACGCCGAGGCCCGGGCGCGCGCGCGCCGACCATGCACACGCGGTCGTCGCGCCGAAGCCGTTGCGAAGGTAATCGACGAAGATCCTGCCGACGCGGTTCTTCGGCCCGCTCTTGGCGACGAAGCGCTCGGGGATCGTCGCCGCCATGTGCTCGACGATGCGCCGGGCGAGCTCCCTGACGGTGTCCCATTCCTCCTTCGCCGCGACCGGCACGACGACATGCAGGCCCTTGCCGCCGCTCGTCTTCAGAAAGCTCTCGAGGCCGAGCTGCTGCAGCAGCGAGCGTAGCAGCGCGGCGCCTTCTCGCATCTGCTGCCAGCCGACACCCTCGCCGGGATCGAGGTCGAAGACGATCCGGTCGGGGTGCGCCGGGTCGCGCGTCGTCGCGTTCCAGGTGTGGAACTCGATGACGTTCGCTTGCGCGGCGCCGATCAGCGCGGTGAAGGAATCGACCTCGACCATTGGCTCGTGGTCCGGCGAGAACGCCGGGTCGAGCTCGCGCAGCTCGGGGATGCGCAAGGCGCCGGCGTGGCGCTGGAAGACGAGATGGCCCGCCAGCCCCGCAGGGGCGCGGACGAGCGACACCGGGCGCTTCGCAAGGTGGGGCAGGATCAGCCGCGCGACTTCGAGGTAGTAGTTGACGATCTCGAGCTTGCTGATTCCCGTCGCCCGGTCGACGACGCGATCCGGGTGGCTGATGCGGAGACCCGCCACGGTCGCGTCGGCGCGTTCCTTCGACGTCGTCGTCGTCGCCGTCGTCTTCGCCGCCGGCGACGCTTTCGCGTTGGGCTCGCGCGTGGCCTCGATTCGCGTCCCTGCCTTGGCCGCCGGCTTCGCTCGTGCGCCGGGCTTCGCGGTGGCAGCCGATGCTGCGCTCACCTCTTCAGGCGTCGCCGCCCGTTCGCGCCCGATCGCCCCGGCGTCCTTGTCGTCGCGCAGGCCGTGGAACACCGAGTGGCGGATGCGGCCGTCCGGCGTCCATTCGCCGAACGACACCTCGGCGACGAGCTTGGGCTGCACCCAGTGGCCGCGAACGTCGCGTGGCAGTTCGAAGAAAGGAGTGTGCTCGGCAGGAATCGCGTTCAGCGCCTTCTTCACCGCGGTCAGGGTCTTCTGGTCGAAACCGCTGCCGACGCCGCCGGCGAAGCGGAGCTGGCCCGCCTCGTCGTGGATGCCGAGCAGCAGCGACCCGATCGCCGTGCGCGAGCCCTGCGGATCGGTCCAGCCGCCGACGACGAACTCCTGGCGCTGGGTGCACTTCAGCTTGATCCAGGTCGGGCTTCGCCGCGACACGTACGTTGCATCGGTGCGCTTGCCGATCATTCCCTCGAGCCGCATGCGGCACGCCTTCTGCAACAGCTCCTCGGGCCCGGAGTCGAAATCCTGACTGAAGCGGATGCGCTCCTGCGGCGGCGCGCGGTCGACGAGCGCCGCGAGGAGCGCGCGCCTGTCGACGAGTGGCACCTGGCGCAGGTCGTGGCCGTTCCAGTACGGTAGGTCGAAGACGAAGTAGCGGATCTCATCGGCGTGCGCCGACTCGAACGCGTTCTGCAGCGCGTTGAAGTCGGGGACGCCGTCGGCGCCGCTGACGACGATCTCGCCGTCGAGCCAGCCCGTGCCGATGGCGAGGGTGCGGACCGCGTCGACGAGACCCGGCATGCGCGCCGACCAGTCATTGCCGCGGCGCGTGAAGAGGCGCACCTCGCCGCCGTCAACGCGCGCCAGCAGCCGGTAGCCGTCGAACTTGATCTCGTAGATCCACTCGCCGTCGCTTGGCGGCGCGCTGACGAGCGTCGCCAGCTGTGGCAGCAGCGTCGCCGGCATCCGCGCCTTCACGGCGCCGGCGGGAAGCGCCGGCGCGTCGGTCGGAGCCTTCGCGCTGCGCGTCGCGGCCGCGGCGGCGCGAGGGCTTGCTTTTCTCGCGGTCGCGACCGGCTTCGGGCTGCCGCGCGTCGGGGTCTTGGTCGCCGGCGGGCCGTCATCGATCGTCAGATCCGAGAGCACGCTGCCGGGCTCGGCTTCGACGACGCTGAAATCCTCCGCCGGCCGCGCTGCGTCGTCGCGTTCCTTGATCAGCAGCCACGGCTCCTGTCGTTCGCCGGCGCGGCCGTGCATGCGCACCAGCGTCCAGCCGCCGTGCAGCTTCGTGCCGGCGAGGCGGAACTTGAGCTTGCCGGCGCGGTAGCCGGCGCGGGCGTCGCCGACCGGCTCCCAGGTGCCACGGTCCCACACGATCACCTTGCCGGCGCCGTACTGGCCCTTCGGGATCGTCCCCTCGAAGCTCGCGTAGTCGAGCGGATGGTCCTCGACGTGCACCGCCATCCGCTTGTCCCGCGGATCGAGGCTGGGTCCCTTCGGCACCGCCCAGCTCTTCAGCGTGCCGTCGAGCTCGAGGCGAAAGTCGTAGTGCAGTCGAGTCGCGGCATGCTTCTGGATCACGAACGAGAGCGCGCCTTGCTTTGTCGCCTTGCCGCCGGTCGGCTCGCTGGTGACCTGGAAGTCGCGCTTGCGGAGGTAAGGTTGCAGCGCGCTCTTCATCTCATCTCTCCTCGCCTTGCCGCTCGCGGCAACGGTCGTGCCCAGCCGCGGGCGATCGACGCCGGCAGCGCTCTCGCGTCCACGGCGGCCGCACCAGGAGGCAGGGATTCAGTCTTCGGCCAGCGCCTTCCTGCGGGCGTGTTCCAGCCGCGCGCTCGCGCGGCGGCCGAGGCGCGACTCGATCGGTGCGAGCAGGGCAACCACCTGCAGCCAGTCGCGCGCGTAGAACGCGTCCTTCGCCTGGGCGAGGATGGCGCGGATCCGCTCCGACTCGGCGCGCTGCTGGCGCTGCAGCAACAGGTCTTCCCAGAGCGAAGCATCGTCGTTGAAGAAGCGCCTGCCGCAGGTGTGCAGCACGCCCCCTAGGCGGGCGAACTCCGCGAGCAGGAGGTCGGGTTCGAGCATGGCGTCGTACAGGCCGTGCATCCGCTGCGGGAATGGCTCCCTGCCTTCGAGCGCGTGCAACTCCACGATCGAGAACCTGCCGGCGGCGGCGCTGGCGATCTCGAGGCCGAGTTCGAGGCGCAACGGTGCGACGTCGAGGATCACCTCGCGGCCGCTCTCGGGATCGACCTCGCTGGCGCGATAGACGACGCGGGCGTGCACGCCGCCTGCGTCCACGGCTCGGTCGATCTCGCGTGCGAGACGGCGAAAGCCGTGCTCGCTGACGAGGAATCCGAGCGCCTCCTCTTCACAGGCGCAGAACGATTCCTCGAAGCCCACGGCGGCGCCCGCTAGGGCAAGACGACGTCGACCTTGACGCGGACGCGCAGGTGGAGCCGCTCGTCGTTCCTGCCCTTGGCGAACGCTTCGTAGGCGAACGCGTCGCTGCCGGCAAAGCCTGGCGCGGGCACGTAGACGGCATCGGGGGCCGCGAACGCGGCGCTGCCGTGATGGGCAGGCGAGGTGATCGCGCCGGATTCGGCCGGGTGCGCCTGCTCGGCAGGCAGGCCGTGGTTGACGATCGTGCACGGCCTGCCGATGTTGAGGACGTGCATGCGGACCTCGGCCCCGCCGGGCGACGTCGCATCCTGGAAGCGGTCGACAGCGCAGACGGCATCCCGCGCCGACGCGGCGTCGCCGACGGCGACGACGAGGGCGCATGCGACAGACAAGGTGGAGGCTCGAAGTGCTGTCATCGTTTTTCTCCCAGGGCTGCGAGTCGACGCAGGGCGTCGGGCGCGCGCCATCGGCCCAGGGGCGTATCGTGCCGGAGCGCAGCCCGAGTGGGTCGGGTCGCCGCGCCGCCCCCGTCCATTTCGCCACGCGAGGCCCGCAATGAACGATCTCTTCTCGCTGTCCGGGCGAACCGCCCTCGTCACCGGCGGCTCGCGCGGCATCGGCCGCATGATCGCCGCCGGGTTCCTCCGCGCCGGCTGCCGTGCCGTCTATATCTCGGCGCGCAAGGCCGATGCGTGCGACGCGACGGCCAAGGAACTGTCGTCGCTCGGCAACTGCGTCTCGTTGCCGGCCGACGTCTCCGACGCCCAGGGCGTGCAGACGCTCGTCGCCGCCTACGCGGCGCGCGAGGGCGCGCTGGACATCCTCGTCAACAACGCCGGCGCGGCCTGGGGCGAGTCGTTCGACACCTTCCCCGAGAAGGGCTGGGACAAGGTCGTCGACCTCAACCTGAAGACGCCGTTCTTCCTCACCCAGGCGCTCGCCGGCCATCTGCGCAAGGCCGCGAGCGCCGAACGGCCGGCCAAGGTCATCAACATCGCATCGATCGACGGCCTCTCGGTGAACCCGCAGGAGACGTATTCGTACGCCGCGAGCAAGGCCGGGCTGCTCCAGCTGACTCGCCGCATGGCGCTCAGGCTGGCGAGCGAGAACATCGTCGTCAGCGCGATCGCGCCGGGCGCCTTCGCGTCGGCCATGAACCGCGACGCGCGCGACCGCGCCGAGGTCGTCAAGGCGCGAATCCCGATCGGCCGGATCGGCGTCGACGACGACATGGCGGGCGCCGCGGTCTACCTGGCGTCGCGCGCCGGCGACTACGTCGTCGGCTCGACCCTCGTCGTCGACGGCGGCGTGATGCACGTCAGATAGGACAGCGCGACAAGACCGCGGCGACCTCGCGTCCGTCTACGGACGAAAGATTGCTTTTTGTCTGTAGATGTACTAGTCTCGGACAGTCTGTCTTCGCCTCGGGCCGCCCCCGATGCCTCATGAGCGCTCTTCTCAAGCCCGCGCCACCAGCCGTCGATCTCAAATCGCCGCGCGCCGCCGGCGCTGCCCTCAGGACGTTCTTTCGCCTCGCCGACGCCTGGCAGCTCTCGGTTGTCGAGCAGACGACGCTGCTCGGCGTCGCCAAGGCGACGCTCTACCAGTGGAAGCAGGCCAAGGTGGCGCCGCTCGACCGCCACATCCTCGAGCGTCTTTCGCACCTGTTCGGCATCTACTCGTCGCTGCAGATCCTCTTTCCCGCGTCCGGCCGTGCCGACGAGTGGGTGAGAAAGCCGAACAGCGCGCGCCTGTTCGGCGGCCGCTCGGCGCTCGACCGCATGCTCGGCGGCCAGATCGCCGATCTGTTCGTCGTCCGCGAGTACCTCGACGCCCAGCGCGGCGGCAAGGCATGAGCGTCGCCACCGCAGACGGGGCGCGAGCGGGGGCGCCCACGGCGCGCCGCTCGGCGAAGGTCGAGCCGAAGACCGTCCCCGTGCGCCACGTCTCGTGGCGGCCGTCGTATCGGCTGATCCCGTCGCGCTACCCGACGGTCGGCCTCTACGACGCGATCGCCGACCCCGCCGACCTCGACGTCGTGTTCGCGATCGAGGCGCTCGCCAATCCACGCATCCGCGACGAACTCGGCGAGATCACGCTGGTCGCGAAGGAAGAGCGTGTCACCGGGCCCGGAGCGACGGCCGTGATGGCCGCCTTCACGCATCTCAACAAGGACGGCTCGCGCTTCTCCGACGGCTCGTACGGCGTCTACTACGCCGCCCATTCGCTCGAGACCGCGATCGCCGAGGTGAGCCATCACCGCGCCGTCTTCCTGCGCAGCACGAGCGAGCCGGCGATCGACATCGACATGCGGGTCGTCACCGCGAGCGTCGAGGCCGACCTGCACGATCTCTCGCAAATCGACGAGGCGGGCAACGGACCGGGCCGCTTTTCCAGCGTGCTCGACGCCGACGACTACGGCCCGTCGCAGGCGCTCGGGCGGCAGTTGCGCGCGCTCGAGAGCTGGGGGCTGCGTTGGCCGAGCGTTCGCCATGCCGGCGGCGAATGCGTCGGCATCTTCCGGCCGCGGGCGCTTCGCCATGCCAAGTCGGCGGCGCATCTCGCGCTTGCCTGGGACGGCGCGCGCATCACGCACTGGTACGAGAAGCGTCCGCCGCACGCCGTCAACGAGTGACGGACACTAGCGCGAGCGTGGCTGGCGCCCCATGACCGGATAGACCGGGTCGGTGTAGCCCGGCGTCGACGCGTGCCCGGGCGCGACCATCGCGTCGACCAGCGCCTCGTCGGCGGCGTCGAACGGCGTCGTCGTCGCGTCGACGTAGTCCTGCCACTGGGCGAGCGTCTTCGGGCCGCCGATCACGCCGTGCACGAGCGCGTTGTTCCAGACCCAGGCGAGCGCGAACTGCAACGGCGATCGGCCGCTCGCCCTGGCATGCTCGGCGATGCGCTGCGCCAGCGCAACCGACTCCGGGCGGAACTCGGTCTGCAGGATGCGCTGGTCGTTGCGCGCGGCGCGCGAGCCTTGCGGCGGCGCTGCACCCGGTGCGTACTTGCCCGAGAGAACGCCGCGCGCGAGCGGGCTGTAGGCGACGACGCCGACGCCATAGTGCGCGCAGCACGGCAAGAGCTCGGTCTCGATGGCGCGCGACATCGCGTTGTACGGCGGCTGGCAGACGATCGGCGGCGGCACTCCCGCGGCGCGGCACATTTCGACCAGGCGCGCGACCCGCCAGGCGCGGAAGTTCGAGACGCCGAAATAAAGCACCTTGCCGCTCGCGAGCAGGTGCGCCATCGCCGCGACCGTCTCCTCGAGCGGCGTCGTCGCGTCCTCGCGGTGCAGGTAGAGGATGTCGACCCGGTCGGTGCCGAGTCGCTGCAGGCTGGCGTCGAGCGCGCGCACCATGTGGCGGCGCGACAGGCCGCGATCGTTGACGTCGGCGCCGGTCGGGTTCGCGAGCTTGGTCGCGAGCACCCAGCGCGCCCGGTCGCCGCCGATCAAGCGGCCGACGATGCGCTCCGATTCGCCCTTCGCATAGACGTCGGCAGTGTCGATCGCGTTGATGCCGGCGTCGCGCGCGGCGGCGACGATGCGGCCGGCTTCTGCCGCGTCGGTCTGGTCGCCGAACATCATCGTGCCGAGCCAGAGCTTGGACACCTTGAGGCCGCTCGCACCGAGCGGTGCTGCGGCGGATCGTTCATCGGTCATGGGAGGCTCCCGGGTTTGCAGTTGCTGGCGACGAAGCGGTCGCGCAGCTCGCGCTTCAGCACCTTGCCGATCGCGCTGCGCGGCAGCTCGTCGACGACGTGGACGAAGGCGACGCGCTGCGTCTTGCCGAGGCGCACGTTGGCCCATGCGCGCAGTGCTTCGGGGTCGATCGACTCGCCGGCCCGGCCGACGACCCACGCCGCTGGCGTCTCGCCCCAGCGCTCGGAGGGAACGCCGACGACCGCGACCTCGGCCACCGCCGGATGCGTGCGAAGCACCGCCTCGAGATCGCTCGGATAGAGATTGAAGCCGCCACTGATGATCATGTCCTTGCGGCGATCGACGAGGCTGAGAAAGCCCTCGTCGTCGAAGCGGCCGACGTCGCCGGTGCGGATGAAGCGCTTGCCGCCAGCGTCGAACCACTCGGCCTCGGCGGTGCGCTCGGGCTGGCCGTGGTAGCCGGCCATCATCCCCGGCGAGTGGCCGACGACCTCGCCGGTCGCGCCGCACGGCAACTCGCGACCCTGCTCGTCGATGAGGCGGATGTCGTGTCCCTCGACCGGCTTGCCGACGGTATGCAGCTTGTCGGGGTGCTCGTGGGCGGCGAGGATGCAGGTGCCGCCGCCTTCGGTCATGCCGTAGAACTCGACCAGGCCGCCCGGCCAGCGCGCGAGCACATCGGCCTTCAGTGCTGCGCCGAACGGCGCGCTGGTGCAGAACTTCATCCGGAAAGGCGACAGGTCGTGGCTGCCGAAGCGCGGGCTTGCCATCAGCCGCTGGTACTGCACCGGCACGAGCATCGTGTGCGTCACGCGGTGCCGCTCGGCGAGGGCGAGATAGCGGTCGGCGTCGAACTTGTCCATCAGGACGAGGGTGCCGCCGAACGCGATCGTCGGAAAGAAGACGACCAGCGTCGTGTTGGAGTAGAGCGGCGTCGCCAGCAGCGTCACGGTATCGCGGCCGTAGCCGAAGCGGCCGCCGCGCATGACGTGTGTCCAGCGCATGCCGTGCGGCTGGACGATGCCCTTCGGCGTCCCGGTGGTTCCCGACGAATAGATGATGTTGAACGGCATCGCCGGACGGATGTCGACCGGCTGCGGCGCGCTCCCCGCGCGGGCAAGCCAACGCTCGAACGGCGTTCCTGACGACTCGCCGTCGAGCGCGACGAGCGCCGGCGCGTCGGCGCCGGCGACGATGCCCGCGATCGCGCCGGCAGCGCTCGTATCGGTGAACAAGAGCCGCGCCTGCGCGTCGCCGACCATCGAGCGAAAGGCCGCCGGCGTCACCGACGCCGCGAGCGGAGCGACGACGACGCCGGCGCGCAGCGCGCCGAGGAAGAGCGCCGCGTAGGCGACCGAGTTGCGGCCGCAGATCGCGATCGCCTCGCCGGGCGCGACGCCGTCGCGCTGCAGGCTCGCGGCGACGCGGTCCATCAGCGCGTCGAGGGCGCCGTAGTCGATCGACGCGCCGCTGGTGTCGACGATTGCCAATTGCAGCGGCGCGCCGACGGCGTTCTCGCGGACGAGATCGGCGATCGGGCGAAACACCGGATCGCCGCCGTCGCCGACGCTCGTCGTCGCTGGGGCAGAAGGGACGTTCACGGCGAATCGGGCGGCGCGAGCGGCCGCACCATGCGGTCGAGGAGATGATCGAGCGCGCGGCCGAGATCGTCGCACCGTCCGGTGTGCACGGCCGATGTCTGGATGATCGTGCTGCGCGGCGCGACCAGCCAGTGAAACCGCTCGCGCAGCGTCAGCCTGCCGATCGGTCCGGCCGCGTCGCCGCCGCTGCAGACGGCAGCGATCGCGGCGAGCGACGTGTGGACGGCGGCCAGGTCGATGCCCGCATCGAGGGCTCGCAAGCGCGCCTCGTCGACTGCGAAGCGTGCGGCGAGGTAGCTCTCCGCGTCCGAGGAGACGATCGCGCCGACGTTGACGAACTCGCCGCGCTCGACGCGCGGGACGACGCGGACGATCGCGTAGTCATACGTGCAGCGATCGGGCACGGTCCGCCTCCTCTGCAAAAGCGCGCGGCGCTTCGAGCCGGCGCGCGAGGTAGCTGGCATATGCGGTGCGTTGCGCCGGCGGATCGCCGTGGCCGGCGTCGGCGCCGAGCCAGTCGTCCGGGATCAGCGACGTGATCGCGGCGATCGTTTCACCCGTCAGCGCCGCGCTCATTGCCGCATCGACGTCGGCGAGCTGGCTTGCGAACGACAGCAGGACGTGGTCCCTGATCGCCGCAAAAGGGCTGGTCGCGCGCTCGACGAAGTCGGCCGACGCGTGGTGGAAGTAGAACGCAGCGCCGTGATCGATCAGCCAGAGCCGGTCGTGCCAGACGAGCATGTTGGCGTTGCGCGGCGTGCGGTCGAGGTTGCTCACATAGGCGTCGAACCAGACGATGCGCGACGCGAGGTCGGCGTTGGGCTGCCAGGCGAGGGGGTCGAACGCGACCGCGCCAGGCAGGTAGTCGAGCGCGAGATTGAGCGCCGCGCCGCTGCCCGTGGGCCCCGCGCTGGCGCGGATTAGGTCCTGGATCTCGGGGTCGGGCTCGGTGCGCGCGAGATCGGCGTCGATCGTCGCGAACACGATCTCGGGCACCGGCAGGCCGAGCGCTCTTGCGATCTCCCCCGCGAGCAGCTCGGCGACCAACGCGCGCGGGCCCTGGCCGGCGCCACGGAACTTGAGGACGTAGAGGCCTTCGTCGTCGCCTTCGACGATCGCCGGCAGGGAGCCGCCTTCGCGGAGAGGCGTCACGTAGCGCGTCGCGCGCACGGTCCTCACGGCGCCGGCATCCCGGCTGCAAGGCCGTTCGCGACGGACTCGTGGAGCCTGGCGACCGACGTGAGCGGGAGGTCGAGCTGGATCACGCACGATTCTAGGAGCGCCTCTTGAAACGCCGCCGCGGTGCCGCCATCTGCCGACCCGCCACCGTCGCCATGCCCGGCCGAGGCGGCGGCCGCGAGTTGAACCCCGAGCCACCAGAATTCGCAAATGGACAAGCAAACCCTTTCCTTCCAGGCCGAGGTGCAGCAGATCCTGCACCTCGTCACCCATTCGCTGTACTCGAACAAGGAGATCTTCCTGCGTGAGCTGATCTCGAACGCGTCGGACGCGTGCGACAAGCTGCGCTTCGAGGCGATCGACAAGCCCGAGCTCTACGAAGGCCAGCCCGACCTCGAGGTCCGCGTCTCGTTCGACAAGGACGCGAAGACGATCACGATCGTCGACAACGGCATCGGCATGTCGTCCGAAGAGGCGGTCGCCAACCTCGGCACGATCGCCAAGAGCGGCACGCGCGAATTCGTGTCGGCGCTGCAGGGCGACCAGAAGAAGGAGGCGCAGCTGATCGGCCAGTTCGGTGTCGGCTTCTATTCGGCGTTCATCGTCGCCGACCGCGTCACCGTCGAGTCGCGCCGCGCCGGCCTCGCGGCCGACCACGGCGTGCGCTGGAGCTCTCAAGGTGCGGGCGACTTCGACATCGAGCCGATCACCCGAACCGAACGCGGCACGAGCGTCATCCTGCACCTGCGCGAGGGCGAGGAGGAGTTCCTCTCGGCCTGGAAGCTGCGCTCGATTGTCTCGAAATATTCCGATCACATCTCGCTGCCGATCCTGATGCAGAAGGAGGAGTGGGACGAGGAGGCGAAGAGGCAGGTCACGCGCGACGAGTGGTCGCCGGTGAACAAGGCGGCAGCGCTCTGGACGCGGCCGAAGGGCGAGATCACGCCGGAGCAGTATCAGGAGTTCTACAAGCAGATCAGCTACGACACCGAGGCGCCGCTCGCCTATACGCACAACCGCGTCGAGGGACGCAGCGAATACACCCAGCTGCTCTACATCCCGTCGAAGGCGCCGTTCGATCTCTGGAACCGCGACAAGCGCGGCGGCGTCAAGCTCTATGTGAAGCGCGTCTTCATCATGGACGACGCCGAGGCGCTGATGCCGGTCTACCTGCGCTTCGTCAAGGGCGTGATCGACTCGAGCGACCTGCCGCTCAATGTCAGCCGCGAGCTCCTGCAGGAAAGCCGCGATGTCAAGGCGATCCGCGAAGGCTCGACCAAGCGGGTGCTGTCGATGCTCGAAGGGCTCGCCGAGAGCGATGACGCCGCCGAGAAGGAGAAATACGCGGCGTTCTGGAAGGACTTCGGCGTCGTCCTCAAGGAAGGCATCGGCGAGGATTTCGCCAACCGCGAGCGGCTGACGAAGCTGTACCGCTTCGCCTCGACGGCCGTCGACGACGGCGCGGCGCAACGCGTCTCGCTGCCGGAGTACGTGGGCCGGATGAAGGAAGGGCAGGAGGCGATCTACTACGTCACCGCCGACACGCTGGCGACGGCGAAGAACAGCCCGCAGCTGGAGATCTTCAGGAAGAAGGGGATCGAGGTGCTGCTGCTGACCGACCGCGTCGACGAGTGGCTGCTGTCGCACCTCTATGAGTACGACGGCCATCCGCTGCAAAGCGTTGCCAAGGGATCGGTCGACCTTGGCAAGCTCGCCGACGAAGAAGAGAAGAAGCACGCAGAGGAAGCTGCGGCCGCGTTCAAGCCGACGCTCGAGCGCCTCAAGATTTCGCTCAAGGAGCGCGCCAAGGATGTCCGCGTGACGACGCGGCTGGTCGACTCGCCGGCGTGCCTCGTCGTCGAGGAGGGCGACATGAGCGGCCACCTCGCGCGCCTGCTCAAGCAGGCCGGGCAGGGCGCGCCGGCGGTACAGCCGATCCTGGAGGTCAACGCCGAGCATCCGCTCGTCAAGCGGCTCGAGTCGAGCGAGCGGTTCGACGAGCTCGCGGCGATCCTGTTCGACCAGGCGGTGCTCGCCGAGGGCGGCCAGCTCGAGGATCCGGCGGCGTATGTCAGGCGCGTGAACGCGCTGTTGCTCGCCTGAGCCTGGGCTTCATCCCGGGCTGCCAAGCGGCGGCTCCGCCATCGCCTCGAGTTGCTCGGCAAGACGCGTGCACTGATCGGCCCAGTACGCCGGGCTCGCGAACCAGGGAAAGTTGATCGGGAATGTCGGGTCGCTCCAGCGGCGCGCGATCCAGGCGCTGTGGTGGAGCACGCGCAAGGTGCGCAGCGGCTCGACCAGGCGAAGCTCGCGCCAGTCGAAGTCCATGAACGACTCGTAGCCGTCGAGGACATCGAGCAACTGGCGCGTCATCGCCGCGCGATCCCCCGAGAGCAGCATCCACACGTCCTGCACCGCCGGGCCGCCGACGGCGTCGTCGAGGTCGACGAAATGCGGTCCGCTGGCGTCGGTCCAGAGCACGTTGCCCGGATGGCAGTCGCCGTGGAGGCGGATCCGGCGCGGCGAGGCGGCGGCGAACGCGTCGCGGCAGGCGGCGAGCGCGCGGTCGGCAAGGCCACTCCAGCGCGCGACGACGTCGTCGGAGACCAGACGCTGCTCGAGCAGGAAATCGCGGCTCACGTCGCCGTAGCTCGCGACATCGAGCGCGACGCGATGCACGAACGGCGCCGCCGCGCCGACCGCGTGCAGCCGCCCGATGTAGCGGCCGAGCCAGCGTAGCACCTCGGGATTCTCGAGCTCGGGCGCGCGTCCGGCGAGCCGCTCGGTGACGCCGAAGCGGTACATCGCGCCGGCTTCGGTGCGAGCACAGGCCAACGTCGCTCCGTTCGACTCGACCGCGTCTGCGTGCGGCGAGTGTGCGTCGATCTCGAGGCCGATCGGCACGGCGACCGGAATCTCGCTGGCCGCGAGCTCGGTCGCGAACGCGTGCTCCTCGAGGATCTGTGCATTGCTCCAGCGCCCGGGCCGATAGAACTTCGCGACGACGACGCGGCCGCTTTCGAGGAAGACTTGGTAGACGCGGTTCTCGTACGAGTTCAGTTGGATCAGCCGGCCGTCGCCGCGCAGGCCGACACCGTCGAGTGCGTCGAGAACGCCGCCGGGCGTGAGGTCGGCGTAAGGCGCAGGCGCCGGGCCGTTGGCGGAATCGTCGGGCATGGTCGGCGCCGGCAACGCGGCGCGCGAGTTCAGTGGTGCGTACGTGACTCGAGAGGCGCCGGAGTATCGACGACGACGCCGGCCGGCTCTTCGTTGTCGTCGCCGCTACCGCGGGCCGTCGGTGCGTTGTCACGGCCGCCGCCTTGCACCGCGTCGTGGCCATTGCCGCTGCGCACCGGGATGCGCGGGTTGGCATAGGCCAACGATGCGAACTCGCTGTTGCCGAGCGTGTCCTGTCGGCTGTCGGGAGCGAAGAACGAATCCTGGAAGCCTGACGAGTCCTGCCAGAGCGCGCTGCGCTGGGCGCGCCGGGTCGCCACCGTGCTCGCCAGCGAATCGCGCGCGTCGTCGAGGTCCCGTGGCGGGATGACGCCGGGTTGGGGGCCGCGTGCTGTCGCGGCCGTGCTGCTCGGCACGAGCAGTTGCAGCTCTGCCGCGGTCGGCAGGTTATCGACCGGACAGCGCAGATAGCGGATCCGGCAGGCACCGAGCACCGACTGCTTGATCTGCAGGATCCGCCGCGAGTTGCCGCGATCGGTGTCGAGGTCGATCGCGGCGAGGACGCGGCCGTTGGCGCTGCACACGGCGAAGGTCACGTTGATGGCGCCGAGCAACTCGTACCAGTAACGGACGTCATCGGGATTGGTCGGTTGCGAGAACCGCACCAAAGGCAACTTCGACAGCACGACGTGATGCGGCAACGCCTCGCGCAGGAGCTTGTAGACGCGGCGCTCGTCGGTCGAGAACACCGGACGGGCGGAGAGCGACCACTCGGTGGGCAGAGGCTCTGGGCGTCGCGGGCGACGGAGCAGCCACACCCCGACCAGCGCGACCACCGCGAGCAGCGTCAGCGCCAGCACCGCCGCGATCGACCAAAGCGTTCCCATCACCAGCCGTTCACTCCAGAGCGGGGGATTCCCGGCGCCGGAGCCGGGGAAGGGTTGGATGTTAGCGGCGACTGCGCCGCCGCGGCATCCCTCTTTCGCATGCGGCGAGCGGCCCTCGGCCGGAACCGGACGGGCGGTCAGGGACGCGCGTTCGGGGGGCTGTCGCCTGTGCCCGGGTCGATCCCAGCTGCCGCAGCGAGCGGGCGGTCCTCGGCTTGCACCGCACTTGCTGGGGTGTGCCCGGCTCGATGCGCATGACGCTTCAGCCGATAGTCGAGCTCCGCGGCCTGGTCGCCGAGCGCTTCGTCGAGGTGCGAGACGAACGAGTCGGGCGGCAGCTTGAGCCGGGCCTCGGATTCCGAGCCGTCGCGCTCGACGATGGCGCCCGCGGCGATGGCCAACCGGAGCATCGCCGTGTTTTCGCTCAGTGCATGAATGAAGATCGTCTGTACGCCTCGGTTGCGGGCATGCAGCATGGCGTGTTCGAAAAGGCGGCGCCCGAAGCCGCGGCGACGCCCCTTCGGCAGCACGGAAACGCCGAATTCCGACGCCGATTCGCGGCCGCGCGTCGGATCGGCGTCGCGATGTGCGAGGTGGGCGAGGGCGATCAGCTCGAGGCGCCGGTTGAAGACGCCGAATACCTCGTCCTGATCGAAGTCGAGCGTGTCGACATAGCGATGGATCTGGGCGTCGTTGGCCGCGTAGCCGAAACGAAGATAGCGCGAGCGCTCGTCGAGCGCGCACAGGTGGGCAGAGATCCGGCAGCGGTGACGGGGGCTGAGCGAGCGGATCGGCACCCACGAGCGTCCTGGGCGCGCGGCATCGGCGGCGACGTGACGATCCGCGTCGGCGCTGCCGAAGCCGCCGTCGTTCGGGTCAGGAGCATGAAGGGGCAACTCGGCTCTCTCGGTTGTGTCTCAGGGTTAACCCGAAGTCTAGGAGGGTCGGCTAGGGAGCGCACCCCACTTCCGAGCCGGCATGGAGGCGATGGATCCCGACCGTCTGGTACACTCGAAGGCTTTTCGTTATTTGCTTCGGCGAAAGACAGCCGTTTCTCGAACGACTGGAGCCAGTGCGACCGCGAGCGCCCACCGAACGAAGTGCGGCCGAGCATCGTCGCAGCAGAGGCAGGACAACTACCGACGGAACCCATGAAAACCTTCAGCGCTAAAGCCGCCGAAGTGACGCATGAGTGGTTTGTGATCGACGCGACCGACAAGGTCTTGGGCAGGGTGGCCAGTGAAGTCGCCCTTCGCCTGCGCGGCAAGCACAAAGCCATCTACACGCCTCACGTCGACACCGGCGACTTCATCGTCATCGTCAACGCCGACAAGATCCGCGTCACCGGCAACAAGGCCGAAGACAAGATGTACTACCGCCACTCGGGATTTCCGGGCGGCATCCGCGGCGTCAAGTTCAAGGACATGCAGGCGCGGCACCCCGGGCGGGCGCTCGAGAAGGCCGTCAAGGGCATGTTGCCCAAGGGTCCGCTCGGCTACGCGATGATCAAGAAGCTGAAGGTGTATGCGGGCGACACGCATCCGCACACCGCGCAGCAACCCAAGAAACTCGACATTCTTCAGGACGCGCGATGATCGGAAACTGGAACTACGGCACCGGCCGTCGCAAGTCGTCGGTCGCGCGCGTCTTCATGAAGAAGGGCAGCGGCCAGATTCTCGTCAACGGCAAGCCGGTCGAGGAGTATTTCGGCCGCCAGACCTCGATCATGGTCGTTCGCCAGCCGCTGGTATTGACGGCCAACGACGCGAGCTTCGACGTCAAGGTCAATGTCCATGGCGGTGGCGAAACCGGTCAGGCCGGTGCGGTCCGCCACGGCATCACACGTGCGTTGATCGACTACGACGCCGCGCTGAAGGGCGACCTAAGCCGCGCCGGGTTCGTCACCCGCGACGCACGAGAGGTCGAACGCAAGAAGGTCGGCCTGCACGGCGCGCGGCGCAGAAAGCAGTTCAGCAAGCGCTGAGCGCCGAGCCGGATTCGGCGGCTCCCGACCGAGCCGCCTGGCCGCCGGACTTGTCTTTTGGCGGTCGGACCGCACGTGCGGTTGCCCCCGCGAGAACGTGGGGACAACCGTTCGCCGATAATTCAAGCGTCCGTCTTCCCAGGAGCGTTGCATGAGCGCAGTCGCCGATTCCGCCGTCCCCTCGGTCGAGGCCGATGTGCCGCCGCCGCCCCTCGTCTTTACCGACAGCGCCGCCAACAAGGTCAAGGAGCTGGTCGACGAAGAAGGCAACCCGGATCTGAAGCTGCGCGTCTTCGTGCAAGGCGGCGGCTGCTCGGGGTTCCAGTACGGATTCACGTTCGACGAGATCGTCAATGACGACGACACGCGGATGGAGAAGAACGGCGTCACCTTGCTGATCGATGCGATGAGCCTGCAGTACCTCGCGGGCGCCGAGATCGACTACAAGGACGATCTCCAGGGCGCGCAATTCGTGATCAAGAATCCGAACGCGACGACCACCTGCGGTTGCGGGTCGAGCTTTTCCGCCTGAGCCGGCCGGCTGCCTCCTCGGGACCGAACAGCCGCCGCAAGGCGGCTTTTTCTTTGCCTGCAGCTGCGGCGCGGGTCGTTCACCGGGCCGGGTACAGCGCACCAAGCACGCGCGGCCCGGCAGCTCCAGTGGCGGCCGCGACGTTCCCCGCAAGTCGATGCACGAACGCGCGCGCAAGCCAGGCGAATGCCGCGGCCTCGACTTGATCCGCGGGCAGGCCACGATCGTCGCTGGCGACGACGCGGGCCGGTGCTGCCGTCCGCGCGAGCCGCGCCATCAGGTCGGCATTGCGCGCGCCGCCGCCGCAGACGATCAGCTCCGCGGCCTGGGCGAGATACCGCCGGAAGGCATCGGCGACGCTGCGGGCGGTCAGCTCGGCGAGCGTCGCCTGGACGTCTTCGGGGCGCAAGCGCGCGCGCGCGCTGGTGGCGACGAGGCGTTCTTCGAGCCAGGCCGCGTTGAAGAGATCGCGGCCGCTGCTCTTCGGCGGCGGCAGCGCGAAATACGGCTCAGCCAGGCAGGCATCGAGCAGATAGTCGTCGACCTTGCCGCGACCGCCCCAGGCCCCGTCGGGGTCGAACGCCTTGCCGGTCGATCGCTCGCACCAGAGATCGAGCAGGACGTTGGCGGGGCCGCAGTCGAACCCCGCGATCGCGCCATCGGGGCCGAGCGACGTCAGGTTGGCGATGCCGCCGAGGTTCAGGACCGCGACCGATGCGTCGCCGCGGCCGAACATGGCGTGATGGAACGCGGGGACCAGCGGAGCGCCGTGACCGCCGGCGGCAACGTCGCGGCTGCGAAAGTCGGCGACGACATCGATTCCCGTTCGCTCGGCCAGCAGCGCCGGCGCGTTCAACTGCACCGTGTAGCCGGTCTCGTCGAATTCGCGCGGCCGGTGGCGCACGGTCTGGCCATGCGAGCCGATCGCGACGATCCGGCTCCGCTCACACGACGCCGACTTCAGCAGCGACTCGACCACCCCGGCGGCCTCGCGCGCGAGCGCATTGGCGGCAAGTGCGCCGCGATGGAGTTCGTTCGCGCCGGCGATGTTGAGGGCGGCGAATTCGGCTCGCAGCGTTGCCGAAAAGCCGCGGTGGGCATGCGCCAGCACGCGAGCGGCAGGCGGTGCCCCCGGGGCCCCGAACTCCATCACGACGCCGTCGATGCCGTCGAGCGAAGTGCCCGACATCAAGCCGATGAACGCCTCGGTCATCGCCGCGTCCGGGCCATCTCGGCCATGACATGCCGGCGCCGGCGCCGAGCGCGGATCAAGGCGAGGCCCGTGGCGCCGTCGCGCCTACTCGCCGAGCAACGGCGTGCGCGGCAGGCTCTCGGCGATGCCGAGCTGGGCGCGCACGCTTTGCGCGAGCTGACCGAATCGGGCCTGTGCGGCTGGCGTGATCGTCGCCGCCTCGGAGGTTTGCGCGACCTTCAGCGGATCCTGCTGCAGGCCGTCGATCTTGACCTCGAAGTGCAGGTGCGGCCCGGTCGCCCAGCCGGTCTGCCCGACGGCGCCGATGATCATGCCCTGTTCGACGTGCTGGCCCGTGGTGACGTCGATCCGGCTGAGGTGCGCGTACACCGTCGAGCGCTCGCCGCCGTGCTGGATGTGGATGACATTGCCGTACCCGTTCTGCCAGCCGGCGAACTCGACGACGCCATCGCCGACCGTTCGCACCGGTGTCCCGGTCGGCGCCCCGTAGTCGACGCCGTTGTGCTGCTTCCAGGTGTTGAGGATCGGGTGCATGCGCATCGCGAAGCCCGAGGTCACGCGGGAGAATTCGAGCGGGCTGGCGAGGAACGAGCGCTGCTTGCTCTGGCCGTCGAGGCCGAAGTAGGCGCCCTTGGCGTCGCCGTCCTTGAACCACATCGCCGAGAACGTCTGTCCCTGGTTGACGAACTCGGCGGCAAGGACGCGGCCGTTTGCCGGGCCCCAGCTGATCGGCTCGCCGTCGGCGGTCAGCGACTCGTAGACGACCGAGAACGTCGCGCCGCGCTTCAACTCGTGCCGGAAGTCGATGTCGTTGGCAAAGATCTCGGCGAGCTGGGTCGCGACCGTATCGGGAATTCCGGCTTCGTCGGTCGCATTGAAAAGCGACGACTGGATCGTTCCGCCCGCCATCAACACCTGGGAGCTCAGCGGCGCCGTCGAGAGGTCGGCGACCAGCTTGTCGGCGATCCGCTGCACGCGCAGGCGCGTGAACTGGCTCGGCAGCTTGTCGGCGGACGCCGCGGCGTAGCGTGCCAGCAGTTCCAGGAGCGTGCCGTGGGAGTCGACCCGCACCTGCACGCGCTTACCGGCGCGGCCCTCGAGCAGTCTCCTCGCGATCGGATCGCTGCGCAGGAAGGCGGCGGCGTGCGCGTCGGCGACGTTCAGCCGGCCGAGCAGGGAGTCGACGGTGTCGCTCGGGCGCGTGATTTCGCTGCGAAAGAGGTCGAGGTCCTGCTCAGCGAGGGCATCGACTTGCGCCCGCAGGTCGAGGGTGGGAACGCTCTCGACGATCGTCCGCTGCGGCAGGTCGGCGGCATCGGGAACCTGGGGGGCGATGCCGAACGCCGTCGCGGCGAAGCCAGCCAACGCCAGCGACACGGAAGCCGTCAAGGTGCGGGGATAGCGGGAAGCGAAGCTTGCGATGTGGGCCGAGGCGTAATCCCAGGCGACATCCAACGGTGCCGGCGATTTCAATTTTTGCGGAGCTCGGTGCTCGTTTCGGCGGTGCGGCCTGGGCGCGCACCTCGGTTGATCGTCGCAAGCGGGGCACCACTTAGAATCGTGGCGCACGTCCGCTCTCGTGTAGGGCACCATCCCACTGGCTTGCAGGACGCCGGGCGCAGTATACCGGCCGTCGGAGGCCCTTTTCCCGTAACAGCCAGTGATGTCCGCCTCTATTCCTCCCTCTCCCGCGTCCCTCCGTTACCCCGTTACAGAGTCCGTTCGCCAGGCCCTCTCGCAATCCCTTCGCCGCTGCAGCGAGTTGATCCCGGAGGGGGAGTGGGTGCAGAAGCTGGCCCGCGCGGAGGCCACCGGGATTCCGCTTCGGATCAAGCTCGGGCTCGACCCGACCGCGCCCGACATCCACCTCGGCCACACCGTCGTCCTGAACAAGCTTCGCGAGTTGCAGGATCTCGGCCACACCGTGATCTTTCTCATCGGCGACTTCACGTCGATGATCGGTGACCCGTCCGGACGCAACACCACCCGGCCACCGCTCACTCGCCAGCAGATCGAGTCGAATGCAAGCACATACTACGCGCAGGCCAGCGTGGTTCTGGATCCGGCGCGCACCGAGATTCGCTACAACTCGGAGTGGAGCGATCCCCTCGGCGCGCGCGGAATGATCGAGCTTGCCGCGCGCTACACCGTGGCTCGGATGATGGAGCGCGACGACTTCAGTCGCCGTTTCAAGGCCGGAACGCCGATCAGCGTCCACGAATTTCTCTATCCGCTCATGCAGGGCTACGACTCGGTCGCGTTGAAGTCCGATCTCGAGCTCGGCGGCACCGACCAGAAGTTCAACCTGCTGGTCGGGCGCGCGTTGCAGGCCGAATACGGTCAGGAACCGCAGTGCATCATGACCATGCCGCTCCTCGAAGGCCTCGACGGCGTCGAGAAGATGTCCAAATCGAAGGGCAACTACGTCGCCATCGCCGACCCGCCAAACGACATGTTCGCCAAACTGATGTCGATCAGCGACGATCTGATGTGGAGATACTTCGATCTGTTGAGTTCTCTCTCCGCGTCCGAGATCGCGCGCTGGCGCACCGAGACGGCCGCCGGCCGAAACCCGCGCGACGCCAAGGTGGCATTGGCCAAGGAAATCACGACGCGCTTTCACGGCCACGCTGCCGCGCAAGCCGCCGAGGCGGACTTCGACCTACGGGCGCGCGGCGGCGTCCCCGATCAGATCGACGCCGTGGCCATTGAGGGCGCTCCGCTCGGCATCGGCGCGGTCCTGAAGCAGACGCGGCTGGCGCCGTCGACCAGCGAAGCGATGCGGCTGATCGACGGCGGCGGAGTCCGGGTCGACGGCGCCGTTGTCTCCGATCGGACGCTCAAGCTGCCGGCCGGCACCTTCGTCGTCCAAGTCGGCAAGCGCAGGTTCGCCCGCGTCACCTTGCGCTGAGGCGAGCGCCAAGTGCAGGTCACGACCCTGCTGCGCTTGTCCGTCGCGACGGCGGTGGTGACGATCGTCCTCAAGACCACCGCGTGGTGGATCACCGGCTCGGTCGGCCTCTTGTCGGACGCGATGGAGTCGCTCGTCAACCTCGCCTCGGCGCTCTTCGCCCTGGCGATGGTGACGATCGCCGCCCGCCCCGCCGACGAGGATCACCCATTCGGCCACACCAAGGCGGAATACTTTTCGAGCGCCTTCGAGGGCCTGATGATCGCCGCCGCCGCGATCGCGATCGTCTGGTCTGCGATCGGCCGCTTCATGCGCCCGCAGCCGCTCGAAGGCGTCGGCATCGGGTTGACGCTCACGGTGGCGAGCTCGCTCTTGAACGGACTGCTCGCCGCCAAGATGCTCGCCGAGTCGCGCCGGCACCGCTCGGTCGCGCTCGAGGCCGACGCCCGCCATCTCTACACCGACGTCTGGACGTCGGCCGGCGTCGTCGTCGGCATCCTGTTGGTCCAGCTCACGGGTTGGCTCTGGCTCGACCCGGTGGTCGCGATCGGTGTCGCCGTCAACATCATCCGAGAGGGTGCGCGCGTCGTCTGGGGCTCGATCGACGGGCTGATGGACAAGGCGCTCGAGCCCGAGGTGCAGGCGCGGATCGACGAGACGCTGGCGCGGTTCGCCGAGAGCTCGGTGCGCTTCGACGATATGGTGACCCGCCGCGCCGGCAGCCGGCGCTTTCTCGACATGCACATGCACGTTCCGGCGAGTTGGACGCTCGGCCGCGCTGCCGCGCTGCGCGGCGAGGTCGAGCAGGCGCTGATGAGCGAAGTCGCCGGCTTGCGGGCGTCGATCCAGCTGCTGCCGTCGAACGTCGAGCCGCACTTCAACGCCGTCCAGGGCTCGCGGTGATTGGACTCGTGCAGCGCGTCGCCGAGGCGCGCGTCGCGATCGGCGGCAGCGTCGTCGGCGCGATCGGCCGCGGCGCGTTGCTCTTCGTCTGTGCCGAGCCCGGCGACAGCGATGCCGTCGCCGACCGCCTCGTCGCCAAGGTGCTCGCGCTGCGCATCTTTGCCGACCAGGCGGGCAAGATGAACCTCGACCTCGGCGCGGTCGCAGGTGGCTTGCTCGTCGTCAGCCAGTTCACCCTCGCGGCCGACACCTCACGCGGCAACCGGCCGGGCTTTTCGGGCGCTGCCGACGCCGCGAGCGGTCGTGCGCTCTACGAACGCGTTGTCGCCACCGCGCGCAGGCTCCACGCCGGCGACCTCGCCTGCGGCGAATTCGGCGCCGACATGCAGGTTGCGCTCGTCAACGACGGCCCGGTGACGATCCCGATCACGCTGCGCGGCTGACGCCACCCGTGGGCAACGGGCGGCGCCCGCCGGCCGAACTAGCGGCCCATGCGGCGCTGGTAGTTGCCGAGCCAGCGGTCGTTCAGCGTCGGGTTTGTCTCGCGCGAGTCCGGCGCCGTCATGCTGACCTGCAGATTGCCGCCGGACTGCTGCTGCAACAGGATCGTCACCGTCGCGCCGGCCTTGGTGCCGATGATGCGACCATTCGTCCGGTCCGCCGATGTCACCTGAATGCCGGAATCGGCGGCGGCTCCGAGCGCTGCGTCCCACGAGCGATCGAAGCTGGCCGGAACCATGACGGTCTGCGGCTCGGCGTACGGGTAGGCGACGCAGCTCGCCACGCCGATGCAGACCAGCCCCGCGGCGATCCTTCCAAACAGGCCCGTCATGTTCGATTCTCCGTGAGGTGGTTGCGAAGCATGGTACGGCGTTCCATCACGCCGGGCCAGCATCGACGCGAGTGCCCAGGCTCGCGCCGTCAGCGCGACGAGCGCCGATCCTCGATCAGCTTGCCGTCGGCCGGCAAGCTGCCCGGCGCGACGACGGCGACTTCGCCGCGCAGCTTCGTCACGTCGCGAATCGTCTGCGCGACGCTCGCGCCGAGCCCCTCGGCAGCAGCAGCGGCTTCGATGTGCAGCGTCATGCGGTCGTCCGCCATCGCGCCGTCGACGATCAGCCGAGCGCGAACGACCTGCGGATGCCTGCGGGCAATCTCGCCGACCTGCGATGGGTGGACGAACATCCCGCGCACCTTGGTCGACTGGTCGGCGCGACCAAGCCAGCCACGGATGCGCCGGTTCGTTCGCCCGGTCGGGCATGTCCCGGGCAACGTCGCCGAGAGGTCGCCGGTGGCGTAGCGGACGAGTGGGTAGTCGGGATTGAGCGTCGTCACCACCAGCTCGCCGATCTCGCCGTCTTCGACCGGTTCGCCGGTCCCGGGAGCGACGATCTCGACCACGACGCCTTCGTCGACGACGAGGCCTTCGCGTGCTGCGGTCTCGTACGCGACGAGGCCGAGGTCGGCGGTGCCGTAGGTCTGGAACGCGGCGATTCCGCGCTGGCCGAGCCACGCGACGAGCAGCCCCGGGACCGCTTCGCCGCCCAACGAGGCCCTGGCGAGCGAAGGCAGCGCGATGGCGCCCTCATCGGCCTTCTCGAGCAGCACACGAAGAAAGCTCGGCGTCCCCGTGTAGGCCGTCGGCGCGAGCACGATCATCGCCTGCAGCTGCTGCTCGGTCTGGCCGGTGCCACCGGGAAAGACGGTGCAGCCAAGCGCGAGCGCGCCGCTTTCCATCATCGATCCGGCGGGAGTCAGGTGGTAGCTGAAGCTGTTGTGGACGAGGTCGCCGCCGCGAAAACCGGCCGCGAACAGTGCGCGGGCCATGCGCCAGTAGTCGGCGCGCGCGGTCTCGGGCTCGCGGATGGGTCCGGGCGAGAAGAAGACGCGCGAGGCACGCTCCGCCGGCGGACGCGAGGCCCCCCAGCCGACGGTCGCGAAGCCGCCGAACGCATCGGGCGCGGCCGATGCGTTCTGCATCGCGAGCAGATCACCCTTGCGCAGCACCGGCAACGCGGCGAGCGCGGCACGCGAGGTCACCGTCGCCGCGTCGACGCCGCGCAGCCGCGCCGCGATCGCCGGGGCGCGCGCCATCGCGTGCGCGATCTGCGCCGGCAGGGCGCGCGCGAGCGCTGCCTCGCGCTCGTCGGGCGAGCGCGTCTCGAGCGCGTCGTAATGTTCGCGCGGCGCGTGATCGACCAGGGTCATGGCGGGCGACTAGTCGTCGTCGAAGCGACGGGCGCGCAGCTTCGCCTCGTCGACGAGCTTGCGCTGCTCGGCAGGCGTCGCGAGTGGGAAGCGATCGAATCCGGAGCCACCCGGCTTCTTCAGCTCGGCGTGCACGGCGCCGCCCTCGTCGTGGAAATGAATGAAGGCATCGCGGCGGGCGTAGAACACCCCTGGCTGGGTTTCCTTCAAGCCCTTGATCTCGCGCAGCTGGCGCAGCAGCGGCAGCAGGGGGCGCAGCGCTTCGGTGTCGGCGCGGGCCATGGCAGGTCTCCGATCGGGTGCTAGGCGAGCCAGCGCTTGCGGCGCTTGTAGCTCTTGACGGCACGATAGCTCTTGCGCTCGGCGTTCGTTCCAGCACCGCCGGTGCCGAGATAGAACTCGCGAACGTCCTCGTTCTCGCGCAACATCGCTGCGGGCCCGTCCATGACAACGCGGCCGCTCTCGAGGATGTAGCCGTAGTCGGCGTAGCGCAGCGCCATGTTGGTGTTCTGCTCGGCGATCAGGAAGGTGACGCGCTCCTTCTCGTTCAGATCCTTCACGATCTCGAACACCTCGGCGACGATCTGCGGCGCGAGGCCCATCGACGGCTCGTCGAGCAGGACCATCGTCGGATTGGCCATCAGCGCGCGGCCGATGGCGCACATCTGCTGCTCGCCGCCCGACGTGAACGCGGCTTGCGTCGCCCGCCGCTCCTTCAGGCGCGGGAAGTAGCGATAGACCTTGTCCAGCGTCGTCGCAACGGCGGCCTTGCCGTCGCGCCGGGTGTAGGCGCCGGTCATCAGGTTGTCCTCGATCGTCAGGTGGGCAAAGCAGTGCCGCCCCTCCATGACCTGGACCACGCCACGGTTGACCATCTCCGACGTGCTGAGCCGCTCGGTGCGCTCGCCGCGCAGCTCGATCGCGCCCTTGGTCACCTCGCCGCGTTCGCCGCGCAGCAAGTTGCTGACGGCGCGCAAGGTGGTCGTCTTGCCGGCGCCGTTGCCGCCGAGCAGCGCGACGACCTTGCCCTCGGGAACCTTGAGCGAGACCCCCTTCAGCACCAGGATGACATGGTCGTAGATCACCTCGATGCCGTTGACATCGAGGAGCGCCGGCGCTCGCGAAGCCGCAAGCGCCGGCGCCGGCACGATCGGGTCCGGCGCGGCGTGCGCCGCGGTCTGGCTCACGTCTGGCAGTCGGCCGGTGTGCGACGCTCGAGCTTCTTCTCTTGCGCGTACTTGTTGGCAGAGGTCTTCACCATCGGCTTGATGATCGAGTCGTCGGCCTGGTACCAGTCGGAGGTGAAGTTCCACTTCGAGCCATCCCAGGTCTGGATCCGCGCCCACGCCGAGCCCATGTGGTCGGCGCACGACGTCGAGACCGGCCGCATGACATTGGCGAAGCCGAGGCCGTCGAGCTTCTTCTGGTCGAGGGCGAGGTTCTCGAGGCCCCAGCGGACCTGCTCGCCGTGCATGACCTTGCCCTTGCCGTAGCGCTCCTGCGCGCGCCTGACTCCCTCGACGCCCAGCATCGCCGCGATCACGCCGCGCATGTAGAGCACCTGGCCGACCTGCTCGCGCGGCCCGGTTCCCTGGCCCTTGTCGTACACCTTGGCGAGGATCTCCTTGGTGACCGCCGCATCGGGCTCGGCGCCGTGCTGCATCGCCAGCGCGTGGTAGCCCTTGGCGCCGTCGCCGACGTCCTTGACGTCGGGCTCGGCACCCGCCCACCAGACGCCGTACATCTTGTCGCGCGGGTAGCCGGTCGCGACCGCTTCCTTCAGCGCGGTCGAGTTCATCACGCCCCAGCCCCAGAGAAAGATGTAGTCGGGCCGGCTCTGCCGGATCTGCAGCCAGGTGGATTTCTGTTCGACGCCCGGGGCCGCCACCGGCAGCAGCTGCAGCTCGAAGCCGTACATCTTGGACAGCTCCTGCAGCATCGGGATCGGCTCCTTGCCGTACGGGCTGTCGTGGTAGACGAGGGCGATCTTCTTGCCCTTGAGCTTGTCGAAGCCGCCGTTGATCTTGGCGATGTGCTCGACCAGGACGTCGGCGGCGACCCAGTACGTGCCCAGCAGCGGGAAGTTCCATTTGAAGACATTGCCGTCGGCGCTGTCGGCGCGTCCGTAGCCCGACGTGATGAGCGGGATCTTGTCGCCCGGCGCCTTCTCCGTGAGGGCGAACGTGATCCCGGTGGAAAGCGGCTGGAACACGGTCGCGCCGCCGTTCTTGCCCTTCTGGCGCTCGTAGCACTCGACGCCCTTGTCGGTCGCGTAGCCGGTCTCGCATTCCTCGTAGCTGACCTTGACCCCGTTGATGCCGCCCCTGGCGTTGACGAGCTTCAGATAGTCGACGTAGCCGTCGGCGAACGGCACGCCGTTGGGCGCATAGGCGCCCGTGCGGTAGACGAGCACCGGGAAGAACTGCTCCTTGTCGGATTGCGCGCCGGCCGTTGCCGGGGCGAGTGCAGTGGTGGCGGCCGTCGCGGCGACGGCCGCCGCAAGGGCCAGGTTTCGCAAGGTCATGTCTACCTCCGTGGGTGATGAGGGTGCACTGTCTGTTTCAGCTGGTTGGAATCGGCTGGCCGTCTTCGGTTCAGTGCGGGAACGGCCACAGCCGCAGCTTCTCCTTGCCGATCGACCACAGGCGGGCCAGGCCGTGCGGCTCGACGATCAGGAAGAAGACGATGAGCGAACCGAAGATCATGAACGTCAGGTGCGACGCGAGCGCGGTATCGATCGGAACGTCGAACCAGAGCGGCAGGTTGTCAAGGATGATCGGCAGGACGACGATGAAGGCGGCGCCGAAGAAGCTGCCCATGATCGAGCCGAGCCCGCCGATGATGATCATGAAGAGAAGCTGGAACGAGCGGTCGATGTTGAACGCCGCCGGCTCCCACGAGCCGAGGTGAACGAACCCCCAGAGCGCCCCGGCGACGCCGACGATGAAGCTCGAGACCGCAAACGCCGTCAGCTTGGCGTAGACCGGCCGGATTCCGATCACCTCGGCGGCGACGTCCATGTCGCGGATCGCCATCCACTCGCGTCCGATGTGGCCGCGGACGATATTCTTCGCGAAGACCGCGAAGACCGCGAGGAAGGCGAGGCAGAAGAGATACTTCTGCGCCGGCGTCTCGATCGCGATGCCGAACACCTGCAGGCCGGCGACGCTCACCGAGCCCGACGACGAGTCGTTGGTGAGCCACTTG
>DATAYY010000078.1:0-2170 GCA_036272325.1 Caldimonas sp. | reverse complement strand
CCGGATGGCCGCCGACGGCGTCCGTTTCACGCAGGGCTATGCGAACTCGCCGGTCTGCTCGCCGACCCGCTTTGCGCTGATGACGGCGCGCTACCAGTACCGCCTGCGCGGCGCCACCGAGGAGCCGATCAACAGCAGGAGCCGCGGCAGCACGACGCTCGGCCTGCCGCCAGAGCATCCGACGCTGCCGTCGCTGCTGCGCGCAGCCGGCTACCGCACCGCGCTCGCCGGCAAGTGGCATCTCGGCTATCCGCCCGCGTTCTCGCCGCTACGCTCGGGCTACGACGAGTTCTTCGGGCCGATGTCGGGCGGAGTCGACTACTTCAGCCACTGCGACTCGCGCGGCACACACGACCTCTGGCAGGGCGAGTCGGAGCACCGCGAGGACGGCTACCTGACCGACCTGATCTCGCGCCGCGCGGTCGACTTCATCGAGCGCGTCGCGGCGCCGGGCGGGCCGCCGTTTTTCCTCAGCGTGCACTACACGGCGCCGCACTGGCCGTGGGAGACGCGCGACGACGCCGCGCTTGCGGCCGAGGTCGCGGCGAACCTCTTCCACCTCGACGGCGGCAGCATCCACACCTACCGCCGCATGATCGCGCAGATGGACGAGGGCATCGGCTGGATCCTCGACGCGCTCGCCGCGCACGGCGCGGGCGACGACACGCTGGTCGTTTTCACCAGCGACAACGGCGGCGAACGCTTCAGCGATAACTGGCCGCTCGTCGGCGGCAAGATGGATCTCACCGAAGGCGGCATCCGCGTGCCCTGGATCGCCCGCTGGCCATCGCGCATCGCCGCCGGCGCCACCTCGGCGCAACTCTGCATGACGATGGACTGGAGCGCGACGATGCTCGCTGCCGCGGGCGTCGCTGCGGATCCGCGCTATCCACTCGACGGCGTCTCGCTGCTGCCGGTGCTCGACGATCCCGGCAACGCGTTCGAGCGGCCGCTGCACTGGCGGATGAACCACCGAGGCCAACGGGCGCTGCGCCGCGGACCGTGGAAATACTTGTGCGTCGACGGCCACGACTACCTGTTCAATCTCGATGCCGACGAGCGTGAGCGCGCGAACCGCGGCGTGCGCGAGCCGGAGCGGCTGGCCGCATTGCGCGCTGACTGGGAGGCGTGGAACGCGACCATGCCGCCGATTCCCGCCGACGCGACGGTGAGCCTCGGCTACGGCGCCAAGGACATGCCGCAGCGCTGACCGCGTTGCCCGATCGCGTGCGCAGCGACGATCCTCACGACCTCGAGCGATTCGTCGCCGCCCAGGCACCGGTCTGGCCGCAGGTGCGCGCCGAGCTCGCGGGCGGCCTGAAGCGCAGCCACTGGATGTGGTTCGTGTTCCCGCAACTGCGCGGGCTCGGCAGAAGCGCGATGGCCGTGCACTACGGCATCGCCTCGCGCGCCGAGGCGAAGGCCTACCTCGACCACCCGCTGCTCGGCGCCCGACTGCTCGATTGCACTGGCCTGATGCTCGGCGCCGACAAGAGCAAGAGCGCGCTGGCGATCCTGGGCGCGCCGGACGACCTCAAGTTTCGTTCGTCGATGACGCTGTTCGCCGCCGTCGCTCAGGGCCCGGCGCCGTACGAAGCGGCGCTCGCCCGCTTCTTCGGCGGCGTCGGCGATCCGGCGACGCTCGTCCTGCTCGACCTCGCCTGACGCGAAGGCATCCAGGCCTGCGGAGCCGCGACCCGCCGCCTTCCCCGCTCGACGCCTTGCGTACTACCATCGTCCGCAGGCACGACCCCGTACCCCGCGGCGACGCCGCACGACAGCAAAGGAAGCACCATGGGAATCCTCGACATCCTCCAGCAGTACGCCAACCCGTCGGCGGCGCCGACCGACAACGTCCACGAGCACTTCGACCAGGTCGCGCAGCAGGCTTCGCCACAGGACCTCGGCAGCGCCGTCGCCGCGGCGTTCCGCTCCGACGCGACGCCGCCGTTCGGCCAGATGATCGGCAATCTGTTCAACCAGTCGAACCCGCAGCAGCGCGCCGGCATCCTCAACCAGCTCGTCCAGGTGCTCGGCAGCGGTGCGCTGTCGTCGATCGCCGGTGGAACGCTCGCCAACGCGGTCGGCGGCGGTGGCGGCAGCACGGCACCGGCGACGATCACGCCGGAGCAGGCGTCGCAGATTTCGCCGAGCCAGGCCAGTGCGATCG
>DATAYY010000077.1:0-16595 GCA_036272325.1 Caldimonas sp. | reverse complement strand
GCCGCCGCTGACCGGCCCGAAGTTGACGTTCGCTGGCGGCGCGCCCAGGATCGATGCGAAACGCGAGGTGTCGAGGATGAGATCGCCCATGTTGGCGGTCCAGGCCTGCTCGTTCTCGACCTTGGCGACGCGCTGGCCGTCGCTGTTCTTCGGACAGGCCTTGCACTCGGTCTCATGGTTGCCCGGTATCGGGAAGACGTAGATTCCGGTCTCGAAGACCGGCGCCACCATGCCACGCCAGAAACCGTACTGCTTGTAGAACTTCACCAAATCGGAGCCGAGGACGTCCTCCTTGGTGGTCGGCAACACCTGGGCGCTGATGGCCGTCTGAGTGGCGTTCGACGTGTAGCCGATGTCTGCCCATCCGTAGCCGTGGACCATGTCGCCGTTGAAGAACAGCATGGTCGACTTTTGGGCCTGGATCGTGCGCAGGATGCGCGCGAAGGCCTTGGTGTTCTGGAGCCAGATGCTGTCCTGGCCGGAGAGCGTATCGCCGACGCTGGCCTTGTCGAACGTAATCGGGTCCTGCCGCGAATCACCGACGGTCGAAAACGTCAGCACTACGGGCGCCGAGCTTTGGGCTTGTGCCGCGGATGCACCAAGGGTGGCGAGCGCGACGCCGGCGAGCAGTCGCCGGAGTGCGACGTACCTGTGGGTAGCTGGACGAATCATGAGGCCCCTCCGCCTGTGTCTTGTTGGAAGATTTCCGGGCGGACGAACCGTGCCGGCGACGAAGACGCTAGGGACGGGGTGTGACTCGCCGATGACATCGTCGATCAGACCGCGGAGCGAGCGAATGGCTCGACGCCGATGCTCAGCCCGGACGCGAGAGCTCGCTTGCCGCTGTGCGCGAAAGGATGGCCTTGGTGTCTTCGAAGCCGACTGGCGCTGACGTATGTTCGTGAACGATGCGAACGACGTGCCCGGTTTCGCGTAGCACCCAGGTGATCCGGTTCTGCATCGATCGAAGCGGCTCACCCTTCGCCGACTCCGCGGCATAGGTCACGATGGCACTGAGCGCAGCAACGGCTTTCCCAGCGTCGACCTGGACCTCGGAGAAGCTCACTCTGACCCTGTCACTCCCCAGCGATGTGAACCAACCTTCCACCGCGCGCCGCCACGCCGGCGCGCCCTCGTACAACCAGACGCCCCAGGTATCGAAGACGCGAACGGCGGGGTGATACAGGCGCATGAAGGCCTCTGCATCGGCCGCGAAAACGGCCGCCTTGTACGACTCAATGACTCGCTGGACCTCCTTCTCGACGTCGTTCACGAAGGTGCCCCGGGACTGGATCGTGCGCGTGCGGCCGGCGGCGCCGTGGGCGTCATTGCCGGGCGGGCGCGGGAGGTGCGTCCGCAGCGTCCCTGAACCCGGCAGCCTCGAAGGCTTGGCGAACCGATCCGGACATCTTCGCGCTCTCCGTGAAGTTGCTAACAAAGGCGAGAGACGCTCGATGGTTCTTTGGCGCCGCCATGGCGACGCCATCGACCAAGAACGCGCCATCAAGTATGCGCGACCCAGGCAACTGCCTTGCCAGACCCACGAGCGTCTCGCAGCCAGCCGCGATTGCGTCGACGCTTCCTGCCGCCGCTTGGGACCGAATCTCGCCCAGGGTCTTGAAGCGCACCAGAGTCGCAGCCTTCAACGTCTTCGCCTGGTTGCTTGCGGTGACGGGGCCATCGGCAACAGCAACGCGCACACCCGTCCGATCGACTTCAGTTTGGTTCTGGATCGGCGACCCGGGCGGAACAAGATATGTGAACTCGTACGGGAAGGACGCCGGCCCGAGGTCGAGGACCTCCTCGCGATCGCGGTCGACGGTCAGAAAGGTTACATCCCACACGTCGCGGTCAGCTGCCTGCAGCAGTTCAACATAGTTGGTATAGGTCACGAACTGCACGGACACGCAAATCTTCCGAGCGAGTGCCTTCGCGAGGTCGATCGGAACGCCTCGCGGCTGGCCCCTGAAGGGATCGATCATTGCGCGAAACTGATTGCCGGCCGCAGCAACTCTGCGGCGCCGAGGAGAGCAGGCCGGGCGCCGGGCGCGAAGGCGGGCCTCCAACTCTGACTTTCCGCAGTTGTCCGAGCGCAGCGAATGGAGCGAGTTCTGCGGCAGAGCCCACGGCCGAGCACCGCAGGGGAGTCGACGCGCGAGGACGACCGCCGCAGTCGGAGCGGAACACGCTGCCGGGCCGCGCCTTTGCGCTCCCGGTCTGCAAGCGCGAGCGCGAGCCGAACGATCGTTAGACCTGCATCCCCATGACGTCCGTATACGCCTGCACCAGGCGGTTGCGGACCTGCAAGGTCGCAGCGAAGCCGATCTGCGCCTTCTGCATCGCGACCATCGTCTGCTCGAGGCTGACGGTCGGATTGTCGAGAGTCACCTCGCGCTGCATTCGCTCCGCATCGGCCTGCGACTTGCTCACCGCATCGAGCGCCTGTCCGAGCGCCTTCTGGAAGCCTGTCTCGGCGACGGCGCCGCCCTTCGCCAGCGGCATGCCGTCGGTGCCGAGGCCGGCTTTCGCGACGGCCTGGGCGAAGTCGAAGGGCTTGAGGGTGACGTTCATCGCGGATCGCTCCAAGGCCGCCATCGTAGGCAGACCGCTCGTCGGCGTTGGCGTGAACTGACGCCGCATTGCCCGGCTGTTTCGCCCATTCCGCGCCGGGGTCGTTTCGGAGAATGGCGCTGCCCCGGCGGCCTTTCGCCCCGGGACCCACGCCAACGATCCCATGGACAACGCCGTTGCCCTCGCCCCGAACGCCACGCCCGCCACCTTCGCCGGCAGGCTGCAGGCGATGCCCCTGAGAAGCAAGGTGAGCGCCGTGATCGGCGTCGCTGCCCTCGCCGCCGTCGTCTTCGCGATGACGGCGTGGAACGCGCACGGCGACTACAAGGTGCTCTACGCCAACCTGTCCGACAAGGACGGCGGCGCTGTCATCGCGCAGCTGTCGCAGATGAACGTGCCGTACCGCATGTCCGAAGGCGGCGCCGCGATCCTCGTCCCCGCCGCGCAGGTCCACGACCTGCGTCTGAAGATGGCGACCGCCGGCTTGCCGAAGGGCGCGGTCTCGGGCTTCGAGCTGATGGACAGCGCCCGCTTCGGCCAGACCCAGTTCCAGGAACGCCTCACCTTCCAGCGCGGCCTCGAGGGCGAGCTGACGCGCTCGATCTCGTCGCTCGCCGCCGTAGAGGCAGCGCGCGTCCACCTCGCGCTGCCGAACCAGAACGGGTTCTTTCGCGAGCAGCAGAAGCCGAGCGCATCGGTGCTGCTGACGCTGCATCCCGGCCGCACGCTCGACCGCGCCCAGGTCGCCGGCATCGTCCACCTGGTGTCATCGAGCGTTCCCGAAATGAGCCCCAAGGCCGTGAGCGTGCTCGACCAGAGCGGCGCGCTCCTGACCGGTGGCGGCGACAGCGCCCCGGGCGGCGCCGGCCTCGATGCGCAGCAGCTCGCCTACGTCAACCAGATCGAGGCCGGCTACACCAAGCGCATCCTCGATCTCGTCGAGCCGATCGTCGGCCACGACAACCTGCGCGCGAGCGTCACCGCCGAGGTCGACTTCTCGCAGACCGAGGCGACCTCGGAGGAGTTCAAGCCGAACCAGGGCGCCGACGCGAGCATCTCGATCCGCAGCCAGCAAACGAGCGAGCAAGGCAGCGGCGCCGGCACGGCGCTCGCGAGCGGCGTTCCCGGCGCGGCGTCGAACCAGCCGCCGGTTCCCGCGACCGCGCCGCTCACCGGCGCGTCGCAGCCGCTGCAGGGCGCGCCGACGACCGCGGTCGGCGGCAGCGGTGGCCGCCGCGAGGCGGTCACGAACTACGAGATCGACAAGACGGTGCGCGTGACCAAGAGCGCGACCGGCAGCGTCAAGCGGCTGAACGCGGCGCTCGTCGTCAACAACCGCAGCGTCACCGACGCCAAGGGCAAGACGACGCAGGTCCCGCTCACCGCCGAAGAGATCGAGAAGATCACCGCGGTCGTGCGCGAGTCGATCGGCTTCAACCAGGAGCGCGGCGATTCGGTCAAGGTCGTCAACGCGCCGTTCAAGGTCGAGTCGATGTCGACGACCGGCGGCCAGGAATCGCCGTTCTGGAAAAGCCCCGAGCTGATCGACATGGTGCGCGTCGCGGCGCTCCCGGTCGGGCTCGCGATCATCGGCATCCTCGTCTTCTTCGGCCTCGTGCGGCCGGCCGTCAAGACCGCGCTCGCGCCGCGGCCGGCACTGCTGGCGCGGCCCGGGATGCGGGTCGACGCCGTCGTCGACGACGAGCAGGCGTATCCGACGCCCGCGATCGCGGCACCGCCGACGACGCTGCGTCAGATCGAAGGCGCGAAGGCGCTCGCCAAGGACAACCCGGCGGCAGTCGCCGGCATCGTCCGCGGCTGGGTCGGCGGCAGCGAAGCCGGCTAGACGACAGACACACCACGACGACGAGACGAAGGCATTCATTCCATGGCGATCGACGAAGCCGGCCTCGAAGACGCGGCCATCCTCCTGATGTCGCTCGGCGAGGAAGAAGCCGCCGCGGTGCTTCGCCATCTCTCGCCGCGCGAGGTGCGCAGTCTCGGCGAGACGATCGCGCGCATGACGTCGGTGCCGAAGGACCGGCTCGACAAGGTCATGACCAAGTTCGCGACCACGGCGCAGAGCCGCAGCCCGCTCGTCGCCGACACCGGCAGGTACGTCAAGAACGTGCTCAGGAAGGCGCTCGACGAGGACAAGGCGAACATGCTGATCGACCGCATCCTGCACAGCGGCGACATCTCGGGAATCGAGGGGCTGAAGTGGATGGACGCGGCGTCGATCGGCGAGATGCTGCGCCACGAGCATCCGCAGATCGTCGCCGCGGTGCTCGTCCACCTCGACAGCGACCAGGCCGCCGCGGTGCTGAAGACCTTCGGCGAGCGGCAGCGAAACGATGTGCTCGTTCGGATCGCGACGCTCGACGGCATCCAGCCGTCGGCGCTGAAGGACCTGAGCGACGTCATGGGCCGCATGGTCGCCGGCGGCGAGCAGGCGCGCCTCGCGCCGCTCGGCGGCGTCAAGACCGCAGCCGAGATGATCAACCTGCTCGGCACGACGATCGAGACGGCGGCGATCGACTACATCCGCGAGACCGACAACGACCTTGCCCAGCGCATCCTCGACAACCTGTTCACCTTCGACGACCTGATGCGCGTCGACGACCGCGGCATCCAGGCGCTGCTGAAGGAAGTGCAGTCGGAAGCGCTCGTCGTCGCCTTGAAGGGCGCCAAGCCCGAGCTGCGCGACCGGGTGCTGAAGAACATGTCGACCCGCGCTGCCGAGACACTGAAGGAAGAGCTCGACGCGCGCGGTCCGGTCCGTGTTGCCGAGGTCGAGGCCGAGCAGAAGGAGTTGCTGAAGATCGTCCGCAGGCTGGCCGAAGAAGGCCAGCTCGTGATCGGCGGCGGCAGCGGCGATGACTTCCTCTGACGCGCGCGTGCGCGGCGAGCGCCGCACCGCCAACCCGGCTCCGGGAGCGCCGTTCGCGGCCGAGCGCGGGCCGAAGGCGAGCCCGCGCGATCTCTATTCGCGCTTCATTCCGCGCGAAGAGCTGAGCTCGTTCGCGTCGTGGTCGTTCGGCGAGGTCTCCGGAAGCGCAGCCAGCCCGGCGCGCGCCGAGCCCGAAGCGCCGGTCGATCCGGCCGAGCGCCACGCCGAAGAGCTGCGCGCCGCGCGCCAGTCGGGCTACCAGGACGGCTATCGCGACGGCCTCGTCGCGCTCGAAGGATTCAAGCAAAGCTTTGCCAGCCAGACGACGACGCAGGTCGGCGCGCTCGTGAAGTCGATCGGCGAGCAGCTCGACGCGCTGCAGCAGGAGATGGCGCGCGGCGTCGCCGACGCCGCTGCAGCACTCGCGCGCCAGGTGCTGCGGAGCGAACTGGCGACGCGCCCCGAGGCGGTGGCCGCGGTTGCCGAGCAGGCGATCGACGCGCTGCTGCTGAGCGCGCGTCACATCGTGCTGCGCGTCCATCCCGACGACCACGCGCTGATCGCCGGCCACTCCGCCGAAGCGATCGCGGCGCGCGGCGCGCGCGTCGTCAGCGACCCGCAGATCCAGCGCGGCGGCTGCCGCGTCGACTCCGACATCGGCCTCGTCGACGCGACGATCGACGAGCGCTGGCGGCGTGCCGTGGCGGCGCTCGGCAGCGGGCTGCCGTGGCAGGCCGCGAGCGATCCGGGCGAGGCGCCCGCGCCGACGCTCGGGCCCGGCGACGACGGCGCGCCGGAGCCGACATGAGCACGACTGCGGCGGCACCGACGACCGACAAGTGGCGGCGCTACCTCGCCGACCTGCGCAGTGCAACGACCGAAACGCTGCCGCTCGAGACACAGGGGCGGCTCGTTCGCGTCACCGGCCTCGTCCTCGAAGCCGCGGGCATCCGCGTTCCGGTCGGCTCGGTCTGCGAGATCCACCAGGGCGGCGGCGCCGGCGACGCTTCAGTGCCGGTCGTCGCCGAGGTGGTCGGCTTCTCGGGCGACCGCGCGTACCTGATGCCGACCGGCGACGTCCATGGTCTCGCCAGCGGCGCGCTCGTCGTGCCGCGGCCCTCGCCCGTGAAGGCGATGCGGCTCGGCACCGCGCGCCATCCGTACCGCCGCACCGTCGACCGCACGCTGCACCTGCCGGTCGGCGACGGCCTGCTCGGCCGCGTCGTCGATTCGCAGGGCCAGCCGATGGACAAGAAGGGCCCGCTCGAGCAGGTCCACGACGAGCCGGTCGCGCGCCGGCCGATCAACGCGATGGACCGCGACCCGGTGCGCACTCCCCTCGACACCGGCGTGCGCGCGATCAACGCGATGCTCACCGTCGGGCGCGGCCAGCGGATCGGCCTGTTCGCCGGCACCGGCGTGGGAAAAAGCGTGCTGCTCGGCATGATGGCGCGCTACACCGCCGCCGACGTCATCGTCGTCGGCCTGATCGGCGAGCGAGGCCGCGAGGTCAAGGAGTTCATCGAGGACATCCTCGGCGAGGACGGCATCCGCCGCTCGGTCGTCGTCGCCGCGCCGGCCGACGCGCCGCCGCTGGTGCGGATGCAGGGCGCCAACTACGCGACCGTGATCGCCGAGCACTTCCGCGATCGCGGCAAGAACGTGCTGCTGCTGATGGACTCGCTGACGCGCTACGCGATGGCGCAGCGCGAGATCGCGCTCGCGATCGGCGAGCCGCCCGCCACCAAGGGCTATCCGCCGAGCTGCTTTGCCAAGCTGCCGCAACTGGTCGAGCGCAGCGGCAACGGCGTCGCCGGCGGCGGCTCGATCACCGCGTTCTACACCGTGCTCTCCGAGGGCGACGACCCGAACGACCCGATCGCCGACGCCGCGCGCGGCATCCTCGACGGCCACATCGTTCTCTCGCGCGAGCTCGCCGAGGCCGGCCACTATCCGGCGATCGACATCGAGCGGTCGGTGTCGCGGGTGATGACCAACGTCGCCGGCGCCGACCACCTCGAGGCAGCGCGGCGATTTCGCCAGCTGCACGCGCGCCACCAGAAGGCGCGCGACCTGATCCAGCTCGGCGCCTACGTGCCGGGCCACGACGCCGAGCTCGACCTCGCCGTCCGGCTGCACGAGCCGATGAGCCGGCTGCTGCAGCAGAACATGGCTGAGCGGGCGCCGCTCGATGACAGCCTTGCCTTCCTGCACGCCGTGCTTGCGGCTTGACCCCGTTCGTTCCCCCGAGACCGATCGCCATGCACGATGACCTGAAGCCGATCGCCCTTCTTCTCGCCCAGGCCGAGCGCCAGCGCGACGAAGCGCTTGCCGAACAGTTCCAGGCCGAGCGCGCGCGCCGCGCTGCCGCAGCGCAGGCCGAGCAGCTCGTCGCCTACCGGCGCGAGTACGAGCAGCGCTGGGGAGAGGAGTTCTGCCGCGAAGGCAAGATCGAGCTCGTTCGCTGCTATCACGGCTTCATGGACCGGCTGACGCAGGCGGTCGAGCAGCAGGAGCGGATCGCCGCCAACGCCGCCGGCCAGGTCGAGCGTGCCGAAGCGATCGCCCGCGGCCACGAGATCCGTGCCGCCGGCCTGAAGAAGCTGGTCGAGCGGCGCTTGCGCGAACGCGAGGCGACGAGCGCGCGACTCGAGCAGAAGGAAAGCGACGATCACGCCGTCCGGGCGGCGTGGAGCCGCCTCACGGCACCGGGCCGGCCGACGGCACTGTGAGCGAATCGCGATGATGAACGCGGCCGCGATCCGCACCGCCGCTGCCGCCGCACCGGCGCCAGCGAACGTCGTTGCCACGCTGACGGCCGTCGCGACGCCGACCGCGCCTGACCGGCCGTCGGCACCCGACAGCCATGCGCCGCGTCGCTTCGCCGAGCTGCTGCAAGAACAGAACAGCGAGCGCGCGACGCCACCGCCCGCGCCCGCAGCAGCGTCGACCGCAACAGCGCCGTCGGCCACGGGCGATCCTTCGAACGCGGCCGACGGCGAGCCCGCCGTGGCCAAGCTCGCGACGATCTCGCCGACGCCGCCCCGCTCCCGCGCGCCGACCGCGAAGAGCGCCACCGGAAAGGCACGGACCGACGACCTCCCCACACCCGAGACCGACAGCAAGTCGCGCGCCGCCGTCAAGGGCGACGAAGCGACCTCAGCCGCGCCGACGACGACAGACGACTGCGCTGCGGCGCTGGCACTGCTGGCGGCGGCGAACGCCGCCAACCGCGGCGCTGATTCCGGAGCGACGCCCGCCGCCGCCAATGCCGGGCAAGGCGCGGCGACCGCCAACGTCGATGCGACGGCGACGATCGCGACGCGCGACGACGCTCACCGTGGCGCTGTCCATGCGCGCGGCGAGGCGGTCATCGGCGCTGCGATCGGCCGCAACGCGCCGGTCGAGGCCACCGCGACGGCGGTCGCCGCGTTCGCCGACAAGGCCTTGCAAGCGGCGCCGGGCGAGCTCGGCAGCACGTTGCGCGCAAGCGCAACCACCGCGACGACGATCGACGGCAGCACTGCCGCCGCCGCGACGATCGCCGCCGGCGCCGCGATTGACGCCAATGGCACTGCGAGCGTCGCTGCAGCGCCGACCTCGCTCGCCCTCGCCACGCCTGTCGACGCGCCCGAGTTCGCAGCCACGCTCGGCGTCCAGGTGAGCCAGCTCGCCAAGGACGGCGTCCAGCACGCCGAGCTGCACCTCAACCCGGCCGAGACCGGCCCGGTCTCGATCCACATCGCCGTCGAAGGCACAGCGGCGCGGATCGACTTCGGCGCCGACCTCGCAGCGACGCGACACGCGATCGAGCGCGGGTTGCCCGAACTCGCGAGCGCGCTGCGCGACGCCGGACTGACGCTCGCCGGCGGCGGCGTTTCGCAGCACGCAGGCAGCCGCGAACGCGGCGGCAACGACCCCGCTGCCGGCGGTCGCGCCAGCAGCCGGCGCGGCGGCGAAGCGGTGGTGACGGTCGCGACGGCGCGCATCGGCGGCCGGACTGCCGCCGGCGGTGTCGACCTCTACGCCTGAACCCAAGCGCCGCGGGCCCTCCGTCTGGCGGCGAAACACCTCGCTTATCGCCGCTTCCCGCACGGGGCCCGCTTTCCATAATTTCCCTGCACAGGAGCGGGCGCCGGCAGGCGGCGCGCGCGCCGCCGTGACCGGGTGAGCGGATCCAAAGGAGCATCGATGTCTGCAGTGATGGCCGAGCCGGCCGCCGAGGCCGCGCCGACCCGGCGCCCGGGGAAGAAGATCCTCGTCGTCGCCGCCGCGGTCCTCGCCCTGGTCGTGGCCCTCGGCGCTGGCGCGGTCGCGTTCCTGAAGCAGCGCGCCGCGCACGCAGCCGCCGCCGCGGCCGTCGCGACCGAGGAAGAAGCAGGTGCCGCCGAATCCACGGCAGGGTCGCACGTCGACCCGAAAAACGTGCCGATCTACCTGCCGCTCGATCCCTTCATCGTCAACCTCGCCGACCGCGACGCCGACCGCTACGCCCAGATCGGCATGACCTTCGAGCTCGACAGCAACGCCTCGGGCGAGCAGATCAAGGCCTACATGCCGGCGATCCGCAACGCCATCCTGTTGGTCCTCGCCAACAAGACGTCGAAGGAGCTGCTCAGCCGCGAAGGCAAGGAGCTGCTCGCGCAGGAAATCGTGCGCGAGGCAGCGCGGCCGATGGGAATCGAGGTCGTCGCGCCCGAGCCGGTGTCGCCGGCGCCGACCGAGACCGAGACCGGCGCCGTCGCCGGCGCGAGCGCGCCGGCGAGCGCGGTCGCAGTCGCAAGCGCTGCCTCTGCGCGGGCGAAGGCGCTCCGACGCAACCCCAACGCGCAGCGCAATCCGATCCAGCACGTGCACTTCTCGAGCTTCATCATCCAATGAAGGCGCCGCGATGAACGACCAGATCCTGACCCAGGACGAAGTCGACGCGCTGCTTTCCGGAATCGCCGGCGAGAGCGACTCGCTGGCGGCAGAGGAGCCGGCCGAGGGCGGCGTTCGCCGCTACGACCTGGTCAACCAGGACCGGATGGTGCGCGAGCGCATGCCGGCGCTCGAGATCATCAACGAGCGCTTCGCGAAGAACATCCGCACCGGCCTGTTCAGCTTCATTCGCAAGAGCCCCGAGGTCTCGATCGGGCCGATGCACGTCCACAAGTTCAGCGCCTTCCTGCGCGAGATCGCGTCACCGACCAACTTCAACATCGTCTCGGTGCGGCCGCTGCGCGGGCTCGGGCTCGTCGTCTGCGACCCGCCGCTCGTGTTCGCCGTCATCGACGCGCTCTTCGGCGGCGCCGGCAAGTACCCGACCCGGATCGAGGGGCGTGACTTCTCGGCCACCGAGCAACGCGTGATCCGGCGCCTGTGCGACGTCGTGATCGCCGACTACAAGCGCGCCTGGGACGGCATCTACCCGCTCGAGCTCGACTACCAGCGTGCCGAGATGCAGCCGCAGTTCGCCAACGTCGCGCAACCGTCGGAGATCGTCGTCTCGACGTCGTTCACGCTCGAGATCGGCGAAGCGAGCGGGACGATCCACTTCTGCATCCCGTACGCGACGCTCGAGCCGATCCGCGACGTCCTCTACTCGACGATGCACGGCAGCTCGAACGCGCCCGACCGGCGCTGGGTCAACCTGATGACGCAGCAGATCCAGTCGGCCGAGGTCGAGCTCGTCGCCGAGCTCGCGCAGGCGCCGGCGACGGTCGAGCAACTGCTCGCGCTGAAGCCGGGCGACTTCATCGAGCTCGACCTGCGCCAGGCAATCCAGGCCAAGGTCGCCGGCGTGCCCGTGCTCGATTGCCACTACGGAACCTCGAACGGGCGCTATGCGCTCAAGGTCGATCAACTGCTCGCCGGCTCGCGCGAAAGCTGGCTCGGAGAAACCCATGTCCAGTGACAACACTCCCGGCGCGACGCCGAACGACCCGGCCGCCGCCGACTGGGCCGCGGCCGACGGCCGCACCGAGACGGCGTCCGAGATCCACGTCGCGGCCGAACAGATCTCGCCGGCGTCGTTCGCCAACTTCGCGCCGACCAGCGGCTCGACGGCGGGCAACGACATCAACATGATCCTCGACATTCCGGTCCAGCTCACCGTCGAGCTCGGCCGGACGCGGATCCCGATCAAGAACATCCTGCAGCTCGCGCAAGGCTCGGTCGTCGAGCTCGAGGCGATGGCGGGCGAGCCGATGGACGTGCTCGTCAACGGCTACCTGATCGCGCAGGGCGAGGTCGTCGTCGTCAACGAGAAGTTCGGCATCCGGCTGACCGACATCGTGACGCCGAGCGAGCGCATGCGCCGGCTGAGCCGGGGCTGAGCGCGCCGCTCCTTTCTCGCGCTGCCGGTTTCCGACCATGCCCAATGGCCTGAGCGCGCTGCTGTGGTTCGCGGCGATCATCGCGCTGATCCCGCTGGCGCTCTGGTTCCTGAAACGCACGCCGCTCGGCGGCGCCGGCGGCGCGGGCGTCATGAAGAGCATCGCGATGCTGCCACTATCGACCTCGCAGCGGATCGTCACGGTCGAGATCGGCAGCGGCGACGAGCGCCGCTGGCTGGTGCTCGGGGTGACGCCGACGGCGATCACGACGCTGCACACGATGGCGCCCCAAGCTGCGGAGACATCGGCCGGTGCCCAGCCGACGGCGAGCTTCGCCCGGATGCTCGCCCGTGTGATGAAGCCCGGCGCGGGAGACGACGGTGCCCGCTGAGCGCATCGGCCTGGCCGAGCATCGGCGCGGCAACGCAGCGCTCGACGCCCGCTTGCGCGGGCCGGCGCAGCGGCGCTTCGCCTGGGTGGCGCTGGTCGTGCTCGTCGTCGTCGCCGTTCTCTTGGTCGCCTTCCCCGCGCGCGCGCAGACCGCAGCCAGCGCCGGCGCGAGTCTGCCGCTCATCATCGGCTCGAGCGCCGGCAGCACGAGCTACTCGGTGCCGATCCAGACGCTCCTCTTCTTCACCGCGCTCAGCTTCCTGCCTGCGGTGCTGCTGCTGATGACGAGCTTCACCCGGATCGTCATCGTGCTGAGCCTCCTGCGCCAGGCGCTCGGCACGCAGGCGGCGCCGCCGAACCAGGTCGTCATCGGCCTCAGCCTCTTCCTCACCTTCTTCGTCATGGGACCGACGATCGACAAGGTCTACAGCGACGCCTACCAGCCGTACGCCGACAACAAGATCGCCTTCGACGAAGCGCTCAAGCGCGGCGAGAGCCCGGTGCGCGGCTTCATGATGAAGCAGACCCGCCAGGCCGACGTGATGCTGTTCGCCAAGCTCGCCCGCATCGACCCGGCGGTGCCGACCGCCGACGTGCCGTTCAAGGTGCTGGTGCCGGCGTTCGTGACGAGCGAGCTGAAAAGCGCGTTCCAGATCGGCTTTCTCGTCTTCCTGCCGTTCCTGATCATCGACATGATCGTCGCCAGCGTGCTGATGTCGCTCGGCATGATGATGCTGTCGCCGGTGCTGATCGCCCTGCCATTCAAGCTGATGCTGTTCGTGCTCGCCGACGGCTGGAACCTGCTGCTCGGCTCGCTCGCGGCCAGCTTCAACACCTAGCGCCCGCGCGATGGACTCGCAACAGGTCTTCACCCTCGGCCAGCAGAGCCTCTACGTGCTGCTGATGATCTCGGCGCCGATCCTGCTCACGGTGCTCGCCGTCGGCCTGGTCGTCAGCATCTTCCAGGCGGCGACGCAGATCCACGAGGCGACGCTGTCGTTCGTGCCGAAGATCGTCGCCGCGGTCGCCGTGCTCGCGGTCGCCGGGCCGTGGATGCTGACCTCGCTGGTCGAGTTCCTGCAACGCACCCTGCACGCGATCCCGAGCGTCGTCGGCTGAGGTCAGGAATGGAGCCCCCCTGCTCCCTCCGGCCACTGCCCCCCGAGAGGGCGCGCTGCGCCCTTCGGGCGGCCGAGCGGGCGCGGCGGTCGTGCTGACCTTCACCGAGGCCGACGTCCTCGCCTGGGTGACGCCGATCCTCTGGCCGTTCCTGCGCGTCGTCTCGCTCTTCAGCGCGATGCCGGTGATCGCGCAGCGCTCGGTGCCGGTGCGGATCCGCATCGGGCTCGCGTTCCTGATCGCGTTCTGCGCCCAGGCGTCGATGCCGCCGATTGCGCCGATCGCGCTCGAGTCGTCGGCGGCGCTGCTCGCCGTGCTGCAGCAGGTGCTCGTCGGCGTCTCGCTCGGCTTCGCGGTGCGAATCGTCTTCTCGGCGGTCGAGTTCGCCGGCGAGCTCATCGGCCTGCAGATGGGAATGAACTTCGCGGCCTTCTTCAACCCGATGAGCGGCGGCGAGCAGACCTCCGTCAGCAGTTTCTACAGCACGATGATCGCGTGGCTTTTCATCGTCAGCGGCGCCCATCTGCTCGTCATCGCCGCCGTCGTGCAAAGCTTCACCGCGTTTCCGGTGGCGGCCGATCCGTTCGCGTTCCTGCGCGTGGTCGAGCCGCAGCGCTGGGGCGCCGAGATCTTTCGTCTCGGCCTGTGGATCGCGCTGCCACTGGTCGCGATGCTGCTCTTCGCCAACCTCGTCCTCGGCGTCATCTCGCGCGTCGCGCAGCAGATGAACATCTTCGCGATCGGCTTTCCGATCACGCTCGGCGTCGGTCTCGTCGGCGTGCTGGTGACGCTGCCGCTGATGGAGACGCCGTTCACGATGGCGCTCGAAAGAATGCTGGCGCAGTTCCAGTAGCCGCGTCGCTGGTCTCTCGCGGCTAGGCGGAAACCCCAATACCCGCCTTCGGGATTGAGCGGATTCTTCGCGCCAGCGAGCGGCCATCCCAAGCCGCCAGGGGGAGTCGATGAACAGCGAACTGGTCTACCTGCTTCTCACGACCATCCTGACCGGAGTGCTCTGGATCCCGGTCGTCATCGGCTACGTCAAGACGCGCGGCCCCCTCACGGATGAGTCGTATCGAGTCGCGCCGAGCGGTCCGTTGCCGCCCTGGGTGAATCGCGCCAATCGCGCCCACCAGAACGCGGTCGAGAACTTCGCTCCGTTCGCTGCCGTCGTCCTCATCGGCCAGGCCATGGGTGTCCACACCGGAATCACCGCCACTTGTGCGGCCGTCTACTTCTTCGCTCGCCTCGCCCACGCGCTCGTGCACATCAGTGGCACCGGACTGCTGAAGGCGCGCACGCTGCTCTTCACCGTTGCCTGGATCGCCTTCCTCGTCTACGCGCTCGCGCTGCTGCGCCACGTGACGTAGGCAAGCGTTGACGGTCCGCTACGCGCGGCCAGGGCGGCGATAGCGCGCCGCCGCGTCGGAGCGAACGACGGGCTCGGCACGGCACGACATCCCCGCCAGGGTGCTGGGCGGCATCGGCAATGCCGCCGGGCCCGCTGCGACGTCCAGGCGCGGCAGCGAAACCGACGGTGACGCAACGCTCATCACGATCGCCGACGCGAACGCCAAGGCCGCGATGACGATCGTTCGACCGAGCGCTCCGGTGGACGGGGTGTAAGCGTCCTCACAGCATGCGGCGAAAGTGTCCATGCCAGGACTGTGACGCGTTCAGCGGCGACGGTCCTGCCGCTGCGTCGTCGTTCGTTGCCCGATCGTCCGCGCCGCGACCGCCCTGCCGCGATCGGGACGCGCAGTCAGAGTCCGCGGACGCTCGGGGATGACGCCACGACGTCGAGCGAACAAGATCGGCACCGCCATGAACCCATCCCTGCCTCACGTTCGCGAATCCGGCGCCGGTCCCGGCGTCGTCTGCCTGCACGCCAACGCCAGCAACTCGGCGCAGTGGCGAGGCCTGATGGAGCGGCTGTCGCCGCGCCTGCACGTCTTCGCGCCCGATCTCTACGGCGCCGGCGGCAGCCCTGAATGGCCGTCGGATCGCACGATCGCGCTGGCCGACGAGGTCGCGTTCGTCGATCCGGTGTTGCGAACGGCAGGGACGCCGTTCGCGCTGGTCGGCCACTCCTACGGCGCCGCAGTCGCGCTGATCGCGGCGCTCGCGCACCGCGAGCGCGTGGCGGCTCTCGTACTCTACGAGCCGACCCTGTTCGCTCTCATCGACGCCGACGGCGTGCCGCCGAACGACGCCGACGGAATCCGCGACGCGGTCGCCGACGCTGCGCTGGCGCTCGACCGCGACGATCTCGACGGCGCGGCGCGGCGATTCATCGACTACTGGAGCGGCCAGGGCAGCTGGAACCGCGTCCCCGAGCAAAGAAAGCCCGCGCTCGCAAAGGCGGTCGCGAGCGTCCGCCGTTGGAAGCACGCGCTGTTCAGTGAGATGACGCCGCTCGCTTCGTTCGCGTCGCTCGACATGCCAGTGCTTGTCCTCACCGGCGGGCGTTCGACCCCATCGGCGCACGGCGTTGTCCGCCGGCTGATGCGGGTCCTGCCGCACGCCGAGCTGGTCGAGTTTCCTGAGCTCGGCCACATGGGCCCGGTGACCGATGCAGCGAACGTCGATCCCGTGATCGCGGAGTTTCTTCTCGAGCATCTGGCCCAGGCCGAGCGATGATGCGGCGATGAGGCTGCTTCGCCTTCTCGTCCTGTTCGCGGTTGCCTGCACGGCGGCCGGCGTCGCGCGCGCACAAGCCGCGGCAGCTCCGCAGAGCCGCACCGTCGTGCGCGTGGTCGCCTTCGCAGGCGGCTGGAACTTGCCGCTCTGGGCCGCCCAACGCCAAGGCTTCTTCGAGAAACAAGGAATCGCCGTCGAGCTTGCCTACACGCCGGGCTCGGGCCCCCTGGTCAACGGCTTGATGGCGGGGCGCTACGACATTGCGCTGGCGGCGATCGACAACCTCGTCGCCTACCAGGAAGGCCAGGGCGACGGGGCGCCGCTGCACGAGCCTGACCTGGTCGCGGTGATGGGAGTCGACAACGGCTTCCTGAGCGTCGTCGCCGAAGGATCGATCAGGACGGTCGCCGAGCTGCGCGCCAGGAAGGTCGCGGTCGACTCGCCCAACACCGGCTTTGCCTTCGTCCTGCGCGAGCTCCTGCAGTCGAACGGCGTCGGCGAATCGGAAGTGACGATCGTCCGCGGCGGCGCGACCGAGCTTCGCTACGCCGGCCTGGTCGCAGGCACGTTCGATGCGACCTTGCTGCGCACGCCGTTCGACATCCTCGCCGGCGAGCGCGGCTTTCGCGTCCTCGCGCGCGCCGACACGCTCGGCCCGCACCTCGGCA
>DATAYY010000076.1:0-13257 GCA_036272325.1 Caldimonas sp. | reverse complement strand
ACCCACGACGACAAGAAGGCCTTCTGGCGCCTGCCGACGCTCTACAAGAGCGTGCAGGAGAAGAACAAGGACATCGGCAAGCAGTTCCCGCTCATCCTGAGTTCCGGGCGCCTCGTCGAGTACGAGGGCGGCGGCGAGGAGACGCGCTCGAACCCATGGCTCGCCGAGTTGCAGCAGGAGATGTTCATCGAGATCAATCCTGCCGCAGCCAACGATCGCGGCATCCGCGACGGCGAGCAGGTCTGGGTCAAGTCGCCGACCGGCGCGAAGATTCTCGTTCGCGCGCTGGTCACCGAACGTGTCGACCGGGGCACGGTGTGGATGCCGTACCACTTCTCCGGGCGTTGGCAGGGCGTCGACTTGCTGCAGTACTACCCGGAGGGAGCGCACCCGATCGTCCGCGGCGAAGCGGCCAACACGGCGACGACGTACGGCTACGACAGCGTGACGATGATGCAGGAGACCAAGACGACGGTCTGCCAGGTCGAGCGGGCGACGGCGTAGGAGCACACGATGGCAAGAATGAAGTTCATCTGCGACGCCGAACGCTGCATCGAATGCAACGGCTGCGTCACCGCCTGCAAGGCCGAGCACGACATCCCGTGGGGAGTGAACCGGCGCCGCGTCGTCACCCTCAACGACGGCGTCCAGGGCGAGCGCAGCATCTCGGTCGCGTGCATGCATTGCTCCGACGCGCCGTGCATGGCGGTCTGCCCGGTCGACTGCTTCTACCGCACGCCGGAGGGCGTCGTCCTGCATGACAAGGACATCTGCATCGGCTGCGGCTACTGCTCGTACGCGTGTCCGTTCGGCGCGCCGCAGTTCCCGAGCAACGGCACCTTCGGCGTGCGCGGCAAGATGGACAAGTGCACGTTCTGCGCCGGCGGCCCGGAGGCCAACGGCAGTCAGGCCGAGTACGAGAAGTACGGCCGCAACCGCCTCTCCGAAGGCAAGCTTCCGGCATGCGCCGAGATGTGCTCGACCAAGGCGCTGCTCGGCGGCGACGGCGACGTCGTCGCCGACATCTTCCGGACCCGGGTCCTCAACCGCGGCAAAGGCAGCGAGGTCTGGGGCTGGGGCACCGCCTACGGCAGGCCGACCCAGGGCAAGCCGGCAGCGGCGCCGGTCGAGGGCAAGAAGTCATGACGCCGTCGCGGTCGGGGCTGCTGGCGGTGGTGGCGTGCGTCGTCGTCGCCGGTTGCGGCGAAAAGGTGCAAACGATCCCGCGCAGCGGCGAGCGCAAGGGCGATACGCCGGTCTGGCAATCGCAGGGCAATCCCTTCGTGGCACCGGGATGGAAAGTCGGCGACGAGACCAGCTGGAACGCGCAGATCACCGACCGCACGCAAGGCCAGAACGACTACGCGCCGCGCAAGTGAGCGGAGAAACGCCAATGCGACTGACGATCCTGCGGGCGTTGCTGGGTTCGCTCCTCATCGCGGCGGCCGCCGCCGTTAGCGCACAGCAGGGCACGGCCGGCACCCCCCGCGCCGCCAGCCCGACCGAAGCGGCGCCGGCGCCGGGCGCCGCACCGGCACCGGCGCAGATCCAGGTCGTCCCGAGCGACGGCTCGGCGCCGATCGCGCTGCCGCCCGGAACGACGACGACGATCACGACGACCGTCCTTCCCGATCCGCAGCCGACCGACAGCAACGCGCAGCGCGCCCGCAGCCAGCCGGGCAACAACGCGCCGTTCTGGCGCGGGGTCCACGATTCCGGCCGCGCTCCGGGAACGGTCAACAACCTGCAGCTCGGCGAGCGCGGCGTCCTGATCCAGCCGATCACGAGCTACCCCGGGACGCGGGCGACGACGGCCGGCGAGGCGTGGCGGCAGATCCGCAACGGGTGGATCGTCCCGCTCGGCGGCCTCGCCATTCTGTTCATCGTCGCCGCCGTGTCCCTCTACTACTGGGCCAAGGGGCCGATCGGCGCCGGCCACGAGGTCCACACCGGCCGCGTCATCGAGCGCTTCACCTACTTCGAGCGTGCCGTCCACTGGTCGACCGCGATCACGTTCACGATCCTGGCGGTGTCCGGAGTCGTGATCGCGTTCGGCAAGTTCTTCCTCCTGCCGATCCTGGGCGGTACCCTGTTCGGCTGGCTCACCTGGCTGCTCAAGACGGCGCACAACTTCGTCGGTCCGCTGTTCGCGGTGTCGTGCGTCGTCATGTTCTTCACCTACCTGCACAGCAACTGGCCGTCGCGCGACGACGTCAAGTGGCTGCTGCGTGCCGGCGGCATGCTCGGCGGCGAGACGCCGCCGTCGGGCCGGTTCAACGCCGGCGAGAAGATCGTGTTCTGGGCCGGCCTGCTCGTGCTCGGCGTCGCCGTCATCGCGTCCGGGTTCGTGCTCGACAAGATCGTTCCCGGCCTCGACTCGACGCGGTCCGGCATGCAGGTCACCCACATCGTCCACGCGGTCTTCGCCATGCTCATGATCGCGATGTTCATCGGCCACGCCTACATGGGCACGATCGGCGTCAGCGGCTCATGGCAGGCGATGAAGACCGGCTACGTCGACGAAGGCTGGGCGGAACATCACCATCCGCTCTGGTACGAAGACATCAAGGCCGGCAAGGTTCCTGCGCAACGCACCGTGCCGCCACCCGGTCACGAGCAGCCCGCGGCGTGACCGCGACGAAAGGAGTTTCGATGCGCGCTTCCGTGTTCGCCGCCGTCGCCGCGTCCAGCCTCGCATTCGGCACCGCAATCGCCAAGCTGCCGCCGCCGTCCGACGAGGCCAAGGCGAAGGCTGCCGAGACGGCCAACAAGGCCGCCTGGAGCGACAAGGTCGCGGCCTACGAGCTTTGCCAATCGATGGACAAGGTCGCGTCGGCCTACCGCGCGCACGCGGCGGCCGCCGGCCAGCCGGCGTCGGGCGCCGAGCAGACGCCGCCGTGCGCCAACCCGGGGCCGTACAAGGCGATGGAGATCACCGCTACAACGTCGAAGCCGCTCGAGGCCTCGGGTGCGCATTCGCCTCCGGGCACCGCCGTGAGCCCGCCGAGCAACCAGGCGACCTCGGCGGAGATGACGGGCGCGCGCAAATAGCTCCTCCCGTTCTTCGCCTCACCGCGGCACGAGCGCCGCTGACCCGCGAGATCTCCGTCCGCGACGAGTTCGGCGCGACGCGAACGATCGCGATTCCGGCCGAGCGCGCCTTGACCGTGTTCGTCGACAACCGCGAGCTCGTGACGCTGATGACGCTCGGTGCCGAGCCCGAGCTGCTCGTTCTCGGCTATCTGCGCAACCAGCGGCTTGTCGAACATCCGGACGAGATCGATTCGATCACCGTCGACTGGGACGTCGACGCCGCCGCCGTCAAGACGCGCGCCGGCATCGCCCGCTTCGCCGAGAAGACCGCCAAGCGCGTCGTCACCACCGGCTGCGGCCAGGGCACGGTGTTCGGCGACCTGATGAGCGAGATCGACTCGATCCGCCTGCCGGCCGCCACCGACCCGGCAGCACGCCTCTCGCAGGCGGCGCTCTATCGCCTCCTCGACGCGGTGCGCAAGCAGGAGAGCACGTACAAGTCGGCCGGCTCGGTGCACGGCTGCGCGCTCTTTCGCCAGGACGAGATGCTGATCTTCATCGAGGACGTCGGCCGCCACAACGCGCTCGACACGATCGCCGGCTGGATGTGGCTGAACGACGTCGGCGGCGAGGACAAGATCTTCTACACCACGGGCCGGCTGACGAGCGAGATGGTGATGAAGTCGGCGCAGATGGGCGTACCCGTCGTCGTCTCGCGCAGCGGCATCACGCAGATGGGGCTCGAGCTCGCCGAGCGGCTCGGCATGGCCCTTTTCGGCCGCGCGACGAACCGCCACTTCATCTGCTACTGCGGTTTCGACCGCTTCGACGCCGAGCCCGAGCCGCCGCGCGGCTGATCGGCGCGCCGCCGGGCGGCAGTCAAACCAAGGCGTCGAAGGGCAGCACGTCGACCTCCTCGCCGGCGGCGACGTCGCCCTGGCTGTGGCCGAGGACGACGAGGCCGTTGGCCTCGCTCATGCTGCGCAGGATCCCCGAGCCTTGCGAGCCGGTCGTTCGCACTTGCCAGCGGCCGTCGGCACCACGCTCGACGATACCGCGCTGGTACTCGGTGCGGCCGGCACGCTTTCGGATCGGCGCGGCACTGGCGGCGCGCAGGGTCGGCATCGGCGTCGCGCTGGCGCCGCTCATCGAGAGCAGCGCATCGCGGACGAAGGCGTAGAACGTCACCATCACTGCGACCGGATTGCCGGGCAGGCCGAACAGGATCGCCTCGTGCTCGCCGGCGACGATCCGGCCGATCGCCATCGGCCGACCCGGGCGCATCGCGATCCGCCAGAACAAAACGTCGCCGAGCGCCGCCATCACCGCCTTGGTGTGGTCGGCCTCGCCGACGCTGACGCCGCCCGACGTGATCACCGCATCGGCCGCGGCGGCGGCGCCGCGAAATGCCGCCTCGAGCGCCTGCGGGTCGTCACGAACGACGCCGAGGTCAAGCACCTCGACGCCGAGTCGATGCAGCATCCCCCACAGCGTGTAGCGATTGCTGTCGTACACCGAGCCGGGATCGAGCGGCTCGCCGACCGAACGCAGCTCGTTGCCGGTCGAGAAGAACGCGACGCGCAGGCGCCGGAAGACCGCGACCTCGGCGGCGCCGAGCGACGCGAGCAGGCCGAGATCGGCCGGACGGACGATCCGGCCGGCCGAAAGCGCGACCTCGCCGCGCGCGAGGTCTTCGCCGGCGCGACGGCGGTTGTCGCCGGTCCGGACGACGTCGGCCGGGACGCGGACGACATCGCCGTCGACGCGCGCGAACTCCTGCGGGACGACGGTGTCGAGCCCCGCGGGCATCACGGCGCCAGTCATGATGCGAACGCACTCGCGGGCGCCGACGTCGCCTTCGAAACGGCCGCCGGCAAAGCCCGCGCCGGCGACGCGGAACGCGGTCTCGCCGCTGCCGCCCAGCTCGCTGCCACGCAGCGCGTAGCCGTCCATCGCCGAGTTGTCGTGCGCAGGGATGTCGATCGCCGGGACGATGTCCCGGGCGAGGACGCGGCCGAGCGCCGAGCGCAGCGGCAGCATCTCGACCTGCCGCACGCGGCCGACGAGGCGGCCGATGAACTCCTGCGCCTGCGCGACCGGCAGTGCCTTCGGGTCGTAGCCGGCGACGCACGACGCGATCTCGGCGAGCGTCGGCTGCTCAGCCATGGCGTTGCAGCTCCTGGAGCTCGGCGATCGTATTGGCGTTGACAAAGGCGTCGGCGTCGTCGAAGGGAACGGCGACCGTGCGCAGCGTCGCCGTCCAGGCGTCGATCTTGCGCCGGCCACTGGTCGTGAAGCGGACCAGGCTTTCGAGCACCGTGGCCCGGAGCAGGCAGAACACGGGCTGCAGGCGCAGCTCGCCGTCTTCGCGCGTCGCCGCCATCGCGAGCTCGGCGTCCTCGGCATCGAGTCGCTCGCCGAGGCGGGCGACGAGATCTTCGGGAAAACGCGGCGAGTCGCAGGGCACCGTCGCAAGGTAGGGCGTCGTGCAGCGCTCGAGCCCGGTGAGAAAGCCCGCGAGCGGGCCGGGATAGTCGGGCAGCGCGTCGGGCCACACCGGTACGCCCATCGATTCGTAGGCACCGAGGTTGCGATTGGCGTTGATCATCACTTCGCCGACCTGCGGTGCGAGGCGCAGCAGCGCGTGCATCGCGAGCGGCATGCCGAGGTGCGGCTGCAGCCCCTTGTCGACGCCGCCCATGCGACTGCCGCGGCCACCGGCGAGGACGAGGCCGGTGATGTCACTGGGTTCGATCATCTCTGCGAGTCGTTGCTTCGAGCGAGTGTAGGCGCAGCCGATAATCGCGCGTCGTCGGCCGCCGTGCCGCCCGAGTTTTCAACGCATGACCTTGTCGCGGTGAGCACCGTCGCCGAAAGCTTTGCCACGGCGGCGCGCTTGATCGTCGACGCCGACCCGGCGCTGGTGCGCATCGTCGCGCTGTCGTTCGCAGTCAGCGGCGCCGCGTGCGCGGCCGGTGCCGCGCTCGGCCTTGTCGGCGGTGCCTGGCTTGCGGCGGCGCGGTTTCGCGGCCGGGGCGTCGTCCAGCTCGTTCTCGATACCTTGCTCGCGCTGCCGTCGGTCGTCGTCGGCCTGCTCGTCTACCTGGGCCTGTCGCGCAGCGGCCCGCTCGGCGACTTGGGAATCCTCTTCACGCCGGCGGCGATGGTGGTCGCGCAGACGATCCTCGTCCTGCCGATCATTGCCGCGCTGGCGCGCCAGGTCGTCGACGACGCGCTGCGCGAAGGCGGCGAGCAGCTTCGCTCGATGGGAGCCGGGCGGCTCGTCGCCGCGCTGCTCATGCTGGTGCACGAGCGCTGGGCGGTCGCGACCCTGATGCTCGCAGCGTTCGGGCGCGCGATCTCCGAGGTCGGTGCGGTGATGATCGTCGGCGGCAACATCGATGGCGTGACGCGGGTGATGACGACCTCGATCGCGCTCGAGACGAGCAAGGGCGATCTGCCGCTCGCGCTGGCGCTCGGCTTTCTCCTCCTCGCCATCGTCGGCCTGATCAATGTCGTGATCGCGCTGGTGCCGCACGCGCGCGGCATCGTTGCGGCGGAGATCCGCTGATGGCGAGCCCGAGCGCCGAGACGCTGATCGCCGTTCGCGACGCGAGCGTGCGCTTCGGCGAGGTCGTCGCCGTCCGCGATGCCACGGTCGAGATTCGCGCCGGCGAGTCGGTCGCCATCGTCGGCGCGAACGGCTCCGGCAAGACAACGCTGCTGCGGCTGCTGCACGGCGTCGTCCCGCATTCGGGAACGCGCCTCGCGACGGCCGCGGCCTCGCCGCAGGCAATGGTCTTCCAGCGGCCGTTCCTGCTCCGGCTCTCGGTCGCGCGCAACCTTCGCGTCGCGCTCTGGCTCGCGCCGGTGCGGCCGCCGGCACGCGAGCGGCACGCGCGCGCCGAGGCGGCGCTGGCGCGGGTCGGCCTGCAGGCGCTGCGCGATCGGCCGGCGCGCGCGCTCTCGGGCGGCGAGCAACAGCGGCTCGCGCTCGCGCGCAGCTGGGCGATCCGGCCGGTGGTTCTCTTCCTCGACGAGCCGACCGCCAACCTCGACCCGTCGGCGAAGAAGGAGGTCGAGACGCTGCTCGCCGGCTTCATCGCCGAGGGGATGACGGTCGTCATGAGCACGCACAACCTCGGCCAGGCCAAGCGCCTCGCGACGCGCATCGTCTACATGGACGCGGGCCGCATCGACGCCGACCTGCCGACGGCGCAGTTCTTCGCTGATACGCTCGGCGAGCGCGCCGACCGCTTCCTGAAGGGCGACCTGTCGTGGTCGCTCGACTGAAGCGCGCTCAGGCCGCCGTCGCCAGCGGCAGGTTGACGAGCAGGTTCTGCGGCTTCACCTTCAGCGCTCGCTCCTCGTCGATTGCCAGGCCGAGGTAGACCGGCTTGCCGGCGACGTCGGCGCGCATTTCGCGCGGATCGGCGAAGTCGAGGCGGAACAGGCCGATGAGGCGCTGCATCTCGTCGGCGTCCGGCGTCTCGCCGCGATAGAGCGCGTTGAGGAGCGCGGTCGCCTCGGCGTCGAGGCCGATGTGCCAGCGCCAGGCGGGGTCGTCGATCCGCTGCACCGGGCGGATCGTCGTTCGCACGGCGTGGAAGTGGGCGATCCAGCGCTCGAGCACGCGAGCGAGGGCGGCGAGGCCCGACCCTGCGCGCGTCATCGTGAAGCTGAGGCCGTGGCCGAGATCGTTGGCGATCTCGTGGCTCAGGTCGAGAACGAAGCCATGGGGGTCGGTAGCGGCAGCGAAGGCAGGCGCATTGGTCGGTCCGAGGATCGGCATCGCCGCGACGGCGCCGATGCCGACCTCTCGGGCGAGCTCGAGCGCGCGCGAGCCGCCGCCGATCGCATCGGCGTGCTCGCGATCGGCGCTGAGGACGCGGCCGTCGACGATGGCGACGCGCTGGGCGCGGTAGAGCAGCTGTGCCGCGCGACGCTCGATCGCGTCGGCGCTGCCGTCGACGAGCGGCGCGACGATCGCGGCGACCATGCGGTCGAGGAACACCGGCGGCAGGGCGACCCTGCCGCCGCGGACGAGGCCGAGGTAGTGCGCCTCGATCGTCCCCGCTCGCACGACCTCGTCGCGGAAGGCGAGGAAGGTCGCGTAGTTGTCGCGCGCGTCGACGTCGGCGAGCGCTGCCAGCTCGACCGCGGCGACGGCGCGCGTCGGCTCGGCGACGAGGCCATCGTGCAGGCGTCGTTCGGCGGCGCACGATTCGTCGACGAGGGCGAGCTCGGGCAAGGCGAGCAGGCCGCGCAGGAAGTCGTCGCCGGCAGCTTGCCAGCGTTCGCCGGCGCCGCTGCTGCTCGTCATGAGCGGTCGCTGCATCGCATGGACCGATTATCGGCAGCCTCGTCGTGCCGTCTAAACTCGTTCGATGCACGTGATCGGCTTCTGCGGCTACTCGGGTTCGGGCAAGACCACCCTGATCGAGCGGCTCATCGCTCGCCTGCGCCTCGCCGGCGAGCGCGTCTCGGTCGTCAAGCATGCCCACCACGCGTTCGACATCGACCACGAGGGCAAGGATTCCTGGCGCCATCGCCAGGCCGGTGCGTACGAGGTGGTCATCGCCTCGAACCGGCGTCTGGCCAAGATCCGTGAGTACGCGGCGCTGGCCGAACCAACCGTCGATCAGCTGCTAGCCGAGCTCGCCGAGTGCGACTGGGTGCTGGTCGAAGGCTTCAAGCACGCGCCGCTGCCGAAGATCGAGGTCTGGCGTGCCGCGACGACAAAGCCGGTCCAGTATCCGAACGACCCGTTCGTGATCGCCATCGCCACCGACAGCGCGAGCGCGCTGCCGGCGCCGACCGGGTTGCCGCTGTTCGATCTCGACGACGTCGATGCGATCGCGCGCTTCATCCTGGCGCAATCGACGCGCTGTCGCTACCAGCCGATCGGCGAGATCGCTGCGGCGGCCGGCGTGCCCGCGAGACGGCCGGGCTGAGGCAGCGCGTCGCCGGTCAGGCGATGCGGGCCATGTCGCGCATCGTCGTCGGGCCGACGCGCTGCTCGATCGCCGATTGCAGCGGCTTGTTCCAGCCGAGCATGAACATCGCCTCGGCGGTGACGAACATCGGCCCGACGAGCAGGCCGACGAAGTCGTCGACGAACGCGGGCTTGCGGCCTTCGTACCAGTGGCCGACGAACTGGATCAGCCAGCCGACCGCGAAGCAGCCAAGGCCCCAGCCGAGCTGGACCGAAACGCTGTCGTCGGCAGCGCGCTTGCCAAGCCAGAGCAGGGCCGCGACGACGGCGCTGACGGCGACGCCGAGAACGGCGTTGCCGCGCGACAGGTACCAGGCGGCGGCGAACGCGAAGACGATCCACGCCGGCGTCAGGGCGAGCCCGCCGGCCGCCAGCACCGGGCGGGCCAGCAGCACGCCGACCGCGAACACGATCATCGGCACGCCGATGAAGTGACTGAGGATGTTGCGCCGATCGCGGTGGTAGGCAGCGTACTGGCTGAGAAGCTCGGTGGCGGAGCGCATCGGCAGGCCTCGAAGCTGGCGATGGCGCCATGGTAGGACAACTCCCGCCCGCACCGCTCGTTCTCCCGCGTTCGCCTGGGTGGCGTCGTGAGCGACCGCACGAGATCGGACAGCGGCGCAGCCTCCCGGCCGACAGGCGGCGGCCGACCCCCGGCGTAGCATGCGGCGGCACTGCAGCGGGGAGATCGACATGCGCATGGACGGCCAGGAAGAGAGCAGCAACGTCGAGGACGTCCGTGGCATGGGCGGCGGCGGCGGCGGGTTCGGCATCGGCGGTCGCGGCATCGGCATCGGCAGCATCGTGGTCGCGGTGATCGCCGGCTGGATCTTCGGCATCAACCCGCTGACCCTGCTCGGCATCATGGACGGTGGCGGCGGCAGCAGCGGCCAGGTCGTGCAGCAGCAGGGCCCGGCGCCGGCGCCGCCGAAGGACGATCCGGGTGCGCGCTTCGTCTCGCAAGTGCTGCGCAGCACCGAGCAGGTCTGGACCGACGTCTTTCGCGAATCGGGTCGCACCTACCAGCCGCCCAAGCTCGTCCTCTTCAACGGCAGCTGGCCGACGGCGTGCGGCCAGGGTCAGGCGGCGATGGGGCCGTTCTATTGCCCGAACGACCAGAAGGTCTACATCGACCTGCACTTCTACAAGGTGCTCGAGCAGCGACTCGGCGCGCCCGGCCAGTTCGCGCAGGCGTACGTCGTCGCCCACGAGGTCGGCCATCACGTCCAGCAGCAGCTCGGCATCATGGACAAGGTCGACGCGCTGCGCCGACGCGGCGGCGAGGCGCAGGCGAACGCGCTCAGCGTCCGCGTCGAGCTGCAAGCCGACTGCTTCGCCGGCGTCTGGGCGGCGCGCTCGCAGAAGGAGAACGGTTGGCGCCTCGACCCGGGCGACATCGAGTCGGCGCTGAATGCTGCCTCGCAGATCGGCGACGACACGCTGCAGAGGAAGACGCAGGGCACGGTCGTTCCCGAGACGTTCACGCACGGCACCAGCGCGCAGCGCGTCAGCTGGTTCAAGCGCGGCGTCGACGGCGCCAGCATCGATAGCTGCAACACCTTCGCGGGCCGCGACCTCTAGCCGCCCGCGGCGAGGACTCGTTCAGCGCATTGCTGGCGCTGCGTTCGCGCTAGCGGTCGAGCGCGACCCTCCAGTCGCAGCGCACGATACCGGCGCGGTGCAGCCCGCGGCGCAGGGCCACGTAGCTGCCAGGCAGGAAGAGCAGGAGAACGCACGTCGCCTCGGCCCAGCCGGCCTGCACCAGGACCGCGGAGGGAAGACCCACCAGGCCGGAGAGCCAGAACGTGAGGACCAGGTCCCACGCGTGCTTCTCGATCGGCTGCTCGCGCCAGTGACGTTGGTGCCAGGTCTTCAGGCTCTCGAACTGGCCGAGGTTCATGGCGCTGGTCGGGCAACCGTCGTACCCGGCAACAGTACGCGCGCATCGACATCCCGGATGTCGGTGTGGCCACAGAAGGCCATGGTCAGGTCGAGCTCGCGGGCAATGATCTCGAGCGCACGGGTGACGCCAGCCTCGCCCATTGCGCCGAGGCCGTAGAGGAAAGCGCGGCCGATCATCGTGCCGCGGGCACCGAGCGCCCACGCCTTCAGCACGTCCTGGCCGGAGCGGATGCCGCCGTCCAGCCAGACCTCGATTCGCGAGCCGACCGCGTCGACGATCGCCGGCAGCGCGCTGATCGACGACGGCGCACCGTCGAGCTGGCGGCCGCCATGGTTCGAGACGACGATCGCGTCGGCGCCGCTCGCCGCGGCGAGACGAGCGTCCTCGACGTCGAGGATGCCCTTCAGGATGAGCTTGCCGCCCCAGAGTGTCTTGATCCACTCGACGTCGGCCCAGCTGAGGCTGGGGTCGAACTGCTCGGCGGTCCAGGCGCCGAGCGACGACATGTCGCCGACTCCGGTCGCGTGGCCGACGATGTTGCCGAACGTGCGCCGCTTCGTAGCGAGCATCGCCATGCACCAGGCCGGCTTGGTCGCCAGGTTCAGCAGGTTGACGAGGGTCGGCTTCGGCGGCGCGGTGAGGCCGTTCTTCAGGTCCTTGTGGCGCTGGCCGAGGATCTGCAGGTCGAGCGTGAGGACGAGCGCGCTGCACTTCGCCGCGCGCGCGCGCTCGATCAGCCGCGCCATGAACGGACGGTCGCGCAGCATGTACGGCTGGAACCAGAACGGCGACGTCGTGTTCGCGGCGACGTCCTCGATCGAGCAGATGCTCATCATGCTGAGCGTGAACGGAATGCCGAACTTCTCGGCGGCGCGCGCGGCAAGGATTTCGCCGTCGGCGTGCTGCATGCCCGCCAGACCGGTCGGCGCGATCGCGACCGGCATCCGCACCGGGATGCCGGCCATCGTCGTCGCGAGCGAGCGGTTCGCCATGTCGACCGCGACGCGCTGGCGCAGCTTGATGCGCTGGAAGTCGCTCTCGTTCGCGCGATAGGTGCTCTCGGTCCACGAGCCCGAGTCAGCGTAGTCGTAGAACATCCGCGGCACCCGCCGCTTGGCGAGAACGCGCAGGTCTTCGATGCAGGTGATGACGGGCATGGAGTCGATCCGTGTGGTCGCCTGCGATCGCGCCTGGCGGAGCGACGATGCTACGACCGGTCGTCGAAGAGCGGCAGGCTGTCGTCCCCGCCGGGCTCGCGCGGCGGCGGCTCGGGCGCTGCCGCGAGCGGCGCGACGAGGTCGGAGAGGCGAGCGAGGGCGCTCGCGCGTACGCCGAGCAGGCGAAGCTTGCGACTGAGGTCGACGCGCTTCAGGCAGCTGCCCGCGGCGCGCCTGATCTCGCGGGCATCGAGCGTGTGGCCGGGGAGCGTGAGGTCGCGCGTCGCGATGCGGAAGTCGTCGAAGCGAAGCTTGACGCCGATCGTCTTGGCCGCGTACGACTTGCGGGCGAGGTCGCCCGCGAGGTGTTCGCACAGCTCGGTGAAGATCGCGCCGAGGACGACCCGGTCGCGCACTGCGTGCAGGTCGCGGTCGAAGGTCGTCTCGCGGCTGATCGACTTCGGCTCGCTCCAGGTGACGACGGCACGCTCGTCGCGACCGTGCGAGGCCTCGTGCATCCAGGCGCCGAAGCCATTGCCGAAATGCTCGCGCAGGAACGCCGGCTCGGCAGCGGCGAGCTGGCCGATCGTCTCGATGCCGAGCGCAGCGAGCTTGGCCGCGGCCTTCGGGCCGATGCCGTTGACCTTGCGCGCCGCGAGCGGCCAGATGCGCGCGGCGACGTCGGCGTGCGTCAGCAGCGTCAGCCCGTCGGGCTTGTCGAGCTCGGAGGCCAGCTTGGAAAGCAGCTTGTTCGGCGTGATGCCGATCGAGCAGGTCAGCCCGGTCCGCTCGCGCACCGCCGCCTTCAGCGCGATGCCGACGGCGCGGCCGCCATCGTCGGCCGTGCCGGGCAACTCGCTGAGATCGACGTAGATCTCGTCGATGCCGCGGTCCTCGACCGTCGGCGCGATCTCGCGCACCGCCGCCTTGAACAGGCGCGAGTACTTGCGGTACTCGTCGAAGTCGACCGGCAGCAGGACCGCCTCGGGCGCGAGCGCTGCCGACTTCATCATTCCCATCGCCGAGAAGACGCCGAGCTTCCTCGCCTCGTAGGTGCTCGTCGTGACGACGCCGCGGCCGACGTAGTCGCGCAGGACGTGGAAGTCGTGCGTACCGTCGGCGCGCCGGCGCGGCTGATGATCGCGGCCGCCGCCGATGACGACAGCGCG
>DATAYY010000075.1:0-10280 GCA_036272325.1 Caldimonas sp. | reverse complement strand
TGGACGGTGTCGCCGCGGAAATCGCGCAGGAAGTCGCCGTGCTTCTCGAGCACGACGGTGCGCACGCCAGCGCGTGCAAGCAGGTAGCCGAGCATCATTCCGGCCGGGCCGCCGCCGACGATGCAGCATTGCGTCGAAAGCGACCCGTTGCGGGGTTGCGCGGTCATGTCGCGCAGAGGCGAGCCATGCCCGATTCAACCAGATCGCGGCCGCCGACGCGATCTTCTCCGCCGCAACCGACAATCCGTTCCCGATGCGCTCGCCCGTCCACACCGCCGACGTGCTGATCGTCGGCGCCGGCATCGCCGGCGCTTCGATCGGCCACTTCCTGGCACCGCACCGCCGCATCGTGGTGCTCGAGCGCGAGAGCCAGCCCGGCTACCACTCGACCGGCCGCTCGGCCGCGCTCTTCTTCGAGAGCTACGGCACCGCGCAGGTCCGCGCGTTGACGCTCGCGAGTCGCGCCTTCCTCGACCCGCCGCCGGCCGGCTTCGTCGATGGCCCCATCCTCACGCCGCGCGGCGCGCTCCTCGTCGCCGCGCCCGGCCAGGATGTCGAGCTGGCCGACGCCTGGGACGTGCTGCGCGCGACGAGCCCGCGCGGCGCGCTGCTCGACGCGCGCGCGGCGCTGAAGCTCGTCCCGGTGCTGCGCGAAGGCACAGTGCTCGGTGCGGTGTTCGAGCCCGACGCCGCCGACATCGACGTCCACCGACTGCACCAGGGATTCCTGCGCAGCGTCCGCCGCGCCGGTGGCATCGTCGCCTGCGACGCCGACGTGCAAGCGATCGCACGCGATGACCGCGGCGGCGTCTGGAATGTCGACGCCGGCGGCGTCCGCTACCAGGCGCCGGTCGTCGTCGACGCCGCCGGCGCCTGGTGCGACCGCGTCGCCGTGCTCGCCGGCGTTGCGCCGATCGGGCTCGTCGCGAAGCGGCGCAGCATCTTCACGTTTGCGCCGCCGGCCGATCTCGACACCTTGCATTGGCCAATGTTCGGCGGCGTCGGCGACGGCTGGTACGTCAAGCCCGACGCCGGCGTCCTGCTCGGCTCGCCGGCCAATACCGATCCGACCCCGCCGCAGGACGTCCAACCCGAAGAGCTCGACATCGCGCTCGCGATCGATCGCATCGAGGCGGCGACGACCCTGCAGGTGCGGCCGCGGCGCACCTGGGCCGGGTTGCGCTCGTTCGTCGCTGACGGCGATCTCGTCTGCGGTTTCGCTGCCGACGCGCCAGGGTTCTTCTGGCTCGCCGCGCAGGGCGGCTACGGCATCCAGACCGCGGCCGCGACGGGCGAGGCGTGCGCCGCGCTGGTCCGCGGCGAGCCGCTGCCGGAGCGGATCGCCGCGTTCGGCGTGACCGCTGAGGCGCTCGCGCCGGCGCGGCCTTCGCTGCGCCTGAACGGGGCGCCTATTCCTTGAACGGCTTGCTGAGATAGGGCGATCCGGCGAGGACGAAGCGCCACGGCCGCTCGCGCGACTTGCTGATGCCGATTCGCACGCCGGCGTGGACGACGACGGTGGCATCGCCTCGGGCGACGACGCGAAAGGGCCTGCGATCGAGGCGCAGCCCGTTGTGCTCGTGGCTGACGCCGAGCGCCTGGCAGAGGCGGCCCGGCCCCGAGCAGAGCAGCCGCTCGCCGGCGACGCCGCGGCGCTCGCGCATGCGCTCGACGCCGGCGGTCGGCTCGAGCGCGCGCAGCAGGACGCCGGCGCCGTGGCCGCGCGGCATGCAGACGAAGTTCAGGCACCAGTGGAGGCCGTACGAGCGGTACACGTACGCGCGCCCGGGCGGGCCGAACATGACGGCGTTCCTCGCCGTATGGCCGGAGTAGGTGTGCGACGCCGGATCGTCTTCGTCGTAGGCCTCGGTCTCGACGATCGTGCCGCCGACGCCGTCGACGAAGACGCCCGCGCCGATCAGCTCGCGCGCGACGATGAGTGAGGGAGCAGAGAAGTCGATCGGCATCGACGAAGAATACGCAGCCGCGCGCCGATGCACGCGGCGTCGTGGCGCGAGGGGCGCCGATAGAATTCGCGCCTCCTTCCCGCGCCCGCAAGCACGTGTCCGATCGTCGCAAGGTCCTGCCCCAGTACGTGCTGCCGAAGCGAGGGCTGACGGCGTTCGCCGGCCGCGTGGCGTCGCGCCAGCGCGGCGCAACGACGACGCGGCTGGTGCGCTGGTTCGTCCGCAAGTACGGCGTCGATCTCGGCGAGGCGGCCGAGAGCGACGCCGCGGCGTACGCAAGCTTCAACGATTTCTTCACCCGCGCTCTCAAGCCCGGCGCGCGACCGATCGCCGACGCCGACCTCGTCTGCCCGGTCGACGGCACGATCAGCCAGTTCGGCCGCATCGAGCACGACCAGATCCTGCAGGCCAAGGGGCATCGCTATTCGACCGCGGCGCTCGTCGGCGGCGACCACGCGCTCGCCGCGCTTTTTCACGACGGCAGTTTCGCGACGCTCTATCTGAGCCCGAAGGACTACCACCGCATCCACATGCCGTGCGACGGCACGCTGACGCGGATGATCCACGTCCCGGGATCGCTGTTCTCGGTCAACCCGACGACGGCGCGCGGCGTCCCGGGCCTCTTCGCGCGCAACGAGCGCGTCGTCTGCGTGTTCGAGTCGGACAAGGTCGGCGTCTTCGTGCTCACGCTCGTCGGCGCGACGATCGTCGGCAGCATGGCGACGGTCTGGCACGGCGCGGTCAACTCGCCGCGCGTGCGCCGGGTGCGCGAGTGGCACTACCCCGAAGGCGAGGTGACGCTCAGGAAGGGCGAGGAGATGGGCCGCTTCATGCTTGGCTCGACGGTCGTCCTCCTCTTTCCTGACCGTCCGCTGCGCTTCGAGCCGACGTGGCACCCGGGTGGCGCGGTGCGCCTCGGCCAGCCGATGGCAGAGCTCGGCTGACCGGGCGATCCGTGCGCGCCGTCTTCGTCGACGCCAATCCGGCCCTGCGCCAGGTCGCCGAGCGCGTCGCTCCGATCGCGACGCCGACGCTCGAGATCGGGTTCGGCCACGCCGGCGTTCTTCCAGAGGAGCTGCCGGCGATGCTCGCCGGCGCGCCGATCGCCGTCATCGACCACACCGCGCTGCCGATCGCGATCGCGAGCCGCTGCGCAGGCCTTCGCGACATCGTCTTTCTCGGCACCGGTGCGCGCAGCTACATGGATCCGGAGGCGCTCGCCGCGATCGGCATCGCCGTTCATGTCATCAGGGGCTACGGCGATACCGCCGTCGCCGAGTGCGCGATCGGCCTGTTGTTCGCGGCGGCGCGCGGCTTCGCCGCCATGGACCGCGCGATGCGCGAAGGGCAATGGCTGCGCACCGAAGGCAGCCAGCTCAGCGGCAAGACGCTCGGCCTGATCGGCTACGGCGGCATCGCCGCGGAGGTGGCGCGGATCGCGACCGGCATCGGCATGCGCGTGATCGCCTGGAACCGGACGCCGAAGGCGGCGCCCGGGGTCGAGTTCGTGTCGATCGAGCGGCTGCTCGTCGAAAGCGACGCGGTGTCGCTCCACCTGCTGCTGAACGACGAGACGCGCGGCTTCGTGTCGGCCGGGCGAATCGCGGCGATGAAGCGTGGCGTCCTGCTCGTCAACACCGCGCGCGGCGCGCTCGTCGACGAAGACGCGCTGGTCGCCGCGCTGCGCTCGGGCCAGGTCGGCCACGCCGGCCTCGACGTCTTCGCCGTCGAGCCGCTGCCGCCGGGGCACATGCTGACGACGCTTGCCAACGTCACGCTCTCGGCGCACTCCGGGTTCCGGACGCCGGAGGCGAACACGAAGCTGATCGAGGCCGCGTTCGCGCACTGCGCGCGCATCGTCGCTGCGGCGGCCGGCCGAGCCTGAGGCGCGGCCGCTACTTGCGGGCCCCGCACGGGCTGCGCCCAGTGAAGATGTCCGGAATCGGCCGGCGGCCGGGAGTCGCGGCCGCTACCCTGCGGCTGCAATTCGGCTCGACCTGGGCAGACGCCATGGCTTCACTGCATCGGGAGATCGTCGTCGCGCGCAGCGTCGGCGACGTCTGGGACGCGCTCGCCGATGTCGGCGCACTGCACACGCGGCTCGTCCGCGGCTTCGTCACCGACTGCCGCCTCGAGCCGGGCGCGCGCGTCGTCACCTTCGCCAACGGCATGGTCGCGCGCGAGCTGATCGTCGCGGTCGACGCCGAGCGGCGGCGCGTCGCCTGGTCGGTCGTCGGCGGCCGGCTCAGCCATCACAACGCGAGCGCGCAGGCGTTCGCCGAGGGCCACGGCGCGACCCGCATCGTCTGGATCGCCGACTTCCTGCCCGACGAGCACGCAACGGCGATTGCCGGAATGATCGAGCAGGGCCTCGCCGCGATGAGAAGGACGCTCGAGATGCGCTAAGGTCGGCCGCCTCGAGTTGAGGCGGGAGGCGGCGATGGGGTCTCAATCTGGCACGGTCCGCGCCGCCAGGCGTCTCGCGCTCGCGGTCTGGATCGGTGGCGCACTGATCACGGTGACGTCGGGATCGGCAAGCGCTGCAACGGCCGACGATGAGACGCCGGCCGCGACCCCTTACCGGCCGAGCGTCTCGACCCCCGCTGCGCTCTCGGCGCCCGGCTGGATCGAGGTCGAGGCCGGGCTGCAACACGAGCACGACGAGGCCGCCGCACGCCGCGACAGCCTGCCGGTCACGGTCAAGCTCGCGTTCACGCCCGACTGGGGCATCCGCGTCGGCGCCGACGCCTGGGTCCACGCCCACGACGACGCGACATCCGCGAGCGGCGTCGGCGACACGAGCATCATTGCCAAGCGGCGCTTCGCGATCGATGACAGCAGCGCGTTCGGCCTCGAGGCCGGCGCGACGCTGCCGACTGCGCAACACGGCCTCGGCAGCGGCAGCGGCAAGCCCGACTGGCAGCTCACGGCGATTCACAGCGCCGACTTCGCGTCGGTCTGGCACAGCGACGTCAATGTCGCAGCGACCCGCCTCGGCAGCCACGAGGCGGGAACGGCGCGAACGCAGTGGCTGTTTGCCGGCGCCTTGTCGCGCGCGCTCGACGAGCGCTGGAACGTCGTCGGCGAGCTCTCGGGAACGGAACAGGGCGGCGTCGAGGGCACGCGCCAGCTGCTCGTCGCCGCGAGCTACAACGTGTCGCGCCGGCTCGTGGTCGATGCTGGTGCCGCGCGCAGCGTCCGTGCGGGCGCGCCGGTCTGGTCGGCGTTCACCGGCTTCACTTGGCTGGCAGCGCACGTGTTCTGAGGCGACGTCGCGGCCGTCGACCGGTGTCCGGGGTCGCGGGCACGTCGACTGCCATGCGGCAGGACCACGTTCAACCAAGAGACGAGGACACCGCATGGCAACGTATGGCAAGAAGGCGTCGGACAAGGTCGAGAAGGCGATGCACGAGCGCAAGCACGGCACGCTGAAGAGCGGCGGCTCCGGCAAGAAGGTGACGAGCAAGAAGCAGGCGATCGCGATCGGCCTCTCGGAGGCGCGCCGCGCCGGCGGCAAGGTGCCGGCGAAGAAGACCGCATCGCGCAAGACCGGCCGCAAGACGAAGTCGTCGTGAGCGGCGCCGTCGCGCCCAAGCCGGTTCAGTAGCCGAGGGCGAGCCCGGTGTTGCGGCGAGGGTCGTTGGCGCCGTAGAAGCGGTTCTTGCCGACCGGCTTGCCGCCGAGCGTCGGTGCGCCGACGAGGATGGCGACCACGTGGTTGGCCGGTTGCGGCCCGGAGAACACGTGCCCCATGCCCTCGAGGATGCGCTGCGTGTCGGGACTGATCGCGAAGCGCTCGAGGTTGGTCGTGTTCGGCAGCCACTGCTGGTGGAAGCGCGGCGCGTCGATCGCCTCCTGCACGTTCATGCCGTAGTCGATCACGTTCATGATCGTCTCGAGCACCGCCGTGATGATGCGGCTGCCGCCGGGCGTGCCCACCACCATCACCGGCTGGCCGTTCTGCGTCACGATGGTCGGGCTCATCGACGAGAGCGGCGTCTTGCCCGGAGCGATCGAGTTCGCCTCGCCCTGCACGAGCCCATAGATGTTGGGCACGCCGAGCTTGACGGTGAAGTCGTCCATCGTGTCGTTGAGCAGCACGCCGGTGCCGGGCGCCGTGACCTTCGCACCGAACCAGTCGTTGAGCGAATAGGTGACCGCGACCGCGTTGCCCTTGCTGTCGACGATCGAGTAGTGCGTCGTGTTGGTGCCCTCGTGCGGAGGCACCCCCGGCTTCAGGTTCTGCGAGACCGCGGCCCTCTGCGGATCGATCGCGGCGCGGATTCTCGCCGCGTACGCCTTGTCGAGCAGCCGGTCGAGCGGGTTCTTCACGAAGTCCGGGTCGCCGAGATAGCTGTTGCGGTCGACGTACGCGTGGCGCATCGCCTCGATCTGCACGTGCATCGCCTGCGCGGAGCGGAATCCCCACTCCTTGAGCGGATAGCCGTCGACGATGTTCAGGATCTCGCAGATGACCACGCCGCCCGAGCTCGGCGGGGGTGCCGAGACGATGTGGTAGCCCCGGTAGTCGCACTCGACGGGCGCGAGCTCGCGCACCTTGTAGGCGTCGAGATCGCGCTGCGTGATGATGCCCTTGCCGGCCTGGCTGGAGGCCACGATCGCCTGCGCGACGGGGCCCTTGTAGAAGCCGGCAGCGCCCGCGTCGCGGATCTGGCGCAGCGTCTGGCCGAGGTCGCGCTGGACGAGGCGATCGCCTGGTTGGAGCGCCGAGCCATCGGGCTTGAGGAAGATGGCGCGCGTCGCTGGATCGACCTTGAAATCGTCGGTCGCGGTCGCGAGCAGCTCGACGTCGCCCTGGTCGAGGACGAAGCCTTCTTCCGCGAGACGGATCGCGGGTGCAATCATGTCGGCGCGCTTCATCGTCCCGTACTTGGCGAGCGCCGCCTCGAAGCCGGCGACCGAGCCGGGAATGCCGACCGCGAGGTGCCCGGTCGTCGTCGCTCCCTTGATGACGTTGCCGGCGGCGTCGAGGTACATGTTGGCCGTCGCCGCGAGAGGCGCGCGCTCGCGAAAGTCGAGGAAAGTCTTCCTGCCGTCGGCGAGCTGAAGCGTCATGAAGCCACCGCCGCCGAGATTGCCGGCGGCCGGGTAGACGACCGCGAGCGCATAGCCGACCGCGACCGCCGCGTCGACGGCGTTGCCGCCGTGGCGCAAGACATCGACGCCGACTTCGGTCGCGAGATGCTGCGCGCTCACGACCATGCCGTGCTCGGCCGCCACCGGCGCCATCGACGCCGCGTGAGCGATAGCGACGAACGTCGAGCATGCGAACGCGACCCCGGCGCTCCATGCCCACGCAAGGGATCGATTCCAGCGCATGACGACACTCCTGTAAGAAAACGTGAACCGCGCCGATGCGGCTCCGTGACGACTCTATCGCGTGCCGCGATCCGTTGCCGCGTGCAGCCCTGCACATCGTGTTACGAGATGGCCTCGGATCGGGGGGTTTGTTCACAGACAACGCCAGACACGGCCGCCTAGGATGGTCTCCCGTCCCCCAGGCGTGCCTGCTGCGCGCCGGGCGACTGCCGCAAGCCACCTGCCATGCCCCGCCCGTCCGTTCTGCTCGGCCAGCTCGCCGCCTTGGCGATCGGTGCGGCTGCGCTCGCCGGCTGCACGGCGCCGGCGCTCCTTCTCACCGCCACCGGCGTCGCGACCGATACGAGCATGACGTGGGAAATCGTCAAGCACATCCACGGCCAGCTCACCGAAGACGATGCGACGCCGTGCGTGATGCTCAACAGCGTCCAGCGCGCCCTCAACGCGCGCTGCACGTACGTCCCCGGCAGCATCCGCACGGCCGACATCGAGCACAGCGGGCTGCAGGGCTGCTCGCTCACGGCGGCAACGCAGGATTCCCGGCTCTGGCGCGCCTTGCCCGAGCTGCTCGAGAAGGGCGCGCTCAGCACGAGCTGCGCGCGGACGCCGTTGCAGGATCTCGCCGAGGTCGACGCCTGCCCCGACTTCCAGGCGGCGTCGCCCGCCGTCATCGAGGCCTTCGTCCAGCTCGCCGAGAGCGATCCCCGCGCGGTCCGCCACGACGTCTTTCGCATGTTCAGCTGCAACCGAGCCCGCGCGGTCGGGCTCGACCGTGTCCTCGTCGGCTGGCTCGACCGCGGCGTGCTGCAGCCGGGGACGCTCTCGTTCAGCCCGCTCGAGGCGCTCGACCCGGAGATGCTGGTGTCGCAATTCGGCCATGAGCTGCAGATCGCCGGCCACTCGCCGAAGGCGGCGCTCGACAACTACGACGGCGCCCTGCCGAGCGGTTTCGAGGAGGCCCTGCGGACCGCCAACTGGGCTGCGCTCGAGTGGTGGCTGTTCGAGCTGCCGCAGCTCGCGAACCTGGCGCCGCCGAGCCGCAATGCGCAGATGTCCTGGGTGCCGTTGCAGCGCGTGCTGCTGCGCGGCTACCTCGCCGACCCGGCGGCCCAGCCCGAGATGGTGAGCTTCCTGCTCGCCCGCGGCGCCAACCCGAACCAGCAGCTGCCGTTCGATCCGTCGCGCACCGTCGTCACCTTCGCGCGGTCGATCAAGAGCCCTTCGCTGGCGGTCCTCGAGGTGAGGACCTCGCCCGCGGCGCCGACGACGACGCTCGCGAGCACGCTCACGGCGGACGGCGCCGGCGGCACCAGGCCGCAGCGCGACGGCGCACGGGCGCTGCGCCCGAGCGCGCGCTTCGATCCGCCGTCGAACGCCAGCGACCCGGCGACGCGCTGAGCGGCGCTCAGTCGCGCGCGAAGCTGTAGGGCCCGCCGCGCTCGAGCGCCCGCTGGTAGGCGGGACGGGCGTGGATCTTCTTCAGGAATTCGATCAGCTTCGGCCGGCTCGCGTCGAGGCCGGCGCGCTGTTGCGCCGCCTCGACCGGAAAGCTCATCTGGATGTCGGCGGCGCTGAACGCGTTGCCGGCGAACCATTCGCTTCGCGTCAGCTCGCTTTCCATGAAATCGAGCTGGCGCTTCAGGTTCGGCTCGATCATCAGCCCCTTCACCTTGCGCGAGATGCCGCGCGCGATCGGCTTGGCGAAGAACGGCATCGGCCCCGACTCGATGCGGTCGAAGATCAACTTGAGCAGCAGCGGCGGCATCGCCGAGCCTTCGGCGAAGTGGAGCCAGTAGGTGAAGCGCCGCCGATCGTCGGTCCCGGCCGGCGGCCGAAGCAGGCCGCCGCTGTACTTGTCGAGCAGGTACTCGATGATCGCGCCCGACTCGGCGAGCGTGGCGGCGTCGTCGGTGACGACGGGTGATTTGCCGAGCGGGTGCACGCGCGTGAGCTCCGGCGGCGCGAGCATCGTCTTGGCATCGCGCTCGTACTTCGTGATCTCGTAAGGCACGCCGAGCTCCTCGAGCAGCCAGAGGACGCGCTGCGAGCGCGAGTTGTTGAGGTGATGGACGGTGATCATCGGCAAGCCCTTCTTCGCCCGCAGGCGGGAGGCCGCATTGTCGCGGCGCCGGGCATGCCGGCTGCCACGTGCAGAGATCCCACCTGCGGAGAAACACGATGGACAACGACGACGTCATCGCCACCCTCAACAAGTTGATCGAGACCTGCAAGGACGGCGAATACGGCTTTCGCACCTGCGCCGAGCACGCCCGGTCCGAGCAATTGCGCACCGTCTTCCTGGAGCGCGCGGCGTCATGCCGCGAGGGCGCCACCGAGCTGCAAGCCGAAGTCGCCCGCCTGGGCGGCCACCCCGAGGCCGACAGCAGCGCGCCTGGAGTCCTGCACCGTGGCTGGGTCAACCTCAAGGCTGCCCTGACCGGCCACGACGACCTCGCCGCGCTCAACGAGTGCGAACGAGGCGAGGACGCGGCGCTCGAGCGCTACCGCGAAGCGATCAAGAAGGATCTGCCGAGCGACGTCGCCGCGATCGTCGAGCGCCAGTACGCGGGCGTGAAGCGCAACCACGACCAGATCCGCTCGTTGCGCGACGCCAGGCGCTCGACGACCGCCTGAGGCGGCGTTCGGGTCGCGTCAGATCGACATCCGGGTGCGAACGCCGTCGGCATGCATGTCGGCGCCGCGGCCGCTCAGGACGACTTCGCCGCGCTCCATGACGAGATAGCGGTCGGCGAGCTCGGCGGCGAAGTCGTAGAACTGCTCGACGAGGACGATCGCCATCGGCTGGCGGCTGCCGTCGACGGCAAGGCCGGTGTCGGCGAGGGTTCGGATGACGCGGCCGATCGACTGGATGATCGACGGCTGGATCCCTTCGGTCGGCTCGTCGAGGACGAGCAGGCTCGGCGCGGCGGCGAGCGCACGCGCGATCGCGAGTTGCTGCTGCTGGCCGCCCGA
>DATAYY010000074.1:0-3824 GCA_036272325.1 Caldimonas sp. | reverse complement strand
GGCGCGGCCCCGCAGCTCCGGATAGCGCAGCAGTTCGACCGACGCGTAGAACGCGTCCATGTCGAGGTGGGCGACGAGCCGGAGCACGTCAGGACTGTACGTGCGTACAGCAGGCCCGGGCAAGCGGCGCCGTCGCCGGGGATGGCGCTGCCTTGTCGCAGAATCGCGCATGGGCAGCGCCTCGCCGGCCGCTTCGATCCGCTTCGCGACGCGCGCGGATGCGCTCGGCATCGCCGAGATGTCGCGCGACTTCATCGAGGAGGGGCTCGGCTGGAGCTGGACGCGCGAACGCATCCTGCGCAGCCTTCGCCACCGCGACACCAACGCGATCGTCGCCGTCCGCGAGGCCGATCGCGCGGGCTTCGCGATCATGAAGTACGGCGACGAGGAAGCGCATCTGCTGCTGCTCGCGGTCAAGCCCACGCATCGCCGCTGCGGCGTCGGCAGCGCGATGGTCGAGTGGCTCGAACGCTGCGCCGAAGTCGCCGGCGTCGGCCGCATCACGCTCGAGGCGCGCGCGAGCAACGACGCCGCGCGCGCGTTCTATCGCCGGCACGGCTATGCCCAGGCGCAGCTGCTGCCGGGCTACTACGGCGGTCGCGAGACGAGCGTGCGGATGGTCAAGGCGTTCGGCCTGTCGCGGACCGGGGCGCTGTGACGACGCTGGCGCGCGCGACCCTGCTCGCGCTCGCCTCGGCCGCAGGCGCAGCGCTCGCGCAGGACGCAGCGATCGACGCCGCAGCGCTGCCCCTCGCGACCAAGCGCGTCGCCGCGAGCAGCGACGAATGCGCCGTCTGGCGCCGCGAGCAGAGTTTCGCGCACTCGGTCGAGAGGCACGACGCCGGCGCGTTCGCGTCGCACCTGCACGCAGGCACCGTGTTCAACGCCGGCACCGCCGATGCCGATCGCGGCCGCGACACGGTGCAGAAGCAATGGACTGCGATCGTCGCCGGCAAGACGATCGCGTTGCGCTGGCGGGCCGGCATCGTCCAGATCGGCGGCGAGCCCGGGATCGCGGTCTCGCGCGGCCCGTACATCCTGGAGCGCAGGCACGACGGAGCTCCGGACTTTCGGGTCGGCATGTACCAGACCGTCTGGCTGCGCGACGGGCGCGATGGCGTCTGGCGCGTTCTCTTCGACGGCAGCGCGACGAGCTCGCAGACGGTGGACAGTCGCGTTGCCGCCGATCGCTGGGTCGAAGAGCAGGCGATGTCGGACTGCGCCTCGTAGTCCGGGCCTCGCGTCGTTTCGTTCGGGCCGGCGAGGCGTCGGCCGTTCGGGCTCGGCGCCAGGCGGCGCCGCAGCTCCTCAGGCCTGGATCACGCCGGTCTTGAGGACACCGCGGTCGGCGGCACCCGCCGCGGAATAGAGCGGCAGTCCGTCGCGCGGCAACAGGACGTCGATCGCGCGGTCGAGCGCGGCTGTCGCGCGGGCGAGCGATTCGCGTTGCGCGGCGACCTGGCCGCTCGCGCTGGCGAGGCGGTTGCGCAGCGCGGGCGGCAGCGGGCCACTGCGGGCAGCGTCGGAAAAGTGACTCACCGCGCTGGCGAGCGCCCGGTGCAGCTCGGCAGCGTGCAGGTCGATGCTGGCGGCGTCGCGCGCCCGCAGCGCGTTGCCGAGCGCCGACAGGCCGGTCTCGACCGCCGCGAGTTGCGCCTCGAGCGCGGGCGAATGCCCGCCGGAAGCGGCGCTTCCGGCCATCAGCCCCCCACCTTGGAAAGGAGCTCTTGAGCGTTGGCGATCAGCTTGTCGGCGATCGCTTCCGGGTTGACCTTGAAGCTGCCGTCGGCGATCTGGCCCGTGATGTTCGCGACCTTGCCGGCGTCGAATTCGCCCGCGCCGCCGGTCGAGAGCAGGGTCGATGCAGTGCTCGAGAGAGCGACGGTCGCGCTGGCATCGACGCCTGCCGCGCCGGTGGCGTGAGCGGACGCTGGCTTGGCGGCCTCGGCCTGGGCGGCTGGCGCGCCGACGGCCGGTGCCGGCAGCGGCTTGTCAGCGGGGTGACCGATCTTCATTCAGCTCTCCAAGGGGGCGCCGGCGGGGACCGTCATCATGGACGGACTATCGGCCCGGCGGGCGGCGACTTTAGAGATATTTGGCGCCCCGACCGTCGACCCGACCCCCGCGTTCACAGGGTCAGCTCCAGGCGGCGCTCGCCGGTCGCGACGCCAGTGACGACGCGGCCGCTTTCGGTGCGCACGCGCGCCGGCTGGCCTTCGATGCCGTTGGTGATCGCCTGGCCGGTGCTCTCGAGCGCGAAGCCGTCACCGGCGGCGACGACCTTGACCTCTTCGCCGGCGGCAAACCACTGGCGCAGCTTGATGTGCGCCTGGCGAACCGCCTGGCCGGGCCGGAGCGTTTGCGCCAGCGTGCGGCCGACGACGCCGCTGCGCTCGACGATGACAGGGGTGAATTCCTCGGCGAGATCGACCTCGGCCTCCTCGAGATCGGCGTCGGCGAGGACGCTGCCCGCTGGCGCTCCGGCCGGGACGACGAGCGCCTTGCCCCAGACCTTGACGACGATCGGCAGGTAGACGTTCCAGAGCGTGCGGCCTTCCTTGCAGCGCAGGCCGATCCGGGTCTTGCCCCAGAGGCGAACGCCCGGCGGCAGATAGGGTTCGATCCGCTCGCACGGCGCGAGGCGAAGGCGCGGATCGAGTTGACCGACGACGACCTCGACCCGTGCGCCGCCACTCGGCGTCGCCTTGCCGAGCGCGAGCACGCGGGCCTGATCGAGGACGCCGGGAGCGATCGCCGGCGCGCTTTCATCGCCGCGCGCGGGCCGCGCGGCCGCGAGCGCGATCACGAGCACCCACGCGAGCCGGCGCGGCGCGACGCGGACGAGCGGTGCGAGCAGGGCGATCGGCAGCATGGCCGCACTTTAGGAGCGGCCGTGTCGAGGGCAGGACGCGAACAGGGCGGGAAACGCAGTGCTATTCGCGCCAACGTCTGGCGGATGGGTCCAGACAATGCCTTCACGTCGGCGAGGCCCTCCGGGCAGCCGATCACGACCGAAAGGCACCGATGGCCAACCGACTCACCGATGCGCTCGATTTCCAGGGCCAGGCGCTGCAACTGCGCTCGGAGCGCCAGCGCCTGATCGCGAGCAACATCGCCAACGCCGATACCCCGGGCTACGTCGCCCGCGACATGGACTTCGCGAAGACGCTGCGCGCCGCGACCGGCGCGCTGCCCGCCGCGAGCGCGATGGCGACCAGTCACGTCGGGCATATCGGCAGCGCCGATGCGGGCTTGAACGGCGGCACCGTCGCCACCGCGCTTCTCTATGCGACGCCGGCGCAGACCAACCTCGACCGCAACACGGTCGACATGGATCGCGAGCGCGCCAGCTTCGCCGACAACGCCATCAAATACGAGGCGGCGCTTCGCTTCATCAGCAGCGACGTGAAGACGTCGCTGTCAGCAATCACCGGGCAGTAAGGAGCATCGCGATGAGCATGCTGTCGATCCTCAACATCTCGGGCAGCGCGGCGAGCGCGCAGAGCCAGCGTCTCAACGTCGTCGCGTCGAACCTGGCCAACGCCGACACCGTCGCGACGCCGAACGGGCAGGCCTACAAGGCCCGGCAGGTGACGTTCCAGACCGAGCTGATGGGCCAGACGCCGAACGATCCGACCGCCGCCGGCGTTCGCGTCAGCACCGTCACCGAGGACCAGACCCCGGGCCGGCGCGTGCACGACCCGAAGAACCCGAGTGCCGACGCCGACGGCTACGTCACCTACAGCAACGTCAACCCGGTCGAGGAGATGGTCAACATGATCTCGGCCTCGCGCTCGTACCAGAACAACCTCGAAGTCATGAAC
>DATAYY010000073.1:0-7373 GCA_036272325.1 Caldimonas sp. | reverse complement strand
GAGATCTGGCTGCTCTTGATCAGCGTGGTCTGGATCGTGACCTGCGGCTTCAGCACGAAGCCGCCGTCGCGCAGCATCTTCTCGATCCGCGCCTGCGCCTGGGCGACCGACAGGCCGCCGATCGTCACGTTGCCGATGAGCGGAAAGTTGATCTGGCCGTTCTCGGAAAGGCGCGCCTCGGTGGCGAGATCGGGGTTCTGGTAGACGGTGATCTTGACGACGTCGCCGACGCCGAGCACCGGCTCCGGACGCTGCGGCGCCTGCGCCAGCGCGAGGCTGCTCGCACAGGCGAAGAGCAGGAGCGTACGGACGACGAATTGCGCGAAACGCGAGACGAGAGAGTTCACTTCAGTCCCTTCAGCCCTCTATCGAGCGTCTCCGTGCTGGGCGTCGACGCCCCCCTCGAGTCGATCGGGGCGACGTCGACCTGCGGCGCGGCGTCGACCTCCGACGCCGGCTGCGTCGCCGGCAACGCCGTCAGCGGCGCCAGCTCCGGTGTCGACGCCGGCCGGTAGGGCGACCTGGCCGCGTCGGCCGCGAAATCGCCGACATACTCGATCTTGGCCGCACCGCGCAGCGCCGCCAAGTCGTCGGCGACGAGCTTCCTCTTGCGCTCGTTGAGCAGGAACTGCTCGATCGCCGGCCGCGCCCGGTCGAGCGTGACCGGCTCCGAGCGCGAGCCGGCCAGGTAGACCACCTGCGCGCCGCCCGGTCGAACGCTGAAGTTCAATTGCCCGTCCTTCATCTTGCCGATCTGGTCGACGGCGGCGAGCGGCAGCTGCTCGGCGGGACGCACGGCCTCGCCGCCCGCGTAGCGGATGTTGTTGGCCTTCAGGTAGGCCACGAAGTCGGCGAAACTCTTCGAGCCAACCAGCACCTTCTTCAGGTTCTCGACCTGATCGGGCGCGGCCTCGATGTTGACTTCCTGCAGGCTGTAGACGCGGCGCTGGGAAAACAACGCCGGATGCGCCTCGTAGTACGCCTCGACCTCGGCCGGAGCCGGCTTGGGCGCGCCCTCGCTCACCTTCTCGAGATAGGCACGCGAGATGATCTCGCGCCGCGCCGCCTCGATCTGCTGGACGACGCGGGGGTCTCGGTCGAGCTTCTGGTCCTGGGCCTTCTGCAGGGCGAGCTCCTGGTCGATCAGCCGCTCGAGCACCTGCCGGCTCGCCGACGCTGCCTGCGCGGCCGGCAACGCACGCTGCTGGCTGAGCAGGAAGTTGATCTGGTGGACCGTGATCTCTTCCTTGTTGACCTTGGCCGCGGTCTGCGTCGCCTGCTTGTCCTTGTTCTTGCTGCAGCCGGCGAGGAGGGCGACGCCCACCGTGACGGCCAGCGCCGCGATTCGCAGGGCACCGATCCGGCCCCCGGGGCGCGAACAGGACGAAAGCTTCAGAGTCATGGAAGGCTCACTCGTGATTCGGCCCATCTCGGCCAGGGCGGACCGCGGAGTGTATTGCGGGGGACAATCGCCGCCCCCGGCGAGGCGTGCAAAAGTGCCCGGCGGCGGAGGATATGGCTGGAAGCCGCCCTGGCAAACCCCGCGAACACGGGTCCGGCCCTGGGAGCTCGGCCGGCGACAACGGCGCTGAGCAAACCACGGGCCGGCGCCCTTGTCCCTCGTCATAACCCTGCCCAACCGCACCCCGGCCGAAGCCTTGAGAATCCGGAGCGAAACGCAACTTTGCCCAAGGGCGCGGGCGTCGGATTAGCGCGCCGGAATATACTGGGTGGCAGGGTTGCGCGAGCGGGTGTGGCGGCATTGCGCCGCGTAGCGAAGGGGTCGTTCATGGGGGTCAAACTGAAAGTCGCTGGTTGGCTGGCGCTGGGTGCCGTCACCGGTGCGCTGGCGACGATGCAGCTCGAGGCAAGCGCGCGCAACTCGGTCTCGCGCCTGCCGATCGAGGAGCTGCAGCAGCTGGCCGCCGTGTTCGGGATGGTCAAGACCGACTACGTCGAGCCGGTCGACGAGAAAAAATTGATCAGCGACGCGATCGGCGGCATGGTCGCGGGGCTCGACCCGCACTCCCAGTATTTCGACAAGAAAAGTTTCAAGGAATTTCGTGAAGCGACGACGGGCCGCTTCGTCGGCATCGGCATCGAGATGGGCATGGAAGACGGCCTGGTGAAGGTCGTCACGCCGATCGAAGGCTCGCCGGCGTTTCGTGCCGGGCTGAAGAGCGGCGACCTCATCACCAAGATCGACGACACCCTCGTCAAGGGCTTGACGGTCGACCAGGCCGTCAAGCGGATGCGCGGCGAGCCGAACACCAAGGTCGTCCTGACCGTCTTTCGCAAGAGCGAGGGCCGCACTTTCCCGGTCAACATCGTCCGCGAGGAGATCCGCACCCAGAGCGTTCGCGCCAAGATGATGGAGCCCGGCTACGGCTGGGTCCGCGTCAGTCAGTTCCAGGACCGCACGGTCGAGGACTTCGTGGCCAAGGTCGCCGACCTCTACCGCCAGGATCCGAACCTGAAGGGCCTCGTCCTCGACCTGCGCAACGACCCGGGTGGCCTGCTCGAAGGCGCGATCGCCGTCTCGGCGGCGTTCCTGCCCTCCGACGCCGTCGTCGTCACGACCAATGGCCAGATTCCCGACTCGAAGGCGACGTTTCGGGCCTCGCCCGAGTTCTACCAGCGCCGCGGCGGCTCCGATGTGCTGCGCCGGCTGCCGGATGCGGTCAAGAAGGTGCCGCTGATCGTTCTCGTCAACGAAGGCTCGGCATCGGCGAGCGAGATCGTCGCCGGCGCGCTCCAGGACTACAAGCGCGGCGTCATCATGGGCGCGCAGACCTTCGGCAAGGGATCGGTGCAGACGGTCCGTCAGCTCTCGCCCGACACCGCGCTGAAGATCACGACAGCGCGCTACTACACGCCGAGCGGCGCCTCGATCCAGGCCAAGGGCATCGTCCCGGACGTCATGCTCGACGAGACCGCCGACGGCAACCTGTTCGCCGCGCTGCGAACGCGCGAGGCCGACCTCGAGAAGCACCTGCAAAGCGGCCAGGGCGCCGAGGTGAAGGACGAGGCGCGCGAGAAGGCGCGCGATGAAGCGCGCAAGAAATACGAAGCCGAGATCGCGTCGCGCAATGGCGCACCGAAGCCACCGCCCGAGTTCGGCAGCCCCGAAGACTTCCAGCTCACGCAGGCGCTTAACCGGCTGAAGGGCAAGACCGTGATGGCCAGCAAGACCGCAGTCGAGCGCAAGGCCGAGGTCGAGACGACGAACTGAGCGCGGCAGCCCCGCCGGCACCGAAACGCCCGTGTCCCGCACGGGCGTTTTCGTTGGCGGATCCGCAAGCGAGGCGATGAACGACGACGACCTGCTGCGCTATTCGCGCCATCTGCTGCTCGAGGAGATCGGCATCGAGGGCCAGCGCCGGCTCCTCGCGGCACACGCACTCGTGATCGGCGCCGGCGGGCTCGGCTCGCCGGTGGCGCTCTACCTCGGCAGCGCCGGAGTCGGCCGGATTACGATCGTCGACAACGACCGTGTCGACCTGACCAACCTGCAGCGCCAGATCGCGCATGTTGTGGGGCGTCTCGGCGCGCCGAAGGCCGAGTCCGCGGCGCGCTCGATCGCGGCCCTCAACCCGACGGTGCAGGTCACCGCGCTGCATGAACGCGTCGATGCCGCGCGTCTCATGCAACTCGTCGCCGACGTCGACGTCGTCGTCGATTGCAGCGACAACTTCGCGACCCGCCATGCTGTCAATGCGGCGTGCGTCCGGCACTCCAGACCGCTCATCGCCGCCGCCGCGATCGGCTTCGACGGCCAGATCTCGGTCTACGACCTGCGCTTGGCCGCCTCGCCCTGCTATGCCTGCGCATTCCCGTATGACGCTCGCTTTGCGGACGTGGCGTGCTCGACGATGGGCATCTTCGCGCCGCTGGTCGGCATCCTCGGCAGCATGCAGGCTGCCGAGGCGCTGAAGCTCGTCCTCGGCGTCGGCACATCGCTTTGCGGCCGGTTGCAAATGCTCGACGCAAAATCGATGGAATGGACCGAAGTGCTGATCGAACGCGATCCAGGATGCGCGGTCTGCGCGGTCCGCGCGGCGGACTCGCCGACTCCGCCGCAGGAGCGATGCTGACGCCGATCGCCGGCTTCGCGCGCCTGGCGCTCGACGATCTTCGCGGCAGAAAGCGTCCGACAGCGTCGCTCGAGTCGAGTCTCCTGGCTGCCGAAAGCTGGCTCTGTCGCGCCCAGGATGCTTCGGGCGACGGTGGGGTGAGTTACGGCTATTCGCTCCTCGGCGGCTGGCGGCCATCGTATCCGGAGACGTCGGGCTACATCGCGACGACGTTCCTGCGCCTCGCCCGCCGGCGAGACCCTGCCTACGCTGAGCGAGCGGAGCGGATCCTGCGCTGGCTGCTCGCGATCCAGAACGAAGACGGCTCGTTCGCCAACCCGCGCTACGGGCCGCAGGGAATCGTCTTCGACACCGGCCAGGTGCTGTTCGCGCTGATCCGCGGCTACCAGGCCTCCGGCACCCCCGAGCTGCTCGCCGCGGCGCGGCGCGCAGCCGGCTGGCTCACCGCGATCGCAGACCGGGATCTCCTCTGGACGCGCAACGAGCACCTCGACACGCCGCACGTCTACAACGCCAGGACCGCCTGGGCGCTGCTGCTGATGAACGGACTGGAGTTCGACGCGCAGCGCGACGCCGTGGCGCGCAACAACCTGGACTGGGCACTGAAGGAACAGCACAAGAGCGGGTTCTTCGGCCACTGCGCCTTTGAGCGGGGACAGCCACCGTTCAGCCACACGATCGCGTACACCGCACGCGGATTGCTCGAATCGGGGATCCTTCTCGACGAGAGCCGTTACATCGATGGCGCTGCTCGCTGCGCCGACGCCATGCTGCTTCACCTCGACGACGACGGTCACCTCCCCTCAATGGTCGCGACCGACGGGGTGCCGGCTTCCCGATCGTGCTGCCTGACCGGCAACTGCCAGTTCGCGATCGTCTGGGCGCGGCTGCATGGATGTCTTGGCGGTCAGAACTACCGGATCGGCTCGGTTCGAGCACTCGACCGCGTGATGGCGACGCAGGACCTCCAGGCCCCCGATCCCGGGATCAGAGGGGGCATCAAGGGGTCGCATCCGGTGTGGGGTCGCTATGCTCCGATGACGCTGCCGAACTGGGCGGCGAAGTTCTTCATCGACGCGATGTGGCTGCGCAAGGACTTCCGGCAATGAGGCGGCGGACGTTCGTCCTGAATGGGACCTTCGATGCGCTCACGTTCGACGAGGCCGTCGACGCCGTTTTCGAAGTGCTTCACACTGGAACTCGCGGTTGGGTCTGCACGGCCAACGTCGCCACCCTGATGGCGATGCGACGCGACGCCAGGCTGCAGTCGTTCGTCGATCGCGCGTCGCTGGTGGTCGCCGATGGGCAGCCGATTGTCTGGTGTGCGAGGTTGTTCGGCGGCCACCTGCCCGAGCGTGTGACCGGCATCGACCTCATCGAGGCTCTCTGTCGACGCGCGGCGGCCGAAGGCAGGCGCGTCCATCTCCTCGGCTCGACACCGCCTCTCGTCGCGCGCGCGCTCGCGCGCCTGCGCGAGCACCATCCTGGATTGACGATCGAGGGCTCGCACGGGTACTTTCCTCTCGAGCAATCGGCCGCGCACGCAGACGCGATCCGGGCTCGCTCCGTCGGGCTGCTGTTGGTCGGCATGGGGACGCCCCGACAGGAGCGCTTCATCGAAGCGGAGTGGGAGCGACTCGGCGTGGGCGTGGCGATCGGCATTGGGGGCAGCATCGACGTGCTCGCCGGAGCGCGCATTCGAGCGTGGCCGTGGATCGGGCGCGCCGGGCTGGAGTGGCTGGTCCGCTTGGTGCAGGAACCACGCCGCCTCATGCCCCGCTATCTCGTCACCAACACGATGTTCTGCCTGCTGATCGGCCGCGCCGTCCTAACGCGAGCGAAGCGTCGGTTGCTCGAGGGCTGACCGTGCGACCGATTCGCATTTCGACGATCGTCGGCACGCGACCCGAGGCCATCAAGCTCGCGCCGGTGATCCTGGCCGCCCGGGCACGCTCCGAGGAGTTCGAGGTTCGCATCGTGCGGACCGGACAGCACCGCGAGCTCGTCGATGAGATGCTGACCGAATTCGGTCTCGTGGCGGACGTCGACCTGAAGGTGATGCAGCCCGACCAGGATTTGGCGCACGTGCTTTCGGCGAGCGTGCGCGGCTTGTTCGACGTGATCGCGCGCGATCGCCCGGACTGGGTGATCGTCCAGGGCGACACCACGACGACTCTGGCAGGTGCGCTGGCCGCGTTCTACAACCATGCCCGGATCGGACACGTGGAAGCCGGGCTCAGGACCGGCCACCGGTGCAGCCCCTTCCCCGAGGAAGCGAACCGATTGCTGACGACGCAGCTCGCCGATCTCCACTTCGCGCCGACCGAGCGCGCTCGGCGAAACCTGCTGCGCGAGGGCATCGGCGCGGAGGACATCGTCGTGACCGGCAACACCGTCGTCGACGCGCTGCTGCACTCGCGCGACCTCGCCGCATCGGCAGAATCGGCCGGCGAGCGTGCGTCGCCGCCCTACATCCTCGTCACCGCGCACCGGCGTGAGAACCACGGCGACGCGCTCTTTCAGATCTGCGACGCAGTCCGGGAGCTGCTCGACCGCCATCCATCGACCAGCGCCTGGATTCCGATGCATCCGAGCCCGCGGGTGCGCGAAGTGCTGAGCGACGAGCTGGGCGGGCACGCGCGAGCGCTGCTGACTGAACCGCTCGGCTACGCCGATTTCGTGCGCGCGCTCGAGGAGGCGACGCTTGTCCTCACCGATTCCGGAGGAGTGCAGGAAGAGTGCGCCGCGCTCGGCAAGCCGGTCCTCGTCCTGCGCGGGCACACCGAGCGACCCGAAGCGATCGAAGCGGGCGTGGCGAAGGTCGTCGGGACAGGCGCACGGGCGATCGTCGAGGCGGCGTCACGCCTGCTCGATGATCCTGCGGTCCGCGGGGCGATGTGCCGGGCGAGCGACGCGTTCGGCGACGGCCGCGCGTCGCAGCGCATCCTCGCTGCCCTGTTGCGCGCGCAGCGGCTTGCATGAGCGATCCTCATGCCGCCGGACGAGCGAGTCGCGTCGCACCTGATCGGAACGCCGCTGCAGCGGCCCGCCGAGTGGTTGCGATACGTTAAGGGCACGGGCTAGAACTAGGAGATCGGCGCCGACGAGGTCTTCGGGTACCGTGTCGAGCAGGTCGGCTACCGCATCTTTCTGCTCCAGGACCCGCTGACCGGCGGGGTACCCCTCGACACGGCCGCCTTCCGCACGAGCATGGTCTCTCCGTCTCGAGCGCTCAACGATGCCGTCGTTCCGACCGACGGCTGACGCGCGACCGGGGCT
>DATAYY010000072.1:0-11345 GCA_036272325.1 Caldimonas sp. | reverse complement strand
ACCTCGAGCGCGACCCGCACCGTTTTCTCGAGGGCATGCTGATCGCCGCGCACGTCGTCGGCGTCGACGCCTGCTATATCTACCTGCGCGACGAATACCACGGCTGCCGCGAGCTGCTTACCGCCGAGCTCGCGAAGCTGCAGCGCGCGGCGACGTTCGCGATGCCGCACATCGAGCTGCGCCGCGGCGCCGGCGCCTACATCTGCGGCGAAGAGTCGGCGATGATCGAAAGCATCGAGGGCCAGCGCGGCGAGCCGCGCCTCAGGCCGCCGTACATCGCTTCGGTCGGCCTGTTCGGCCGGCCCACGCTCGAGCACAACTTCGAGACCCTGTACTGGGTGCGCGACATCGTCGCGCGGGGTCCGGAATGGTTCGCCGGGTTCGGCCGAAACGGCAGGAAGGGCCTGCGCAGCTTCAGCGTCAGCGGCCGCGTCCGGCGGCCCGGCGTGAAGCTGGCGCCGGCCGGAATCACCCTGAACGAGCTCGTCGCCGAGTATTGCGGCGGCATGGCCGACGGCCACACGCTATATGGGTATTTGCCCGGCGGCGCCTCGGGTGGCATCCTGCCTGCGAGCATGGCCGACATTCCGCTCGACTTCGACACGTTGCAGCCGCATGGCTGCTTCATCGGCTCGGCAGCGGTGATCGTCCTCGGTGATCGTGACCGCGCTCGCGACGCCGCCTTGAACATGATGAATTTCTTCGCCCACGAAAGCTGCGGTCAGTGCACGCCGTGCCGGGTCGGCACCGACAAGGCGGCGCAGCTCATGACCGCGCCGGTTTGGGACACCGCCACCCTCGAGGACCTGAGCCAGGTCATGATCGACGCCTCGATCTGCGGCCTCGGCCAGGCCGCACCGAACCCGATCCGCAGCGTCGAGAAGCACTTCGGGCACGAGATCTCGGCCAGCGGAGCACGGCCGTGAACGCGCCCGCCGCGCTCGCCCACCTGCAGGCCGCGCTGGTCGACATCACGCTCGACGGCCGGAAGGTCGGCGCCTTCGAGGGCGAAACGATTCTGAGCGTCGCCAGCCGCGAAGGCATCGCCATTCCGACCCTCTGCTTCAAGGACGGCTACCGACCCGACGGCAACTGTCGCGCCTGCGTCGTCGAGGTCGGCGGCGAGCGCACGCTGGCGCCGAGCTGCTGCCGCGCCGTGCAGAAGGACATGGTCGTCCAGACCGGAAGCGAGCGCGCCCGGAAGAGCCAGCGCATGGTCCTCGAGATGCTGCTCGCCGACCTGCCCGACGCCGGCTACAAGTGGGTCGACGACGCCGGCGCGCTGCCGCACGGCGAATTGAGCGAGTGGGCGGCGCGCGAAGGCGTCTCGGTGCGACCGGCGCTGCGGGCGCTTCGCCGCGTCCAGCCTGCAGCCGACGTCTCGCACCCGGCGATGGCCGTCAATCTCGACGCCTGCATCCAATGCAAGCGGTGCGTCCGCGCCTGCCGCGAGGAGCAGGTCAACGACGTCATCGGCTACGCCGCGCGCGGCGCGCGCAGCAAGATCGTGTTCGATCTCGACGACCCGATGGGCGCGAGCACGTGCGTCGCCTGCGGCGAGTGCGTGCAGGCGTGTCCGACCGGCGCGCTGATGCCGAAGACGTCGCTCGGCACACAGGTGGTCGACAAGAAGGTCGACTCGGTGTGTCCGTTCTGCGGCGTCGGCTGCCTGCTCACCTACAACGTTCGCGACAACGAGATCGTCAGCGTCGACGGTCGCGACGGCCCGGCCAACCACAGCCGTCTCTGCGTCAAGGGACGCTTCGGCTTCGACTACGCGAGCCATCCGCAGCGCCTGACGAAGCCGCTCGTGCGAAAGCCCGGCATCGCCAAGGATCCCGATGTCGTTCCCGATCCTGCCGATTGGTCGCAGGTCTTTCGCGAGGCGACCTGGGAAGAGGCGCTCGACCTCACCGGCGGGACGCTGCGCCGCCTGCGCGACAGCCACGGGCCGAAATCGCTCGCCGGTTTCGGCTCGGCCAAGGGCAGCAACGAAGAGGCGTACCTGTTCCAGAAGCTGGTGCGGACCGGCTTCGGCAGCAACAACGTCGATCACTGCACGCGCCTCTGCCACGCGTCGAGCGTCGCCGCGCTGCTCGAAGGCGTCGGCTCGGGGGCGGTGAGCAACCCGGTCAACGACGTCGAGCATGCCGACCTCATTCTCGTCATCGGCTCGAATCCGACCACGAATCATCCGGTCGCCGCGACCTGGATGAAGAACGCGGCACAGCGCGGCACCAAGATCGTTCTCGCCGACCCACGCCGCACCGAACTCTCGCGCCACGCCTGGCGAACGCTGCAGTTCAACGCGGACACCGACGTCGCGATGATCAACGCGCTGATCCACACCGTGATCGAGGAAGGCCTCGTCGACGCCGAGTTCGTTCGCCAGCGCGTCGCCAACTACGAGGCGCTGAAGGAGAACGTGCGCGGCTACAGCCCGGAGGCGATGGCGCCGATCTGCGGCATCCCGGCGGCGACGCTGCGTGAGGTCGCGCGCGCCTTCGCCAATGCGCCGAGCGCGATGGTCCTCTGGGGGATGGGCATCAGCCAGCACGTGCACGGCACCGACAACGCGCGCTGCCTGATCGCGCTCGTCTCGGTCACGGGGCAGATCGGCAAGCCCGGGTCGGGGCTGCATCCGCTGCGCGGCCAGAACAACGTGCAGGGCGCGAGCGATGCCGGCCTGATTCCGATGATGTACCCGAATTACCAGCGGGTCGACAACGCGGCCGCGCACGACTGGTTCGAGAGCTTCTGGAACACCAAGCTCGACCGCGTCCCCGGCTACACCGTGGTCGAGATCATGCACAAGGCGCTCGCGCCCGACAGCGATCCACACAAGATTCGCGGCATGTACATCATGGGCGAGAACCCGGCGATGAGCGACCCCGACCTGAACCACGCGCGGCATGCGCTGGCCTCGCTCGAGCACCTCGTCGTGCAGGACATCTTCATGACCGAGACGGCGTGGCTCGCCGACGTCGTCCTGCCTGCGAGCGCCTGGCCGGAAAAGAGCGGCACCGTCAGCAACACCGACCGCATGGTGCAGCTCGGCCGGCGTGCGCTCGACATGCCGGGGGATGCCAGGCTCGACCTCTGGATCATCGAGGAGATCGCGCGCCGGCTCGGCCTCGACTGGAACTACGACGGTGAGGATGCCGGTGTCGCCGCGGTCTACGAGGAGATGCGCCAGGCGATGCATGGCGCGATCGCCGGCATCACCTGGGAGCGCCTGCAGCGCGAGGACAGCGTCACCTATCCGTGCCTCAGTGCCGACGATCCGGGACGCCCGATCGTCTTCGACGACACCTTCCCGACCGCCGACGGCCGCGTCAGGCTCGTTCCGGCCGACATCATTCCCGCCAACGAGCGGCCCGACGCCGACTATCCGTTCGTCCTCATCACCGGACGCCAGCTCGAGCACTGGCACACCGGCAGCATGACGCGCCGGGCGAGCGTGCTCGACGCCATCGAGCCGATGGCGACGGCATCGATGCACGGCCTCGACATCGCCGAGATCGGCCTTGGCGCCGGCGATGTCGTGACCTTGCGCTCGCGCCGCGGCGAAGTAGCACTCCACCTTCGCCGCGACGACGGCACGCCGCGCGGCGCCGTCTTCGTTCCGTTCGCCTACTACGAAGCGGCCGCCAACCTGATGACCAACTCGGCGCTCGATCCGTTCGGCAAGATTCCGGAGTTCAAGTACTGCGCGATCCGGGTCGTTCCGGGCGGGGAGACGCAAGCGAGTCCCGGTTACGGCACCGGCTCGCCCTGAGCGGCCGAGGGGTCGCCCGAGACGGCACGGCGTCGAGGACGCGGCCGAGGTCTAGACTGCTGCGGTGGATGGCGAACACGCGAGCCCCGCGACGGCACGACCGGCGATCACGGTCGCGGTCGTGATCGAGCGCGAACGCGAACCGAACGCGTTCGAGAACTGGCGGTTCCGGATCGTCGACGTCGTCCCGAACGAGGATGCATTCGGCGCCGAGTCGCGCGTGCTGCGCGACGACGGCAAGCTTCGGCAGACCCTGTACCCCGGCTTCAGGCTCGAGCTCTACCGAGACCAGGCCCAGGGCTACTTCCTCAATCTGAGCTCGGGCACGCCGGTGTGGTTCGTCGTCTGGCGTGTCGACGACGACGATCCGTCGCGCGCCTGGCCGGAGACGGTCAGCGTTTCGTACGAGGAGGCCGGCCGCTGGCTCGACGCCCAGGAGCGGGTCGACAACGTGCCGCTCGGCGCCGACGTCGCGGCCTGGCTTCAGGCCTACACCGATGCGACCTACCGTCCCGAGCCGAAAGAGCGGCGCCGGCCGCAGTCGTTCGTCACGCCGGGGGAGCGGCGGTGAGCGGCGCAGGCGAAGGCTTTCTCGCGCGCTGGTCAAGGCGAAAGGCCGGCGCGTCCGCCGAGGAGGTCGCGCCGACGGCAGCGCCGCCGGCCGCAGCGCCGTCTTCCGCCTCGGCGATCGCTGTACCGGCTGCAGCCATCGCGCCGGCCGAGCGGGAAGCGCCGCCGACACCCGCTGGCGAGCCCGCTGCGACGCCGCTGCCGACGCTCGCCGACGTCGCGGCGCTGACGCGCGACTCCGACTACAGCCGCTTCATGCTTCCCGGCGTCGACGGCCCGGTGCGCAACGCAGCGCTGAGGAAGCTCTTCAGCGACCCGCGCTTCAACGTGATGGACGGCCTCGACACCTACATCGACGACTACGGCAAGCCCGATCCGTTGCCGGTCGCGATGCTGCGCAGGATGAATCAGGCGACCGCGCTCGGGCTGTTCAGCGACGATGCGCCCGGCGAGGCTGCGGCGATCGCGCACGCGCACGAGGGCATTGCTTGTCCCGATGGCACGCCCGTGGCGGAGGTGGCACCATCCCCGTGTCCGCCTCTGCCCCCCGACGCCCGAGCCCGTGCCGAAGACGACCCTGATCTGCGACTGCAACCAGACGATGTCGATCGACGGCCCGGCACTGGCCCGGGCCCTGGGACCTGACGGCGACGGCGCCGCGACCGTCCACTCGCTGCTCTGCCGCCGCGAGGCCGGTGCGTTCCAGCGCGCCGCACGCACGAGCGATGAGCTGCTCGTCGCCTGCACGCAGGAGAGCCGTCTCTTCGTCGAGCTCGCGCAGGCGACCGAAGGCGTGCTGCCGGCGAGCGAGCGGCCGATCCGGTTCGTCAACATCCGCGAGACCGGCGGCTGGTCGCGGGACCGCGCGAAGGCGCTGCCGAAGATGGCGGCGCTGATCGCCGCCGCGCAGCTGCCGCCGCCCGAGCCGGTGCCGGCGGTGTCGTACGCGTCCGCCGGGCGCGTCGTCGTGATCGGCAGTGCCGCGCGCGCCCAACGCGCGGCAGCGCTGCTCGCTGACGGCCTTGACGTCAGCCTGCTCATGACGACGCCTGGCGGCACGCTGCCGCAGCTGCGGACGATGCCGGTTCACGCCGGCCAGCCGACGCGCGTCACCGGCTGGCTCGGCGCGTTCGAGGTCGCATGGACGAGCGGCAATCCGATCGATCTCGATCTGTGCACCCGCTGCAACGCCTGCATCGAGGTCTGTCCCGAGCAGGCGATCGACTTCAGCTACCAGATCGACCTGCAGAAGTGCACCGGGCATCGCGACTGCGTGCGCGCTTGCGGCGCCGCCGGCGCGATCGACTTCGAGCGCGCCGCCAACGAAGACAGCGAGCGCTTCGATCTCGTCCTCGACCTGCAGGACACGCCGCAAATCGACTTGCACCAGCCGCCGCAAGGCTATTTCCATGCTGCCGACGATGCCGCGATGGTCGCCGCCGTGCTCGGCCTTCGCGACCTCGTCGGCGAGTTCGAGAAGCCGAAGTTCTTCGACTACCGGCAAAAGATCTGCGCCCACACGCGCAACGGCCAGATCGGCTGCACGGCGTGCATCGATGTCTGCTCGGCGGCGGCGATCAGGAGCGACGCCTCCGCCAAGGGCAGGGCGAGCAGCGGCGGCATCGTCGTCGAGCCGCATCTGTGCGTCGGTTGCGGCGCCTGCACGACGGTCTGCCCGAGCGGCGCTCTCACCTATGCGACGCCACGCCCGCACGAGCTCGGCGCCCGCATCCGCGCCCTGCTCGCGACCTATGCGCGCGCCGGCGGCAATGACGCCGCGCTGCTGATCCACAGCCGCGAGGCGGGCGCCGCGGTGGTCGCTGCGCTCGGCCGCGCCGCACGCGTCGATCCGGCCGTGCACGGCGTTCCGGCGCGCGTCCTGCCGCTCGAGGTCTGGCACACGGCGTCGGTCGGCATCGATCTCTGGCTCGCCGCGATCGCTCTCGGCGCATGCCAGGTCTGGGTCCTGGTGACGAACGAGGAAGCGCCTGCGTATCGCGACGCGATCGACGCCCAGATGCGGATCTCAGAGGCGATTCTCGGCGGGCTCGGCTTCGCCGGCGAGCACTTTCGCATCGTCGGCGGCGGCGAGGTGGCGAGAACGCAGTCGGGCACGGCGCCGGTGGGGCCCGCGCCGTCGCGCGCGCCAGCATCCGCGCCTTGCACCGATCCCGCGCTGGTTCGTCTCGATGCGGCGCTCCAGCGTCCGCCGGCGATGGCGGTGCGACGCGCCGCCACCTTCGCAGTGCAGGCCGACAAGCGCACCACCCTCGACCTCGCGCTCGAGCATCTGCTGCGCGAGGCGCCGACGCCGGTCGACGAGATTGCGCTGCCGACGACGGCGGCGCAGCCGACCCCGTTCGGCGCGGTCGTCGTCGATCCCGCGGCGTGCACGCTTTGCCTCGCCTGTGTCGGCGCGTGTCCGGAAGGCGCGTTGCTCGACAACGCCGACACGCCGCGCCTCAGCTTCATCGAGAAGAACTGCGTCCAGTGCGGCCTTTGCGCGAGCACCTGTCCCGAGCACGCGATCACGCTCGTGCCACGCCTCCTGCTCGCCGATGCCGGCAAGGCGCGCCGCCAGGCGCGGGTGCTGAACGAGGCCGAGCCGTTTCGCTGCGCGCGCTGCGCAAAGCCGTTCGGCACCGTGCGTGCGATCGAGGCGATGCTCGGCCGGCTCGCAGGCCATTCGATGTTCCAGGGTCGCGCCGCGCAGCGCCTGCAGATGTGCGGCGACTGCAGGGTGATCGACCTCCACAGCGACCCGGGCGAAGTGCGGATCACCGAGCTGTGAGCACCGCCGCACCGCAGCCGATCGGGTTCGCCGCCGGCGACGACGCCGAGGAGCTCGCACGCGCCGAGGTCTACGGCCTGCTGGCGGCGCTTTTCTACGCACCGCCGAGCGCCGAGCTGTACGCGCAGTTCCAGGTCGCGGTCACGCAGGCACCGGTCGCGGGCGCGTTTCTCGAGAAAGCTTGGAGCGAGCTCGTCGGCGCAGCGCGGCGCCTGCCGCGCGACGACATCGAACGCGAGTTCGACCGCCTTTTTCAGGGCGTCGGCAAGCCCGAGATCTTTCTTTACGGTTCGTTCTACGTTGCCGGCAAGCTCAACGAGAAGCCGCTCGTGGCGCTGCGCCACAGCCTGCGCGCGCTCGGCATCGCCAGGAGCGAGGCCATGAGCGAAACCGAGGACCACATCGCCGGCGTGTGCGAGGTGATGCGCTACCTGATCGCCGGCGGCGATGCCGGGACCAGCAACCTTGCTGGGCAACGCCGCTTCTTCGAGGCCCACCTGCGGCCGTGGGTCGGCGCCATGTGCAGCGCGATCGAGGCACAGGCCGGCGCCGACTTCTACGCCGCGCTGGCGCGCTTCGCGGCTGACTTCTTCGCCGTCGAAGGGCAGGCGTTCGACCTGCTCGACGCCTGATCGGCGCGCTGTGGCCACACCGGGCAAGACGCGGCGACGCGAGGGCGCGTTACGCCGGATGTCGTGGTCTTTCCGGCCTGTTAGATTCGGGCTTGGTCGCTCTCATCGCCGGCGTCCAGGTCCGTCGGGAATTGTTCGTTGGCGAGTTTCGTCAGGAGTCGTCGCCATGAAGTCCTTGCCGTCCTCACTCGATCCGCGCGCCGACGTTACCGACTCCGCCCCCACCAGTCGTCGCCGTCTCGTCGTCGGTGCCGGCGCTGCGGCCGGTGCCGCACTCGCGGCCGCTGCGATACAGCGAAAGGTCGAGCCAAAAGCGCAGGTGGCCGGGACGAAGACCGACGCGACGCCGGCCACCGGCGGCTACCGGCTCACCGACCACGTCCGGCGCTACTACGAGACGACGCGCGCCTGAGCGGCGGAGGACGATCATGCTGTTGACACGCAAGCTCTCCCACCGCGACGCTGCGGTCGCACCGTCCGCCCTCGTCGCCAGTCTCGCACGCGGCGTCGGGCGCGCGATCCCGACGATGGACCGGCGCGCCTTCCTGCGCCGCTCGGGAATCGGCGTCGGCGTCGGTCTCGCCGGCTCGCAACTGACCCTGGTCCGCGAAGCTCGGGCGGCCGACCCCGCGGCAGCGTCCGCCCCATCGGTCGTCGTGCGTCGAACGGTGTGCTCGCACTGCTCGGTCGGCTGCGCCGCCGACGCCGTGGTCGAGAACGGCGTCTGGGTGCGTCAGGAGCCGGTGTTCGATTCGCCTCTCAACCTCGGCGCGCACTGCGCCAAGGGCGCAGCGCTGCGCGAGCACGGCCACGGCGACTACCGGCTGAAGACGCCGATGAAGCTGGTCGGCAACAAGTACGAGAAGATCACGTGGGACCAGGCGCTGAGCGAGGTCAGCGCCAAGATGCTCGAGCTCCGAAAGCAGAGCGGAGTCGATTCGATCTTCATCGTCGGCTCGTCGAAGCACAACAACGAGCAGTCCTACTTGCTGCGCAAGTGGATGACGCTCTGGGGCAGCAACAACTGCGACCACCAGGCGCGCATCTGCCACTCGACGACGGTCGCGGGTGTCGCCAACACGTGGGGCTACGGTGCGATGACGAACTCGTACAACGACATGCGCAACACCAAGTGCGCGTTGTACATCGGCTCGAACGCCGCCGAGGCGCACCCGGTCTCGATGCTGCACATGCTGCATGCCAAGGAGACCGGCGCCAAGATGATCGTCGTCGACCCGCGCTTCACGCGGACGGCGGCCAAGGCCGACGAGTACGTGCGAATCCGCTCGGGCTCCGACATTCCGTTCATGTTCGGCGTCCTGCACCACATCTTCAAGAACGGCTGGGAGGACAAGAAGTACATCGCCGACCGCGTCTACGGGATGGACAAGGTCAAGGCCGAGGTGATGGCGAAGTGGACTCCGGACAAGGTCGAGGAAGCGTGCGGCGCCGACGAGGCCACGGTCTTCAAGGTCGCCAAGATGATGAGCGAGAACCGGCCGAGCACCATCGTCTGGTGCATGGGCCAGACGCAGCACACGATCGGCAACGCCATCGTGCGCACTTCGTGCATCGTCCAGCTCGCGCTCGGCAACGTCGGCGTCAGCGGCGGCGGAACGAACATCTTCCGCGGCCACGACAACGTCCAGGGCGCGACCGACGTCGGCCCGAACCCGGACTCGCTGCCCGGCTACTACGGTCTGGCCGAAGGTGCGTTCAAGTTCTTCGCCGGTGTCTGGAAGGTCGATTTCGACTGGATCAAGAAGCAGTACGCGCCGGGCATGATGGGCAAGCCCGGAATGACCGTCTCGCGCTGGATCGACGGCGTGCTCGAGAAGAACGAGCTGATCGACCAGGATTCGAACCTGCGCGGCCTGTTCTACTGGGGCCACGCCCCGAACTCGCAGACGCGCGGCACCGAGATGAAGCGAGCGATGGACAAGCTCGACCTGCTCGTCGTCATCGATCCGTATCCGTCGGCGACGGCGGCGATGGCGGCGATGCCGGGCGCCGAGGGTGATCTCAACCCGAACCGTGCGGTCTACCTGCTGCCGGCGGCGACGCAGTTCGAGTGCTCGGGGTCGGTGACCGCGTCGAACCGCTCGGTGCAGTGGCGCGAGAAGGTGATCGAGCCGCTGTTCGAGTCGCGCACCGATCACATGATCATGTACCAGCTCGCGCAAAAGCTCGGCTTCGACAAGGAGCTCGTCGCCGGGCTCAAGCTCGTTCCCGGCAAGGGCGGAATGCAGGAGCCCGAGGTCGAGTCGATCCTGCGCGAGATCAACCGCTGCACATGGACGATCGGCTACACCGGCCAGTCGCCCGAACGGCTGAAGGCGCACATGCGCAACATGAACGTCTTCGACGTCAAGACACTGCGCGCCAAGGGCGGGATCGACAAGGAGACCGGCTACAGCCTCGACGGCGACTACTTCGGCCTGCCGTGGCCGTGCTACGGCACGCCCGAGCTGAAGCATCCAGGTTCGCCCAATCTGTACGAGACGGACCGCCACGTGATGGACGGCGGCGGCAACTTCCGCGCCAATTTCGGTGTCGAGCGCGACGGCGAAAATCTGCTCGCCGAGGACGGCTCACATTCGAAGGGTGCCGACATCACGACCGGCTATCCCGAGTTCGATCACCTCTTCCTGAAGAAGCTCGGCTGGTGGAACGAACTGACCGACGCCGAAAAGAAGGCGGCCGAGGGCAAGAACTGGAAGACCGATGTGTCGGGCGGAATCCAGCGGGTCGTGATGAAGAACCACGGTTGTCATCCGTTCGGCAACGCGAAGGCGCGCGCGGTGGTCTGGAACTTCCCCGACCCGATTCCGCAGCACCGCGAGCCGCTCTACTCGACGCGGCCTGATCTCATCGCCAAGTACCCGACCCACGACGACAAGAAGGCGTTCTGGCGGCTGCCGACGCTCTACAAGAGCGTGCAGGAGAAGAACAAGGACGTCGGCAAGCAGTTCCCGCTCATTCTGAGCTCGGGGCGCCTCGTCGAGTACGAGGGCGGCGGCGAGGAGACGCGCTCGAACCCGTGGCTCGCCGAGCTGCAGCAGGAGATGTTCATCGAGATCAATCCTGCCGCAGCCAACGACCGCGGCATCCGCGACGGCGAGCAGGTCTGGGTCAAGTCGCCGACCGGCGCGAAGATCCTCGTTCGCGCGCTCGTCACCGAGCGTGTCGACCGCAGCACCGTGTGGATGCCGTACCACTTCTCCGGACGTTGGCAGGGTGTCGACTTGCTGCAGTACTACCCGGAGGGAGCGCACCCGATCGTGCGCGGCGAAGCTGCCAACACGGCGACGACGTACGGCTACGACAGCGTGACGATGATGCAGGAAACCAAGACGACGGTCTGCCAGATCGAACGGGCGACGGCATAGGAGCACACGATGGCAAGAATGAAGTTCATTTGCGACGCCGAGCGTTGCATCGAATGCAACGGCTGCGTCACGGCCTGCAAGAACGAGCACGAGATCCCCTGGGGCGTGAACCGCCGCCGCGTGGTGACGCTCAACGACGGCGTGCCGGGCGAGAAGTCGATCTCGGTGGCCTGCATGCATTGCTC
>DATAYY010000071.1:0-52447 GCA_036272325.1 Caldimonas sp. | reverse complement strand
GACGTCGACCGTGATCTTCTTCGACAGGTCGCCGGCGGCGACGGCTTTCGTCACGTCGGCGATGTTGCGCACCTGCGAAGTGAGGTTGCCGGCCATGAAGTTGACCGACTCGGTGAGGTCCTTCCACGTCCCGGCGACGCCCTGCACGTCGGCCTGGCCGCCGAGCTTGCCCTCGGTGCCGACCTCGCGCGCGACCCGCGTCACTTCCGCGGCAAACGAGCGCAGTTGGTCGACCATCGTGTTGATCGTCGCCTTCAGCTCGAGGATCTCGCCCTTGACGTCGACCGTGATCTTCTTCGACAGGTCGCCGGCGGCGACCGCCTTGGTGACGTCGGCGATGTTTCGTACTTGAGAGGTGAGGTTGCCGGCCATCGAGTTGACCGAGTCGGTGAGGTCCTTCCACGTCCCGGAGACGCCCTTCACCTCCGCCTGGCCGCCGAGCATCCCCTCGGTGCCGACCTCGCGCGCGACCCGCGTGACTTCGGCAGCGAACGACGACAGCTGGTCGACCATCGTGTTGATCGTGTTCTTCAGCTCGAGGATCTCCCCCTTGACGTCGACCGTGATCTTCTCGGAGAGGTTGCCGGCCGCGACCGCCTTGGTCACGTCGGCGATGTTGCGGACCTGCGATGTCAGGTTCGACGCCATCGAATTGACCGAGTCAGTGAGGTCCTTCCACGTTCCGGCGACGCCCTGCACGTCGGCCTGGCCGCCGAGCTTGCCTTCGGTGCCCACTTCGCGCGCGACCCGCGTCACTTCCGCGGCGAACGACCGGAGCTGGTCGACCATCGTGTTGATGGTGTTCTTCAGCTCCGAGATCTCGCCCTTGACGTCGACCGTGATCTTCTTCGACAGGTCGCCGGCGGCGACGGCGGTCGTCACCTCGGCGATGTTGCGCACCTGCGAGGTGAGGTTGCCGGCCATGAAGTTGACCGACTCGGTGAGGTCCTTCCAGGTCCCGGCGACGCCTTGCACGTCGGCCTGGCCGCCGAGCTTGCCCTCGGTGCCGACCTCGCGCGCGACGCGGGTCACCTCGGCCGCGAACGAGCGCAGCTGGTCGACCATCGTGTTGACGGTGTTCTTGAGCTCGAGGATCTCGCCCTTGACGTCAACGGTGATCTTCTTCGACAGGTCGCCGGCCGCGACTGCCTTGGTGACGTCGGCGATGTTTCGCACTTGAGAGGTGAGGTTGCCGGCCATCGAGTTGACCGAGTCGGTGAGGTCCTTCCACGTCCCCGAGACGCCTTCGACGCGTGCCTGGCCGCCGAGCGATCCTTCGGTGCCCACCTCGCGCGCGACCCGCGTCACTTCCGATGCGAACGACCGCAGCTGGTCGACCATCGTGTTGATCGTGTTCTTCAGGGTCAGGAACTCGCCCTTGACGTCGACGTCGATCTTCTTCGAGAGGTCGCCCTTGGCGACCGCGGTCGTCACGTCGGCGATGTTGCGAACTTGGTCGGTGAGGTTGCCGGCCATCGAATTGACCGAGTCGGTGAGGTCCTTCCACGTCCCGGCGACGCCCTTGACCTTCGCTTGGCCGCCGAGCTTGCCTTCGGTGCCGACCTCGCGCGCGACGCGCGTCACCTCGGCCGAGAAGTTGCCGAGTTGCTCGACCATCTTGTTGATCGTTTTCGCCGTGCGCAGGAACTCGCCTTCGAGCGGCCGGCTCTCGACCTCGAGCGCCATGCTCTTCGACAGATCGCCCTGCGCGACCGCGCCGATCACGCGCGCGACCTCGCTGGTCGGATGGACGAGGTCATCGATCAGCGAGTTGATGCACTCGATCGATTCGCCCCAGAAGCCGCGCGCCTCGCGCAACGACGCGCGCTGCTTGAGCTTGCCTTCCTTGCCGACGACCTGGCGCAGCCGTGCCAGCTCCTCGGCCATGTCGGCGTTCTGCTCGACGACGGCATTGAAGGCGTCGGCGACCTTGCCCGACACGCCGCCCCAGTCGAGCGGCAGGCGAACGCCGGCGTCGCCTTTGCGCAGGCCGGTCAGCGCCACCAACAGCGCGTTCATCTCTTCGTTGCGGCCGTCGATGTTGGGGTCGTCACGCACTTTCATTCGCGGCTCCTGGACACGATTCGAGGGCGCTGGCGACGCAGCGGTCGGCAGCCGTCGCGCGCGATTCTCGATCACCGATTGCCGTTTCAGCAGAGGCGAAACACCTGACGTCGTCGAGGCTGGAAACAATTCACGACTCGCGCCGGATGCCACAGGGTTTGCACTCGTGTGGCACGCCGGTTGCCAAAGAAGCGCCCCGCCGAGCGGGGTCGTGACGCCCGCCGGCGCAACGCGTCGCGGCCGCAGACTCGCTTCCCGGCCGTCGACAATCGCCGCCGTGCTCCACGATCCAGCCGCCCACGAAAGCCTCGTGCCGCTGGCATGGAACGCGCCTCGCGCCCGTCACCTGGTCGAGCGCATCGCTGCCGATGCGGCAGCACACTACGCGGACGGAGTCGTCCGCCCGGCGCACCCGCGCGACGGCGGGCCGCAGCGCGAGCCGCACGGCGAGCTCTACCTGGGCGCAGGCGGCGTGCTGTGGGCGCTGCACCATCTCCACGGTCTCGGCGCGACGCTCGAGCGCATCGACGCCGCCATGGTGATGGCCGTCCTGCGGCGCCACCAGGACTGGCAGGCGTCCTTCGGCGGCACCGAATTCGGCTCTTACTTCATGGGCGACGTCGCCCTCTGGCTGCTCCGCTACGCGCTCGAGCCGAGCGAGGCGGTCGCCGATCGCATCGAAGCGCTGATCCGCGGCAATCTGAACAATCCGGCGCGCGAGCTGATGTGGGGTGCGCCGGGAACGCTCCTGGTCGCGTGGTTCCTGTACGGGCACACGCGCGCACCGCGATGGGCGGAGCTGTTTGGCCTGACCACGCGCACGCTGTGGGACGATTTGCTCTGGTCGAACGAGCATCGCTGCCACTACTGGATGCAGGATCGCCATGGCGAGGGCGAGCGCAGCACGTATCTCGACGCCGTACACGGCTTCGCCGGAACCGCAGCCGTCGTCGTGCGCGGTCGCTCGCTCCTCGACGCCGACGAGTGGCGCGATTGGGAGCGCTGCATCGAAAACACCATCGAGCGGACGGCCACGGTTGAAGGCCCTCGCGCGAACTGGCGCGTCTTCCTCGACACTCCGGCCGGCCACTCGCCGCGTATGCAGATGCAGTTCTGCCACGGCGCGCCGGGCTTCGTCGCCTGCCTCGCCGACCTTCCCGGTCCGGCGCTCGACCCGCTGCTCGTCGCCGCCGGCGAAGCGACGTGGGCCGCCGGGCCGCTCGTCAAGGGCGCCAACCTATGCCACGGCACCGGCGGCAATGGCTACGCGTTTCTGAAGCTCTTTCAACGCACGAACGACGAGCGCTGGCTCGACCGTGCGCGCGCTTTCGCGATGCACGGCATCTTGCAATGCGAGCGCGACGCAGTGCGCTTCGGGCAGATGCACCACTCGCTCTGGACCGGCGACCTCGGCTTCGCCATCTATCTGTGGGACTGCATCGGCGGGCGCGCCGCGTTTCCCTGCCTCGACGTTTTCTTCACCCGCGATCCGGTCGGGCTCGCGAGCTAATCGCGCTTTCGAAAGAGGAATCGCGTCGCGACGATGGTCTCGAGCCGGCCGTGCGCGAGTTCGTTCATGGTGTCGAGGAGTCGCCGCCGCTCGTCGCTCCGGTCGCGATGCACCGGCCAGTCGGCATTCATCGCTTCGAAGTCGATCCCGAAGGCGACCGGCGTCGAAAACTCGTCGCGACGTTCGGTGACGAGCTCGAAGCCGTGCCCTCGCGAAGCCCCGGTGAGCTCGCTTCGTGTCTTGGGCTTGGGCCGTGCCGCCGCCGCTTCGGCCGGCGGTGCCATTCCGAGCGCGACGAACGCGGCGCGGGCGACGCCCTGCCAGCCCGACATTCCGGCCAGCGACGCCGTCTCTTCCCAGTGGTGATACCAGAGGTTGAAGGCGACGTGGCCTTGCGGCGTGACGATGCGCGCGAGCGCTCGGAAGGCGGGGTCGAGATCGAGGAAATGCATCGAGGCAGAGGCGATCGCCGCCACCGCGCGAACGCCACTCACGGCAACGCTGTCGAGATCCGTGGTGAGGAACTGTGCCGGGCGGCCCGCGAGATGGTTGCGCGCGATCGCCAGCATCGCTTCGCTCGGATCGACGAGGACGACGTTGCAGCGCGGATGGCGGGCGAGCAGGCGCTCCGACGTCAGGCCCGAGCCGGCGCCGATGTCGAGCACGGTGCCGGCGAGATCGGCAGGGAGCAGGTCGATCAGCCGCTCGGAGAGCGTGGCGAAGATCTGCCAACGCCGGCACAGCCGGTCGTATGCGGGCGCGCGGCCGCTCCAGAGCCGGACCTTCTCCGGGTCCGGTGCAGCACCTGTCATCGACAGCTCCGGTCCGCGAGCCGGGCCGTCCGTCCGCGCGTATTTGTCACTTGCGTCGGCCGAGCAGGTCGCGCCAGCGCACGGGCGTTCCGCGTGCTGCCGGATGCGCGCGCGACACCAGCAGCGTGCCGGAGAGGTAGAGCCCGTTCAGGATCCGGCTGGCGCGCTCGACCGTCATTCCCGGCCAGCGGGCGATTTCCTGCAGCGATGCCGATTGGCGCTCGAGCCGAAGCACCGTCGAGCTGATCGCGCCGCGCAAGGGCGGGAGCTCGCGCGAGTTCGCGGCGACGACGCGGTAGGCCGCGCGACCGTGGATCTCGGTCAGCAGGTCCGGTCGGGGCCCGTGGATGGCGACGGTCCAGAGCAGGCCGGTGAGAGGGTGGTACTTGTCGGGGCTCGCGACGCGCTCGTGCATCCCGCTGCCGGGCGCGCGCACGCCGGGCGGCTCCGCGCTCACCAGCCGCAGTTGCGACAGCGCGAAGCTCGCCGCCATCGACGCCGCATCGCGCGGTGAGTGATAGAGGCCTTCGCGCGGAAACAGCGTCACCGGCCAGACGAACTGGCCCTGCTCGAGGTACAGGAGCGCAGCTTCGTGGTGGCGCACGCACGCGGCAATGACTTCGAGGACGTCTCCGTTGCCGGCGTCGCTGCGGATCCGGCGCAGGTCCGCCAGCAGCGTCGTCGGCAGCAGCGTCGCTCGACCGGGGCTCGGCTCGAGATCGAGGCGGCCTTCGATGCGCGCCTGGCGGAACTCGCTGATGCGCCAAAGCGAGGAGGGGTCAAACGGCTTCATCCGGTCGGGGAAATTCTGCTGGCGATCGGGCCACATGGGTCGAACATGCCTTGCTCCTTTGCGTCGACGCGGCGACGATATACCTCATGTCCAACCGGACCACGCCGGAGCCGTGACCGTCCGGGCTTCATCGTCCACGCCATTGCAGCGGCGGCCGTCTCGCTGCTGTCGCTGCCGCTATTTGCCGCAGAGGCACCGAAGGATCCCCGCGCGACTTCTGGAACCGTGGCTCCGAGCACGGGCACGACCGCGCCGGTGCCCGAGCCTCCGCGCGGCGAGCGGGAACGGCCCGAAGACGACGAAGGCGGCGGGTTCGCTCGGCGGCCGGGCGCCGATCGAGAGCCAAGCGCGCAGCGTCGGCGACATCTTGCCGGTGCGGCCGAAGTCCTGCGCTTGCACGCACGCCGCAAACGCCAGACTCGACAGCACCGTCGCGGCGGTTCGGCAGCGAGGCGATGAGCGCCTCGTCGGCCGCACGAGACCGCGGCCGAGAGTCTCGGGCGCCCGCCGTCAGTGGGCCATCAGGATCTGCGGCTGTAGCAGGTCGCGACCCACCATCGCGCGTGCGTAGAGATAGTTCTCGCGCGCTTCATCGCTGAGCTCGTCGAGGTTCACCTGGCCACGTTCGTCACAGGGGAATGCAAAGCCGCAGCGGTGCGGCGAGAGGCTCCGATAGCGAAGCTCGAAGCGCGCTCGGGCGGAGCGCGACGCGCGGGTGGTGTTCATGGCCGGGTCCTGAGCTGGTTGGCGTCAGCGTTTGCGTTGCGGATGGCCTTGCCTGGGCAGGGCACATGCCCGCGCCGCGCTGGGGCGCCCGATTCGACACCGATCGCGAGCGAATGCGGCAGGAGACGACGCGGCGATGGCGTCTTTTCCGACCGTCGCGTGCCCGGTTCGCTCGCGCCATCCTCTGCCGGTCGTTTCCGCTCGCGAAGGAGGGGCGACGCCTATACTGACCGCGGCCTGCCCACGCCGGAGCGAACCCCGGAAGGACGATGCATCTTGCAGATCGCAACGCGCCATCTCGCCGACATCGTCGTCGCCGCGCCGACCGGCCGCGTTGACCATCAAAGCGCCGCGCAGCTCGACGCGGCGCTGGCGCCGCTGATCGCCGACGCCGCGGCCCGCCGCGGCGCGCTCGTGCTCGACTTCTCGGGCGTCGACTACATCAGCAGCGTCGGCCTGCGCGTCCTCATGGTCGCCGCCAAGAAGATGCGCGAGCACCACGCCGAGCTCGTCGTCGCTGCGCTGCAGGGCGTCGTCGCCGAGATCTTCGCGATCAGCCGGTTCGACCGCGTCCTCACCGTCACCGCCACGCTCGATGATGCGCTCGCCCGCTGCTCCGCAGCGGCGCTCGCCGAGCATCGCGGCGCGGCTCCTCAGCCGCCGGCCTGATGCGCGTCCGCTGCTGGGGCACGCGCGGGTCGCTGCCGGTGGCGCTGACCGCGGCCGACGTGCGCCAGAAGCTGCTCGCCACGTTGCGCGCCGCGCGCGGTCGCGCCCTGGCGAGCGACGCCGATCTCGAGGCCGTCCTCGCCGGTCTTCCGTTCGCGGTCGCCGGCACCTACGGCGGCCACAGCTCGTGCGTGGAGATCGAGACCGGAGGCGCCGATTACGTTGTCTGCGACATGGGCAGCGGTCTTAGGCCGTTCGGCCAGGCGGCGACGAACCGGCGCGGCGGCGTCGCGCAGACGTTTCACATCTTCGTATCGCACCTGCACTGGGACCACATCATGGGGCTGCCGTTCTTCGTGCCGGCCTTCATCCCGGGCAACCGCGTCGTCTTCTACGGTAGCCACGCCAACCTCGAGTCGGCGCTTCGCCGGCAGCAGGAACAGCCGTCGTTTCCGGTCGACTTCAGGATCTTCGGCGCCACGCTGGAGTTCGTGCACCTGGAGCCGGGCCGCGCCGTCGACGTCGCCGGCCTCAGGGTGACGTCGATGCTGCAGCGGCACGGCGGCGATTCGTACGGCTATCGCTTCGAGGGCCCGGGTGGCGTCGTCGTGTACTCGACCGACTCGGAGCATCCGCTCGCACAGCCGGAGCACACCGAGCGCTTCGTGAATTTCTTTCGCAACGCCGACCTCGTCGTCTTCGACGCGATGTACTCGCTTGCCGACGCCGTCTCGGTCAAGGCCGACTGGGGTCACTCGAGCAACATCGTCGGCGTCGAGCTGTGCCAGATGGCTGGTGCGCGGCACCTCTGCCTGTTTCACCACGAGCCGGTCTTCGACGATGCCGCAATCGACGCCGTGCTCGCCGAGACCCGTCGCCTGGAGGAGATCACGCGCGGCGCCAAGCCGCTGCACGTCAGCGCCGCGTTCGACGGGATGGAAATCGAGCTGTGACGGCGCGCCCGGCGCGCGCCCCGACGGGCGAAGGGTCGAACCGCATCGCGGTGCTGGGCGCCGGCCTCGTCGGCGCGCTGGCGCTGCTGACATTGCTGCAGCCACCTTGGGCCTTGCGGCTGCAGGCGGCGTGGTTCGATGCCTATCAGGCGCTCTCGCCGCGCCAGGTCAAGGTGCTTCCCGTCACCGTCGTCGAGATCGACCAGAGGAGCCTGAATGCGCTCGGCCAATGGCCGTGGGAGCGGACGCGGCTGGCGGAGCTGGTGAAGACCGTCGACCGTGCCGGCGCCGCGGCGATTGGACTCAACATCCTGATGTCCGAGCCCGACGCCCTCTCGCCCGAGCGCGCGCTCGCCGATGAAACGTTGACAGACCGCTCGCTGGAGGCCGCGTTGCGCTCACGGATGCCGAACGATGCCGTGCTCGGCGCCGCGCTCGCGTCGGCGCCGACCGTGCTGGTCCTCGCCGGCACCGACGAGGAGACGGGCAGGTCGGTGCACGCCGCGCCAGTCACGGTGAAGGGGTCGCGCCTGGGCAGCGACGCCGGCCTGGCTCTGGTCCAGTACGCAGGCGCCCTCACCAACATCGACGAGCTTGACCAGCAGGCGAGCGGCTGGGGGCTCTTCTCGGTCGCCACCACGCGCGGCATCGTCAGGCGCATCCCGCTCGTCGCCAGCATCCAGGGCACGATCGTGCCGACGCTCGCTGTCGAAATGCTGCGCGTCGCCTACCGTGCGCCGGCGGTCCGGCTGACGGCGCTCGGCCGGTCGGTGACGAGCCTGACCGTCGGTGACACCCGCGTTCGCACCGAGCGCGACGCTGCCGTTCGCATCTACTTCTCGCGGCATCGCAGCGACCGCTTCGTGTCGGCGATCGATGTCCTCGAAGGCAAGGTCGATCCGGCGCTGCTGCACAAGCAACTGGTCCTGATCGGCGTCACCGGCGTCGGCCACGAAGAGCTCCACGACACGCCGATCGGCGAATCGATGTCGGGAAGCGAGATCCAGGCCCAGCTGCTCGAGAACCTGCTCGACGGGACACTGCTGCGCCGGCCGTTGTGGGCGCCGGCGGCCGAAGCGCTGCTCGTCGCCCTGCTCGGGGCGTTCCTGGTCTGGGCGGTGCCGCGCCTGACGGCGGTCCGGGTCGCCGTGCTGTTGCACACGAGCCTCGCCGTGCTCGCGTTGTCCGCGTTCGCCCTCTTCCGTTCCCGCCGCCTGCTGATCGATGCCGCGACGCCGGGTGCCTATCTCTTCTTCCTGTTCGGCGTCCTGCTCGTGCTCGCGCTCGCCGAATCGACGCGCCAACGCCGCTCGCTCGAGGGCGTGCTGCAGACGCAGCGCGAGCAGAGCGCGCGCATCGCCGGCGAGCTCGAGGCCGCACAGCGCATCCAGACGTCGAGCCTGCCGCGCGCCGACCTGCTGCGCGGCGAGGCCCGGGTTGACCTCCACGCCGCGATGACGCCGGCGCGTGAGGTCGGCGGCGACCTCTACGACTTCTTCATGCTCGACGAGAACCGGCTCTTCCTGCTGATCGGCGACGTTTCCGGCAAGGGCCTCTCGGCATCGATCTTCATGGCGGTGAGCAAGGCGCTCTACAAGGGGCTGATGATCCGCCAGCCCGACGCCGACATCGGCGACATCATGCAGGCAGCGAACGCAGAGGTCTCGCGCGACAACGCCGAGATGCTGTTCGTCACCCTCTTCGCCGCCGTTCTCGACTTGCGAAGCGGCGAGCTTGCCTACTGCAATGCGGGCCACGAGAACCCCTATCGTCTGCGGCCGGGGAAGGCGCAACCCGAGCGCATCGTCGACGGCGACGGGCCGCCGCTGTGCGTGGTGAGCGACTTCGACTACCACAGCGCGCGCTGCCGGCTCGACGCCGGGGAGCTGCTCTGCCTGCTGACCGACGGCGTCGCCGAGGCGCAGGACCCGGCTGGCGCGCTGTACGGCCACGAGCGGGCCGAGCGCGTGATCGTCGATCTCGCCCGCCGCCGCGCCGGCCCGCGCGAGCTCGTCATCGCGCTGCAGGCGGATGCACTCGGCTTCGCCGACGGCGCCGAGCCGAACGACGACTTGACGATCCTGGCGCTGCGATGGAACGGCCCGTCGGTGCCGCTGGCTTCGGCGACGGCGGCCGCGGCCGAAGGAGGAGGGTGATGCCGGCGGCGTCAGCGCACCAGAATCTCGACCCGGCGGTTGCGCGGCTCGGCGACGCCGTCGTCGGTCGAGACCGCGAGCTCGCGCTTGCCGCGGCCGACGGTGACCACCTTGTCGGTGGCGAGGCCGCGGGCGACGAAGGCGTTGCGAACGACCTCGGCGCGCTGGCGCGAGAGTACGTCGTTGGCGGCGTCCGAGCCGACCGTGTCGGTGTGACCGATGATCATGACGTCGGCGACCGGCCGCTTGGCGATCTCGGCGAAGACGCCGTCGGCGATCTGCTTCGACTCGTCGGTGAGCTCGTCCTTGTTCTCGATGAAGTAGAGCGTGAACTGTGCCGGCGGCAGCGGCTGCGCCGCGAGCGCAGTGCCGTAGTGGGTCTCAACGTCCTCGGCGCTGCTTCGGAACGCCTCCGGCCCGTTGCGGCCGACGCGCGCGGCGGCGTAGGGCTCGTCGAGCAGCAGCTGATCGCTGCCGCGCGTGACCGAGACGGCGGTGTGCTGGCCGGTCGGGCTCGGCAGCAGGACGATCGATTCCTTCGGTCCGGCGCACGCAACCAGCAGCAGCGCGGACGCCGTGACGACAGCGCGGCCAAGCCGGCTACTCATCGACCGACACCACGAATTCCGTGCCGCGCACGCCGAGCAGCGCCGACGGCGTGCGCACCGTCATCGCCTGCGGCGACTTCTTGGCGATTCGGCCCGAGACCACTGCGAGCGTGCCACGCTGCAGGCGGGCGTCGAAGCGACCTTCGCTCGTCGTCGGATCGAACTCGAAGCGGTCGAGCGAGACGATGCTGTTCGGGCCGGCCGAGAGCAGTGAGTTGTCGCGCATCGTGATGCCCACCGACCCGTCGGCCCCGGTCTTCACGACATCGGCAGGCTCGAGCAGCATGCCGACCTGGCCGGGCAGGCCCTGGCCGTTGCGCTCGACGGTCACGCTGCCCTTGGCAACCTTGATCTGGCCGACGTCGGCCCATGCTGGGGGAGCGCCGAGCGCGACGAAGGCGACCAGGAGCGAGATCACGGCGGTGCCACCCGGGCGACGCGTGGACGACGTTGGCACCGTCATGAACCTTCCCCCCGAAGCTGATCGTTGCGGCGAGCTTACCCTCGCCGCGGAGGTGTGACGATGACCTTCGATCACGTCTGCACGGTCCGCGCCCGCATGGACGACCTCACCGAGGCGATCGCCTTCGTCGAGACGTTCTGCGACGCGAACGCCGTCGCGCGCGGCGATTGCCTGCGCGTCTCGCTGGTGGTCGAGGAGCTGTTCACCAATACGGTGGCGCATGGCTTTGGCGGCGGCAGCGACGCACCGGTGCGCGTCTGGCTGCGAGTCGATGCATCGGAGCTCGAGCTGTCGTACGAGGATTCGGCGGCTCCGTTCGATCCGCTGACGCAGGTGCCACGAGCCGCGATCGAGATCGAGCACGCGGCGCCCGAGCGGCCGGTCGGGCAACTCGGGATCGCGCTGGTCGTGAGCATGGCGTCTCGCATCGGCTATTCGCGCGAGGGCGACTGGAATTGCCTGCGCGTTGCGCTGCAGCGGCAGGCGTGAGGGTGGTCGATTCGGCGGACGGAAGCAGGGTTCGACCGATGCCGAAGCGTCGCCCAGTGGCTATATTGCCTCGCATCCGCCGTGCGAGCGGCACGGTCCTCGATGCCAACGGAGATGTCCATGAGCGGCAACGTCCAGGCGAAGCGCGCCGCCTTTCGCGCGCTGCATACCGAAGGCTGCTTTGTCCTGCCGAACCCCTGGGACATCGGCAGCGCAGTCATGCTGCAGGGCCTCGGCTTCAGAGCCATCGCAAGCACCAGCTCGGGATTCGCGTGGTCGACCGGCCACGCCGACGGTGCGAGCTCGCGCGAGGCGGTGCTCGCCCATTTGCGCACCCTGTGTGGCGCGACCGACCTGCCCGTCAATGCCGACTTCGAGAGCGGCTACGCGGTAAACGCCGACGGCGTCGGCGAGAGCGTGCGGTTGGCGATCGCGACCGGCGTCGCCGGCCTCTCGATCGAGGACTCGACCGGCGATCCGGCGCGTCCGGTGCGCGATCTCGCGGAGAGCGTGGCGCGCCTGCGCGCTGCGCGCGCCGCGATCGACGCGAGCGGCGGCGACACCTTGCTCGTTGGCCGCGCCGAGAACTTCATCGTCGGCCGCCCCGACCTTGAAGACACGATCGCGCGGCTGAAGGCCTACGCCGACGCCGGCGCCGATTGCCTCTACGCGCCGGGCATCCACACGCGCGAGCAAATCACGGCGGTCGTCGCCGCGGTCGCGCCGAGGCCGGTCAACCTGCTGCTCGGCGCGGCGAGCGACTGGACGCTGGCCGACGTCGCCGCGATGGGCGTGCGCCGGATCAGCGTCGGCGGCGCGCTCGCGCGCGCGGCGTGGGGCGGGTTCCTCCGCGCCGCGCGCGGCCTCGCCGAGGGACGCTTCGACGCCCTCGCAGGCGCGACGCCGGGCGGCGAGCTGAACAAGTTCTTCAGCGGCATCGCACGAACATGACGATGCTTCGCGACGCCGCGCGTGCGTTCATGCCGTACCCCGACGCGCCGGTCGCGCACGCGCCACGCGGCCCGCTCGCCGGTCTGACGTTCGCCGTCAAGGACCTGTTCGACGTCGCCGGCTATCCGACCAGCGGCGGCCAGCCGTTCGTGCTCGCGATGTCGGGCATCAAGACGACGACGGCGCCGACGGTGCAGCGGCTGCTCGACGTCGGCGCGCGCTTCGTCGGCAAGACGATCACCGATGAGCTTGCGTTCTCGATGAACGGCCAGAACGTGCACTTCGGATCACCGGTCAATGGCGCCGCGCCCGATCGCATCAGCGGCGGCTCGTCGTCGGGATCGGCGTCCGCGGTGTCGAATGGCCTGTGCGACTTTGCGCTCGGCAGCGACACCGGCGGCTCGGTGCGCGCGCCGGCGAGCCATTGCGCGCTCGTCGGCCTCAGGCCGACGCACGGCCGCATCAGCCTAGAGCGGGTGCTCGACCTGTCGCCGAGCTTCGACACCTGCGGCTGGTTCGCGCGCGACGTGGCGACGTTTGCGCGCGTCGCCGACTCGCTGCTCGGCGCCGATGTGGCGCCGTTGCCGGCCGATCGCGTCCGCCTGCTCGCGCCGAGCGACGTCTGGGCGCTGCTCGCGGCCGAACCGCTCGAGGCACTGCGTGCGCCGCGCGCTCGTGTCGAAGACGCGCTTGGGCCGGCCGCTCCGGTCGAAGTAGTGCTCGATGATTTCGAGACGATGTTCTGGAGCTTCCGCTTCCTGCAGGGTCGCGAGGCGTGGCGCACCGACGGGGCCTTGATCGAACGATTCGCACCGCCGCTTGGCGCCGGCATCAAGGAACGCTTCGCTTGGTCGCGCGAGGTGACCGATGCGCAGGTCGCCGCCGCAGCCGCCTTTCGCGAGCGCTTTCGCGCCCGCATGACGCAGCTGCTCGGCAACGACGGCGTGCTGCTGATGCCGACGATGCCCGACGTCGCGCCGCTCGTCACCGCCGACGATTCCGCGCTCGAAGACTACCGCGCGCGCTCGACGCAAATGCTCTGCATCGCCGGCCTCGCCGGCTGCCCGCAGCTCACGCTGCCGCTCGGTAGCCGTCTTGGCGCGCCGCTCGGCATCTCGCTGCTCGGGCCAGCGGGGAGCGACCGCAGCTTGGTCCGGCTCGCCGAGCGAATCGCCGGCGCGAGCCGCTGAGACGGCGCGGCGCGTCAGGAGACCGCAACCGTCACGCGCAGGAACGTCGCCGGGATCGTCGTTCGCGCCGTGCTGCCGCTCTCGTTCTTGCTGCGAAACAGCGCTTCGAGCTCGCCCTGGAGCGCGTCGGCGCGGCCGTTCTTCGCGGCGGCGTCGAATGCATTCATCGTCGGACCGTAGTAGCGGCGGAAGGCATCGACGTACTGCTCGGGCGTGCCGTCGGAATCGAACGTAAACGTCTCGCGCGCGAAACTGATGGCTTCGGGCGCGACGCCTGCCGCGGCGAAGCGTTCGCGCACGTGGCTCTCGACGCCCCACGTCATCGGGCTGACGAAGCCCTCGGGCGGCGGTGGCGAATACGCCGCGCTGATCTTCAGAATCTGCGCGACCAGTGTCGGGTCGTTCGGGATCCAGTTGCCCATGACGATCCTGCCGCCCGGCCGGGTGACGCGCACCATCTCCTTGGCGACGTCGAACGGCCTGGGCGCGAACATCGCGCCGAAGACAGTGACGACGAGATCGAAGCTGTCGTCGGCAAGGTCGCGCAACTCGCACGCGTCGCCTTCCTGGAAGCGCAGGTTGGCGAGGCCGAGCTCCCTGGCGCGGCGGTTGCCGGCGGCGACGAGGTTCGTGGCGATGTCGACGCCGAGGACGTCGGCGCCGAGCTGCGCTTCGGGGATGGCGGTCGTGCCGTCGCCCGAGCCGAGGTCGAGCACCTTCAGGCCCTTCTTGACGCCAATCGATCGCACCAGCGCTTCGCCGCTTCGGCGCATCGTCTCGGCGATGCGCGTGAAGTCGCCCTTCTCCCACAGTGCCTGGTTCGGATTCAACGTCGATTGCTCCTTCTGCAGGCGACGCTAACGCACATCGCGGCGCACGGCAACGCCGCTCGCGGGACAGCTCTGGTGACAGCGCACCGCCGGAGCGCGACCCTGCGCCCTCCTCGTTGTGTCGCAGGAGCTTCGCCATGCATCGATCCCGTCGATTCGCTGCCGCAACGATCGCGCTTGCTGGAGGCCGTCGACCGAGTCGCGTCGACGACTCTCGGCGACGACTGCGGCGAAGGCTTCGTCGAGCCGAGCCCGTGGGCGCGCATCTTCGCCAGCCTGGATCACTAGCGGCTCGCCATGCGCGGCCGCGGATCCGCTCCGCGGCGGTGCGGTCGTGGTCGGGTCCGAGCCGGAGTTTCCATCGCCACCTCCGCGGCGCAGCCTGCATCGCTCCGATCACTTCTTCGGCGGTGTCATCTCCTGGCGCGCCTTCTCGGCCGTCTCCTGCGCCTCAAGGGTGAGCTTGTAGGCGACGTAGTACTTGTAGATGTTGCGCACGTAGGTCGTGGTCTCGGTGCCGATCTGCTCGGCGACGACGATCTCCACGTTGTTGAACCACTTGTCGGGGTCGAGGCCACGCTCCGCCGCCTTCCTGCGCGCCTTGGCGACGTTGCCGGGCCCGCAGTTGTAGCTCGCGAACGCGAACAGCGGCCGGTTTCCCGGGCTGAAATTCGCGTCCGGAAAGTACTTGGTCATCAGCTGGTCCATGTACTTGGCACCGGCGTGGATGTTGGGCTCGACCTGGTGGATGTCTCCGACCCCGAGCTCGGCGCCGGTGGCGGGCATGATCTGCATCACGCCGATCGCGCCGACTCCGCTCTTTGCCTGCTGGTTGAGCTGCGATTCCTGGTAGCCCTGCGCCGCGAGCATGAGCGGCTCGAAGTCATACCGTTGGCCGTACTTCTCGAAGATCTCGATCGTGTTCCTGAAGCGTCGCCATTCGGTCGAGCCGGTCGGATCCTTGAGCTCCCGAACCCGCTTCATGTAGCTGTTCATCCGGTAGTCGGCCACGCCGGTCTTGAGCGTCCAGTTCTGGAAGAAGTCGGTGATCTCCGCCGCGAGCTTCGGGCTGCTCTTGCGGATCGCCCATCCGGTCCTCGCGCCCTCGCGCAGCACGAGGTCGTAGCGCGGCTTGACCTTGGGCAGCACCTGCGCCCACATGCGCGCCTTCCAGTCGTCGACGACGATGAACTGCAGCAGCCCGGCGTTCAGCATGTCGAGCATGTCCTCGTCCTCGAGCGCTTCGGGGACAAGGATGAGCTCGATCGGCCGCTTGTCCTCGCCTCGCAGCTGCTCGTTCATCGCGACGAGGCTTTCGTAGTACGACGACGCCTTGCGGACGTGAACCTGCTTGCCGGAGAGATCGGCAAGGACCTTGACTTCCGGGCTTTGCGGACCGGTCGCGACGATTTCGTTCAACGTGCGATCGCCAGCGTCGCCGGCCACGAAGTCGACCTGGTGCAGGCGCGCGTCGGTCACCGTCAGGTTGCCGATCGAGACGTCCGACAGCCCCTCGTTGAGATACGGCAGCAGCTTTTCCCTTGTCGCAGGTCCGATGTAGATCGTCAGCGGCCGCTTGCCGAGCTGCTTCGCGTACTTGGTGTTGAGGTAGCGCTCCCAGTCTCGGGCGAGCTCGACGGCGATGCCGCGTTCGCGGCCCTTGTCGTTGAAATAGAGCGAGCGCGAATAAGGCGCGTAGATGCGCAGCATCCGGCGCTCGAGCATCTTGTCGAAATCGCCCGTCCACGCCTTGTTCGCGATCGTCAGGCCGCGCGCCTGCGCCGCAGGCGCCACGACGGTTGGCGCGTCCGAGGCAATCGGGGGCGCCGTCGCCGAACTGCTCTGGGCGAGGGCGCAGCCGGACAGCGCGAGCAGCACGGCCGAGAGCAGGGCCCGGTTCGGAGTCATCGCCGACCTCCTGGATTGCTCACACTACCAAAAGTGCTGCTCCTCGGCAAAGGTGCATACCAGCGGACGGCACGAGGGCGACCCGCACCGTTTGACAACGACGATGCGCACAGGGACGATCGCCTCATGACCTCACCGACGAACGCAACGGCCACACGTACCGCCGTCCCGCGCGGACGCGCGGCTGCCAAGGCCAAGCCCGTGCTTCTCGCCCAGCTCGTCGCCGCGCTTGCCACGCAGCGCATCCGCATCATCGACCTGACACAGACGCTCTCGCCCGAATTTCCGCAGATCGCGCTGCCGCCCGAGATGGGCCAGTGCTGGCCGTTCCGAATCGAGGAGGTTTCGGCGTACGACGCCCGCGGGCCGGGCTGGTACTGGAACAACTTCTCGTGCGGTGAGCACACGGGAACGCACTTCGACGCGCCGATCCACTGGATCTCCGGCCGCGACCTGGCCAACAATTCGGTTGACACCATTCCGCCGCAGCACTTCGTTGCATCGGCGTGCGTGATCGACTGCAGTGAAGAGGCGAAGGCCGATCCCGACTACCTCCTGAGCGTTGCCGACATCGACCGCTTCGAGGCGAACTATGGCCGCATTCCGGAGGGCGCGTGGTTCCTGATGCGAACCGACTGGTCGAAGCGACGCGACCCCGAGGCGTACCAGAACTTCGACGAGGAAGGCCAGCACACCCCCGGCCCGAGCGCAGAGGCGGTGCGCTTCCTGGTCGAGGAGCGCAACGTGCTCGGCTTCGGCTCGGAGGCGATTGGCACCGACGCCGGGCAGGGCTTTCACCTGCGGCCGCCGTATCCGTGCCATTACTACATGCACGGCGCGGGGCGGTACGGTTTGCAGTGCCTCGCCAACCTCGACCTGCTGCCGCCGACCGGCGCGGTGCTGATCTGCCCGCCGCTCAAGATCGAGAAGGGCAGCGGCAGCCCGTTGCGCGTACTCGCGCTCGTCGAGGCCGGCTGATCGGGGCCCCCGTTCGGCGCTGGCCATGTCGTCACCGCCACCGGACTCCGGCGTCTACCGGTTCGCGAACTGGGAGCTGCGGCAGCGCGAGCGGACGCTGATCGTCAACGGTGCGCCGGCCAAGCTCGGCGGCAGGGCGTTCGACGTGCTGCTCGCGCTCGTCGAGCGCCAAGGGCGCGTCGTGCCGAAGACCGAGCTCCTCGACGCCGCCTGGCCCGGCCTCGTCGTCGAGGAGAACAACCTCTCGGTGCAGATCTCGATCCTGAGGAAGCTCCTCGGCGCGGCCGCGATCGCCAACGTCGCCGGCCAGGGCTACCAGCTCGCCGCTGCGCCCGCCGCGGCGCCCGCTCCGGCGCTGACGGGCGCAGCGTCGATCGCAGCGCCGGCAAGGCTCGTCGGACGCGATTCCGAGCTTGTGGTGCTGCTCTCGATGGCCGGAACGGTGCCGCTGCTCAGCATCGTCGGCACCGGCGGGGTCGGCAAGACCTCGGTTGCACGGGCGGTCGTCGCCAGCGCCGCGGGGGCGTGGCGCGACGGCGTGCACTGGATCGACTTGTCGCCGCTGCGCGCCGGCGCCCGGCTGATCACGGTGGTCGCCAAGGCGCTCGGCGTCTTCGCCGAGGAGTCGGCAGAGGACAACGACGACCTGATCCGCTCGCTGGCGCAAATGCAGGCGCTGATCGCGCTCGACAACTGCGAGCACCTGCTCGACGAAGTCGTCACGCTCGTCGGCCCGTTGCTCCGCCTCGGCCCCGGGCTGCGCTGGATCGTGACGTCGCAGGAGCCGCTTCACCTCGGCTCGGAGATGGTCTATCGCCTCGGCCCGCTCGACCTGCCGCTGCCCGGCGCGCCGCTCGACGAAGCGCTCCGCTACGGCGCGCTCGCGCTCTTTTGCGAGCGCGCGAAGATGGCCGACCGCCGCTTCGAGTTGACCGCCGATCGCGTCGAGACGGCAGTCGATCTGTGCCGACAGCTCGACGGCCTGCCGCTGGCGATCGAGATGGCAGCGGCGCGCGTCGCCACGCTCGGCCTGCAGGGCGTGCACGAGCAGCTCGATCAGCGTCTCAGGCTCCGTGCCGGGACTCGCGATGCACCGGCTCGTCACCACACGTTGCTGCAGATGTACGAGTGGAGCTACGGCTTGCTCTCGCCGCTCGAGCAATGCGTCTTCCGGCGGCTCGAGCCGTTCGCCGGCGGCTTCACGGCGCGGATGGCGCAGCAGGTGTGCTGTTACCTCGAAGGCGAGTTCGAGCGGCCCGACCCGTGGCAGATGCTCGACGCCTTGAGCGTGCTCGTCGACAAGTCGCTCGTCCAGCTGCGCACTGCGACCTCGGCCGGCGCCGGCGACCGCCACGACCTGCTCGAAAGCGCGCGCGATTTCGCCCGCATCCAGGGCGAGGCCGCGGGCGAGATCGACGTCGTGCGTCGTCGTCATGCGCGCGTGATCGCCGACTGGTTCAGCACCGCTCAGCACGAGCTCGAACGCTGGCGCGACAGCGAGTGGGCAGAGAAATACCTGCCCGAGCGGCGCAACGTCGCGGTCGCGTTGACGTGGGCCTGTTCCGCCGACGATCCCGAATTGCTCGCCCGCCTGGTCGCGGCGCTCGTGCAGCTCGATACTTTCGCGCAGACTGCCGCTGAGGTGACCGGCTACCCGGTGCCGATGACGACGCTCGAGCGGGCGCCGGTGCCTCTTCGGGCACGCGCCCACCTGGAGCTCGGCTGGGCGCACTACCTCGACGGCAACAAGGCCCTCGGTGCCGAGCTGACGGTTCGCGCACTGGCCGATTTCGAGGCTCTGGGCGACGTCGTAGGAACGTATTGCGCGCGGATGAGCCTGATCCGACTCTACGAAGGCGTTCCCGGCAACGAGGCTGCGCTCCGCGAGCTCTGGCACCAGCTCGAGCGGGTCGACGAGAGCGAGATTCCGCTTCGTCTTCGCCTCACTTGTCGTGCCACGGTGGCATCGCTCTTCGACGGCCTGCGTGATGTCGAACGTCTCGAGGAATTGCATCGCATCGCACGACATGCAGGCTTCGATCTGCAGGCGGCGATCTGCCGTTTGAACATCACCGACATGCTGCTGCTCTCGAGCCGCTTCGACGACGCCGTCGCGACCTGCACGACGATGCTCACGGCCGGCGAGTCGCTTCCGCGCGTCCGGGCAGTGGTGAACTACAACCTGGCCCATGCCCTGGCCTGTCTCGGGCGGGTCGACGAGGCCGCAGCGGCGGCGCGGGCGATGCTGCGAGGCCTGCCGAGCTACGGCCACCTCGTCATGGACCTGTTCGCGTTCGTCGCGGCGCGAAACGGGTGGATCGAGGACGCGGCGCTGCTCGCTGGCCGCAGCGCCCAGGTCAAGCGCGACCGGGCCCTGCATCACGAGGAGTCGGAGGCCGCCATCATCGGCGAGACCATCGAGCGGCTCGAGCGCGCGCTCGGGTCGCGGCGCTCGGCAGCGCTGATGCGCCAGGGCGCCGACATGTCGACCGACGATGCACTCACGCTCGCGTTCGACGTCGCCGGCCGCTCGCCGACCCCGGCGTCTGAGGCCCAGGGTGCGCCTAGCGACGCTGCCGCAACACCCGCTCCAGCAAGCGCGGCCCCATCCGGACGTGGCGCTCGACGATCGACTCGCAGCGGGGAACGATCACCTTGACGACATGCAGCCCGCCGGCAGCGGCGGGGCCCGTCGGCTCCATCTCGTGGCGATAGACCGGCGCCAGGCCGAGAGATCCGAGTTGCACCGCCAGCTCGCGCAACGCGGCAGCGATCGAGCGGCAGCGACGATCGGGGACGGCGGCGAAGTTGATCCGTCGCGTCGTGCGCTGCAATCGCTCGAGGACAAGGAGCTCCTTGTCGCGCATCGCTCGCAACAGCTGCGCCGACGCGTTGTCCCGAGCCGAATATCCCGGGCGCAGCCCGTACAGCACCCGGGCGCGCGACTGCGCGGCCTCACACACCGCCCGCGCCAGCGCGATCTCCTTCTCGACATGCAGGCCTGAGCCGCGCGCCAGCAGGACCGCGCGGCTCGACCGGTCGTGCAAGGCGGCCTCGAAGCACGGCATGCCGAACGCGTTCGGAACATAGCGGACGACGAGCCCGATCCCGATCCGCTGCCACTCCCGTGCCTTGCCCGCGAACGGGGCCGGGAGCTCATCGTTGACGAGCGCGAACGATGCGTCCTCGGCCAGGTTCATCGCCAGCGCGTCGCGCTCGAGCACCTCGAGTAATCCGTGCAGCGTCGCTTCGTCGCGCGTGTTGCCTGAGGCGAGGCCATTGCTCGACCAGCCGAAGAGCGGCTGGGTGCGACCGATGCGGCCGGGAACGAGGGCGAGCTCGGCCGGCACGAACGCCGTCTCCGCGTTTGGCGAGATGCTTTCGCAGAGGACCGCAAGCAGGGGCCGTGACGGATCGCGGTCGGCACCGAGGCGCGGTGCGAAGTCGGCGATGTCGAGGCGGCCGGGAAGCTGCGCGACGAGCTCGCCGATCGTCATTCGCACCGGCCGCGCGGCCACGCTTGCGCGTTCTGCGACCGCGAGCTCGATCGCTTCCATGAGCGCGCCAGCGCGAGCGTCGGCGGCGGTCGGGCCCTTGCCGGCGTGGACCTGCTGCGTTGCGGCGCGACGCCGGACGCTGAAGAAGACCGGCAGGCCGAGGCGATCGATGCCGGTCGCGTCGACGACCGCACGGATGCCCAGCCGCGGCGCGAGCGCTTCGGCGATCGCGATCGTCGCTGCGACCGGCCGGCTGCGCAGGCTGGTCGCGCGCCGCATCGCTCTCGCCGGGCGCAGCGGCGCTCCCGGCCGCTACGGCGAGATGCAGCAGCGGACGATCACTCCGATCGTCTCGGCTGAATGGCTCTCAACGAACTGGACCAGATCGCGCATGGACTCGGTCATCTCGACGGTCCGCTGGGGCCCGAGCTGGAAAACGACTCCTACTCTCTCGCCTCCATCGGCGAGTCTGTCGAGGGTGAAGAACCCGGCTTCGGTCGAGACGCCGAGAACCCCGTTCGAGACGGTCAGGGTGCCGGTCAGCGCACCCTCCGCAGCCAGCAGGTCGCGGCGCACGCGTCGCTTCGCGACCATCGGTTTCTTGCTCACTGCGTTGCGCTTGGCCGACTTGGCTGGCGCGGCCTTCCGGGCGGTCTTGACGGTGGCGGTCTTCGCCGCCTTTCGTGCCGTCTTGGCCGTCGTCTTCTTCTTGGCCGTTGTCCGCGCCGTCGAGCTCTTCTTCTTCGCCGTTGCCATGGGTCCCCCTCCGAGCGGCGGTCGCCGCGGTTCGTTGAGATTCGCAACCGAGACTTCGAATCTAGCGGCGCGGCCACTGCAAGGCAAGCAAACTCTCATCCGCCTTGACGAATCGCTGCCGATAAACTGTGTCCTCCTCATGAGCGCTCGACCCCTTCACGTCCGTTCGCTGCGCACGCGTGCCGCGATCGCGAAGCCGGCGTGAGCGCGGCCTCCGGCGCCGAGGTCGCCATCGTCACCGGCGGCAGCGCTGGTATCGGCCTGGCGATCTGCGAGCGGCTGCTCGCCGACGGCCACGAAGTCGTCTCGCTCGCACGAAGGCGGCCGCCGATCGCGCATCCGAAGCTCCGCAGCGTCGAGGTCGACCTGCTCGACCGCGCCGCGACCGCCGCCGCGGCGCGTTCGCTCGCCGAGCGCTTCGCCGTCACCACCGTCGTCCACAACGCCGGCGTCATCCGCCCGGCTCTCCTGGCCGACGTCAGGCTCGACGACTTCGACGCGCTCGTCGAGATCCACCTCGGCGCCGCGGTCCAGCTCGTGCAAGCGGCATTGCCGGCGATGCGGGCACGCCACTTCGGGCGGATCGTCCTGCTCTCGTCGCGCGCCGCCGTGGGCCTGGCGACGCGGACGAGCTACTCGGCGACCAAGGCCGGCCTGCTCGGCATGGCGCGCACCTGGGCGCTCGAGCTCGCCGGCGACGGCATCACGGTCAACGTCGTCGCGCCGGGGCCGGTCCGCACTGACATGTTCCACGACGTCGTCCCCGCCGGCAGCGAGAAGGAGCGCGCGCTCGCCGCCGCGGTGCCGGTGAAGCGGCTCGGCGAGGCGGCCGACGTCGCCCGCGCCGTGCGCTTCTTCGTCGATCCGGAGAACGGCTTCGTCACCGGACAGGTGTTGTACGTCTGCGGCGGCACGAGCGTCGGCAGCCTGACGCTCTAGGCGCTCTTTCGCGGCCGCTGGCGAGCCGGGCCCGGGCCGCCACGACTGGCGTCGGGTGGCGATTTGCTTTAGCGTTAAACCATTCCCGAGCCGCTGCATGAGACCGTCCGAGCTGGTCGAAGACGATCGCGTTCATCGCGACGTGTACGTGAGCGAAGAGGTCTTCGCGCTCGAGCGCGAGCGCTTCTTCGCCAATACCTGGAGCTTTCTCGGCCATGCGAGCCAGGTGCCGAGCGCGGGCGACTTCCTCACCCAGGAGATCGCGGGCCGGCCGCTCGTCATGGTCCGCCAGGGCGACGGCTCGATCCGCGTCCTCTACAACCGCTGCGCGCACAAGGGGACGCAGCTCGTCACCGATCCGAGCGGCAACGTCGGCAGCTACTTCCGCTGCCCGTACCACGCCTGGACGTACAAGCTCGACGGCGCGCCGATGGCGGTGCCGCTGAAGTCGGGCTACGAGGGAACGCGGCTGGCGTCGTGCGAGTCGGGCCGCGGCGTGTCGTCGGTCCGCAACGTCGCGGTCCACCGCGACTTCGTGTTCGTCAAGCTCGGCGACGGCGGCCTCGGCTTCGCCGAGTACTTCGGCGAGGCGCTCGGCTCGATCGACAACCTGGTCGACCGCTCGCCGGCCGGCCGGCTCGAGGTCGCCGGCGGCGTGCTGCGCAACGTCATCCGCTGCAACTGGAAGATGTACCTCGAGAACATCAACGACACGGTGCATCCGATGTCGACCCACCAATCGGCGATCGACGCCGCGACGGCGCTCTGGAACAGCCACGGCGCCGATGAAGCGAAGCCGATGGCGATCGAGCAGATCCTGCCGTTCGGCTCCGGCTACGACTTCTACGATCGCATGGGCGGCCGCGTGCAGCCGAACGGCCACAGCGTGCTCGGCACCAACTTCAGCATCCACTCGGGCTACGCGCAGCCGCCCGGCTACGCCGAGGCGCTGCGCGCTGCACACGGCGCCGAGCGCGCGAGCGAGGTGCTCGAGCGCTCGCCGCAGAACGCGATCCTCTTTCCGAGCCTGGCGGTCAAGGGCTCGCCGCAATCGATCCGCGTCATCCGGCCGCTCGCCGCGGATCGCACGGTCGTCGAGGCCTGGAGCCTGCGCGTCGTCGGCGGCCCCGAACTTCTGTTCGAGCGCACGCTCGCCTACAACCGGCTCGTCTTCTCGCCGATGTCGGTCGTCGCGCACGACGACGTGCATCTGTTCGAGAGCATCCAGCGCGGGCTTGCGGCCGACGGCAACGAGTGGATCAGCCTGCACCGCAATTTCGAGCGCGCCGAGCTCGCAGGCGGCGCGCGCGATACCAATGGCACCAACGAGCTGCTGATGCGCAACCAGTTTCGCGCCTGGGCCCGGTTCATGGAGGCGAACGCGTGACGATCGCCTTAGGCGCCGTGGCCGCCGCGGTCGACCCCGCGCTCGAGCGCGAGCTGGCCGACGTCGTCGTCCATGAAGCTTCGCTCCTCGATGCCGGCCGCTTCGACGACTGGCTGGCGCTGTTCGCCGACGACGGCCGCTATTGGGTGCCGCTCTTCGGCGCCGCGCAGGTCGATCCGGTTTCCCAGCAGTCGCTCGCGTACGAGGACAAGCTGCTGCTCGCGCTGCGCGTCACGCGGCTGAAGAATCCGCGTGCGCATTCGCAGCACCCGCCGAGCCGCTGCCAGCACGTGCTGCAGCGTTCGATCATCGAGCCGGCCGGTGACGATGGCAATGCAACGCATCGGCTGCGGACGCCCTTCATCTACGTCGAAGCGCGGGGCGATCACGAGCTGATGCTCGCCGGCACCTGCCACCACCTCCTCGCGCGCGTCGGCGGCGCATGGCGGATCTGCGAGAAGCGCGTCGACCTGCTGCAACCCGAGCGGCCGCTGCCGGCGCTTCAGCTCTTTCTCTGACCGCCGACCCGATGGCCGCCTCCGCCCTGCACGAGCGCCTTGTCTTCGACACTGCGAACGGCGCCGTCCTCGACGCGTCGCGCCGCTACGTGCTGCTGCGCGCCGACGTGCTGATGGGACTGTTCGGCGCGCTGCCCGAGCCCGCTCGCGACGTCGCTCTGCAGGCGCTCGGCCGCTCGGTCGCGACCCACGGCGCCGACAGCCTTCGCGCCTACGCTTCCGAGGCCGGCGTCGATGCCGCGGCGCTGCAGCGCACCGTCGAGGCCGCGGCGGCGTCGCTCGGCTGGGGTCGCTGGACGCTGGCGAACGACGGTACGACGCTGCGTCTCGACGTTCGCAACAGCCCGTTCGCCGCCGCCGCACGACCCTCGCATCAGCCGGTCTGCGCCGCGATCGCCGGCATGCTCGAAGCGCTGGCGACGATCGTCCTCGGCGAGCGCGCGAGCGCGCGCGAGACGGCCTGCGCCGCGGCCGGCGCGCCTTGCTGCCGCTTCAGCGCCTCGATCGATGTGCGCCCTTCCTCCTCGTTTCTCGCAGCCACCCAGGAGACCTCTCCATGAAGCACCTCCCGCGCCTCTTCGCCGCCGCGGCGCTCGTCGTGTCGACGACCTTCGCCGTCGCTGCCGACCTCAAGGTTGGCCTGGTCACGTCGCTCTCCGGGCCGACCTCGTCGATCGGCATTCCGTACGGCAAGGGTATGCAGGCCGCGCTCGCGTTCCGGCCCGAGATCGCCGGCCACAAGGTGCAGTTGATCGTTCTCGACGACGCCTCGGATCCGACCGCCGCCGCGCGCAACGCAAGGAAGCTCGTCGAGGAAGACAAGGTCGACATCCTGATGGGATCGTCGGGCGTGCCGTCGACGATGGCGGTGGCTGGCGTCGGCCGCGAGAGCAAGACGCCGATGATCGCGTTGACACCGATCGGCCTCGCCGGCCCGGAAGGCGCTTGGGTCGTCACCGTCGCTCAGCCGACGACGCTGATGGTCAACGCGGTGATCGAGAAGATGAAGCAGGCAGGCGTCAAGACGGTCGCCTACATCGGCTTCTCCGACGCCTGGGGCGACCTCGTGTACGACGCGCTGATGAAGGGCACCGAAGGCACCGGCATCAAGGTCGTTACCAACGAGCGCTACGCGCGCCCCGACACGTCGGTCAGCGGCCAGGTGCTCAAGATCATCGCCGCCCATCCCGACGCGGTGATGACCGGTGGCTCGGGAACTCCCGGCGCGCTGCCGTATCTCGCGCTCGCCGAGCGCGGCTACAAGGGCGGCATCTACGGCAACCACGGCCTCATCAATCCCGACTTCGTCCGCGTCGCCGGCGACTCGGCGCAAGGCCTGATCTCGTCGACCGGTCCGGTCGTCGTCGCCGAGCAGCTTCCGGCCGGCAATCCGCTTCGCAAGATGGCCGAGGAATTCCGCGCCTCCTACCTGAAGGTCAACGGCACGCCGAGCACCGACGCGTTCTCGGCTTACGCGTTCGACGCCTGGATGGTCTTCGCCGACGCCGCCAGCCGCGCCGTGGCCAAGGCCGAGCCCGGAACGCCGGCGTTTCGCAACGCGCTGCACGACGCGATCGTCACGACCAAGGAAGTGATCGGCACGCACGGCGTCTACAACTTCAATCCCGACAGCCGCTACGGCCAGGACGAGCGCGCACGGGTCGTGGTGCGCCTCGACAAGGGCAAGTGGATGCTGGTCCCCTGAATGCGCGTGTGAGTTTTTTCCAGGGACGAAGACCGAGCGAGCAAAGCCGCGTGCGGGAGGCCGGCTGCCGCTCCGACTGCGGCGGCAGGCCGCAACTTCGAGCGCCGCGGGGGAGTCGGTCCTGGCACGGGCCGACTGTCGCAATCGGAGCGGAGCACGCTGCCCGGCCGCGACTTTGCTCGCTTCGCTCATCGAGGGACGGTGACGCACGATGACTTGGGACATCGCGTTCATCCTCGTCACCGACGGCGTCTCGACCGGCGCGATCTACCTGCTCGCTGGCATCGGCCTGGTGCTCATTTTCTCGGTGACCCGGGTCGTGTTCGTGCCGTTCGGCGATGTCGCCGCGTTTGCTGCGCTGAGCCTGGCCGCGTTCGAGACCGGGCGGCTGCCGCCGACGATCGCGCTCGTCGCGACGCTCGCCGGACTGGCCGTCGTCGCCGAGGTCTGGCGGCACGCGCGGCGTCGAACCGCGGCGCCGATCCCGGGCGCGATCGTCGCCTGGGGCGTGCTGCCGCTCGTGCCGTGCGCATTGGCGTGGGCGGTATTCGCCTCCGGCGCGCCGGGCTGGCTGCAGGTGGTGGCGTCGGTCGCGCTGGTCGTGCCGATCACGCCCCTCGTCGCCCGCCTCGCGCTGCAGCCGATCGCCGATGCGTCGGTGCTCGTCCTCCTGATCGTCTCGCTGGCGCTCCACTTCCTGCTTTCCGGGCTTGGCCTCCTCTTCTTCGGCCCGGAAGGCTCGCGAACGCGCCAGCTCGTGAGCGGCACGTGGACGATCGCCGACGGCTACGCGATCAACGGCCAGGTGCTGCTGGTGGTTGCGGCGGCGATCGTCCTGAGCGCGCTCTTCTTCGTCCTCTTCGAGCGCACCGTCACCGGCAAGGCGCTGCGCGCGACGGCAGTCAACCGCGTCGGCGCACGCCTGGTCGGCATCCGACCGGCGAAGACCGCGCTCATCGCGTACACCGGTGCGTCGCTGCTCGCCGGGATGATCGGCGTCCTGATCGCGCCGGTGACGACGGTGTACTACGACTCGGGCTTCATCATCGGCCTGAAGGCGTTCATCGCCGCGATCATCGGCGGCCTCGTCAGCTACCCGCTGACGGCGGTCGGCGCGCTCGCGGTCGGCATCTTCGAGAGCTTCGCCTCGTTCTGGAGCGGCGAGCTGAAGGACGTGCTCGTCTTCGGCCTCCTTATCCCCGTCCTGCTGCTGCGCTCGTTCCTCGCCGCGCACGCCGAGGAAGACGAAGAGGAGATCGACACGTGAGCGCGCAGCGGCTGCAATCGCTCGTGCTTGCGCTTGCCGTCGCGTTGATCGTCGTCATGCCGTTCGTGCTCGGCCGCTTCGCGATCTCGCTGCTGAACGACATCGGCGTCGGCGCGCTCGTCGCGCTCGGCCTGGTGCTGCTGACGGGAGTGGGCGGCGCGACTTCGTTCGGCCAGGCGGCGTTCGTCGGCGTCGCCGCATACGCGACCGCGTGGCTGACGACGGTGCACGGCGCGTCGCCGTGGCTCGGCCTCGCGTTCGCGCTCGCGCTCACCGGCATCGCCGCGCTCGCGATCGGCATGCTGACGTTGCGCCTCGGTGGTCACTACCTGCCACTCAGCACGATCGCCTGGGGCCTCGCCATCTCGCTTCTGTTCGGCAATCTCGAGGCGCTCGGCCGCCACACCGGCCTTGCCAACGTTCCGCCACTCGTGATCGGGCCGTGGACGCTGCTCGAGCCGCGCGCGCTGTACTGGCTGGTCTGGCTGCTCGTCGGCGCGGCGTGCTGGTTCAGCTTCAACCTGCTGCGCTCCCGCCCGGGTCGCGCGATTCGGGCGCTGCGCGGTGGTGCGACGCTGCTCGCCAGCGTCGGCGCCGATGCCTACCGCGTGCGCCTGTCGCTCTTCGTCGTCGCCGCATTGCTCGCCGGGCTGGCGGGCTGGCTCTACGCGCACATGAACCGCTTCGTCAGCCCGGCGCCGTTCGACGTCCGCGCGTCGATCGACTATCTCCTGATGGCGGTTGCCGGCGGCATCGGCCAGATCGCCGGCGCGATTGCCGGCTCGGCGCTCGTCCTCCTGCTCCGCAACTCGATCCAGGACGTGTTGCCGCACCTGGCGCAGGGCGGAGCGAGGCTCGAGGTGATCGCCTTCAGCATCGTCTTCATCCTGCTCGTGCAGCACGCGCGCGCCGGCTTGGTCGGCTACGTCGTTCGCTGGAGCCGCGGCCGTTTCGCCCCGCCGTCGCAGCCGGCCGGACCCGCGCCCGACGACGCACCGCCGGCCGAGCCGCTCGCCCGGCGAACGATGCCCGCGCGCGGCAGCGAGCTGCTCAAAGTCAGCGGCGCGGTCAAGCGCTTTGGTGGCCTCGTCGCCGTCGACGACGTCAGCTTCGCGGTCGCCGCCGGCGAGATCGTCGGCCTGATCGGGCCGAACGGCGCCGGCAAGTCGACGATGTTCAATCTACTCACCGGCACCTTGCGGATGACCGCCGGCGCGGTCGAGTTCGCCGGCCGCGACATCTCGGCGCTGGCGCAGCAGCGGATCGCGCGCCTCGGCATCGCGCGCACGTTCCAGCACGTCAGGCTGCGGCCGGCGATGAGCCTCATCGACAACGTCGCCCTCGGCGCGCACGCGCGCGGCAGCGCCGGCATCGTGCGTGCCGGCCTTGGCCTCGACGGCGCGGAAGAGCGCCGGATCTTCGCCGAGGCACGTCGCCAGCTCGACCGCGTGGGACTCCGCGATCGCGCCGGCGAGCGCGCCGGCAGCCTGCCGCTCGGCACGCAGCGCATCCTCGAGATCGCGCGCGCGCTCGCCGCCGACCCAATCCTGCTCGTCCTCGACGAGCCCGCCGCGGGCCTCCGCCGGGCCGAGAAGCACGCGCTCGCGGCGATGCTGAAGAAGCTCCGCGACGACGGCGTCACGATCCTCGTCGTCGAGCACGACATGGAATTCGTCATGCAGCTGGTCGACCGTCTCGTCGTCATGGACTTCGGTGCCAAGCTCGTCGAAGGCGCGCCGGCAGCAGTGCGCGCCGATCCGCGCGTGCAGGCGGCCTATCTCGGGGCGCCGGCGTGAGCGCGGTGCAGCCGGATTCGAGGGCCGCCGCGGCGACGCCGGCGCTGCTCGAGATCGTCGATCTCCATGTCGCCTATGGGCAGGTCGAGGCGGTGCGCGGCGTCTCGCTGGCGCTCGGCAGCGGCCAGATCGTCTCGGTGATTGGGCCGAACGGCGCCGGCAAGACGACCTTGCTCGCCGCGGCGATGGGACTCCTGCCGTCGCGCGGCGGCCTCGTGTTCGAGGGCACGTCGCTCGCCGACGTCGACGTCGAGGCGCGCGTCGAGCGCGGCCTCACCCTCGTTCCCGAGCAGCGCGAGCTGTTCGGCGCGCTCAGCGTCGCCGACAACCTGCTGCTCGGCGGCTACGCGCGTCGGCTCGGCAGCGCCGAGCGCGCGAGAAGCATCGCCGCCGTCTTCGCCCGCTTCCCGAAGCTCGCCGAACGGCGCGCCCAGCTGGCGAGCACGCTCTCGGGCGGCGAGCGGCAGATGCTCGCGCTCGGCCGGGCGCTGATGAGCAGGCCACGGCTTCTCATGCTCGACGAGCCGAGCCTCGGCCTCGCGCCGCTCATCGTGCGCGAGATCCTGGCGATCGTGCGCGCGTTGCGCGACGAGGGCGTCGCGATCCTGCTCATCGAGCAGAACGCGCGCGCCGCGCTCGAGATCTCCGACCACGGCTATGTGCTCGAGACCGGAGAGATCGTTCTCGCCGGCGCGGCGGCGGCGCTTGCCGGCGATTCTCGCGTGCAGGCGACCTACCTCGGTGGGGCGACCGACGAGAGCGGGCTGGGCGAGCGCCATGGCTGACGACGTGCTTGCCGACGTCGCCGCCGCAGAGCGCACACTGCCGGCGCTGCTGCAGCGCCAGGCGCGCCTGTTCGGCGAGCGGGCGTTCCTCGACATCGCCGGCGGCACGTGGCGCCACGCCGACGCGGTGCAGGCGGCGGCCCGCTCCGGAGCGACGCTCGCGGCCGCGGGCGTGCGCCGCGGCGACCGCGTCGCCGTAATGTGTGGCAACCGCATCGAGCTGCTCGAGGTCGTCCTCGGTTGCGGCTGGATCGGTGCGGTCGCGGTGCCGATCCACACCGCGGCGATGGCGCCGCAGATCGAATACGTGCTCGCCGACAGCGGCGCGCGGCTGCTCGTCATCGAAGCTGCGTGGCTCGAGCGCCTCGACACGCCGCGCCGCGCCACGGCCGCGCTCGAGGCAGCGTGGCTCGTCGGCGGCGAGCCGCTGGGCGTCGACGAGGCGCCGCGCACCGTGCCGTGCATCGCGTTCCCGCGCGGCGAGGCCTCGATCGATCGGGCTGACGTCCGCCCCGGCGATCCGCTCGCGATCCTCTACACGTCGGGAACGACCGGGCCGCCGAAAGGCGTCGTCTGCCCGCACGCGCAGCTGTGGTGGTGGGGCGCGAACACGGCCGCCATCCTCGGCGTCGGCGGCGACGACGTCCTGTTCACGACGCTGCCGCTGTTCCACGTCAACGCGCTCAACACCTTCGTGCAGGCGGCGCTGACCGGCGCGCGCGTCGTCCACGAATCGCGGTTCTCCGTGTCCGGCTACTGGCAGGCGGCCCAGGCGACCGGCGCGACCGTCGGCTACCTGCTCGGCGCGATGGTGCCGATGCTGCTCGCCCAGCCCGCGAGCGCTGCCGAGCGCTCGCATCGCCTGCGCGTCGTCCTCGGCCCCGGCGTTCCGGCGCCGGCGGCCGCGGCATGGCGCGAACGTACCGGCGTCGCCGTCGTCGACGGCTACGGCTCGAGCGAAACCAACTTCGTCATCGCGAGCACACTCGCTGCGCCGCGCCAAGGAACGATGGGCTGGCTGCAGCCGGGCTTTTCGGCGCGCGTCGTCGACGACGACGACGACGAGCTGCCGGCGGGCGTCGCCGGCGAGCTCGTCCTGCGCGCCGACGCGCCGTTCGCCTTCGCGACCGGCTACTTCCATCGCGCCGAGGAGACGCTGCGTGCCTGGCGCAACCTCTGGTTCCACACCGGCGACCGCGTCGTCCGCGACGCCGACGGCGCGTTTCGCTTCGTCGACCGCCTCAAGGATTCGATCCGCCGCCGCGGCGAGAACATCTCGTCGTTCGAGGTCGAGCAGGTGCTGCTCTGCCATCCGGCGGTCGCCGCCGCGGCGGTCTACCCAGTGCGCTCCGAGCTCGCCGAAGACGAGGTGATGGCGGCGCTCGTCGCTCGGGCAGGGGCAGCGCTCGACCCCGCCGAGATCGCCGCGTTCTGCGCCTCGCGGCTGCCGCGCTTCGCGATCCCGCGCTTCCTCGAGGTCGTCGCCGACCTGCCGCGGACCGAGAACGGCAAGGTGCGGAAGTTCGTCCTCCGCGAGCGCGGCGTCACGCCTACCGCGTGGGACCGCGAGGCCGAGACAGCGCTTGCCAGGCGCGCTGCCTTCGACTAGACTGCTTTAGCACTAAACAATTCAGACCTCATGAAGATCGTCTGCATCGGCGGTGGCCCTTCAGGGCTCTACTTCGCGCTGCTGATGAAGCAGCAGGATCCGCGCCACGACATTACCGTCGTCGAGCGCAACAAGCCGTACGACACCTTCGGCTGGGGTGTCGTTTTCTCCGATCAGACGCTCGGTAACCTGCAGGCGGCAGACCCGAAGAGCGCCGACCGGATCCTCGGGGCGTTCAACCACTGGGACGACATCGAGGTCAACATCCGCGGCCACAAGATCCGTTCGGGCGGCCACGGCTTTTGCGGCATCGGCCGGAAGCGCCTGCTCAACATCCTGCAGGAACGCTGCGAGGAGCTCGGCGTCAAGCTCGTCTTCGAGACCGACGTGCTGGGCGACGAGTCCTTCGGCGACGCCGACCTCGTCATCGCCAGCGACGGCCTCAACAGCCGCATCCGCGCCCGCCATGCCGAGACCTACAAGCCCGATATCGATCTGCGCGACTGCCGCTTCGTCTGGCTCGGCACGAGAAAACTCTTCGAGGCGTTCACCTTCGCCTTCGAGGAGACCGAGTGGGGCTGGTTCCAGGCCCACGCGTACCGCTTCGACGACGACACCTCGACCTTCATCGTCGAGACGCCGGAACGCGTCTGGCGCGCCGCCGGGCTCGAGAAGATGGAGAAGGAAGAAGCGATCGCGTTCTGCGAGCAGCTGTTCGCCAAGCACCTCGACGGCAACGCGCTGCTGTCGAACGCCGCCCACCTGCGCGGCTCGACGCAGTGGATCCGTTTCCCGCGTGTCGTCTGCGACACGTGGGTGCATCGCGGCGGCCGCGACGGCTCGACGCCGATCGTCCTCATGGGCGACGCCGCGCACACCGCGCACTTCTCGGTCGGCTCGGGAACCAAGCTCGCGCTCGAGGACGCGATCGAGCTCACCCGGTGCATATCGCGTGCACCCGGCGACCTCGACGGTGCGCTCGAGGCATACGCGGCGGTGCGCAGCGTCGAGGTGCTGAAGATCCAGAACGCGGCCCGCAACTCGACCGAGTGGTTCGAGCACGTCGACCGCTACGTCCACCTGCCGCCCGAGCAGTTCGCGTATTCGCTGCTGACGCGCAGCCAGCGCATCAGCCACGAGAACCTGCGCCTGCGCGACAAGGGCTACGTCGAGGACTACGAGGACTGGATCGCCGAGCTCGCCGGCGTGCAGCGGGTGACGCTCGGCCATTCGATTCCGCCGATGCTGACGCCGTTTGCGGTGCGCGGCGTGACGCTCAAGAACCGGATCGTCGTCTCGCCGATGGCGCAGTACTCGTGCACGGACGGCATTCCCGGCGACTTCCACCTCGTCCACCTCGGTGCGCGTGCGATGGGTGGCGCCAGCATGGTCGTCGCCGAGATGACGTGCACCTCGCCCGATGCCCGCATCACGCCGGCGTGCCCGGGCCTGTGGAACGTGGCGCAGCGCGACGCATGGCGGCGGATCGTCGACTTCGTCCACGCCAACACCGAGGCGAAGATCGCGATGCAGATCGGCCACGCCGGCGCGAAAGGATCGACGCGCGTGCCGTGGGAAGGCGAGGACCAGCCGCTCGCGGACGACAACTGGCCGCTCGTTTCGGCATCGCCGCAGCAGTACCTCGACGGCGTCAGCGACTGCTCGCATGCGATGACGCGCGCCGACATGGACCGCGTCACAGCCGACTTCGTCCGCGCAACGCGCTTCGCCGCCGAAGCCGGCTTCGACTGGCTCGAGCTGCACTGTGCGCACGGCTACCTGCTGTCATCGTTCATCTCGCCGCTCACCAACCAGCGGACCGACGGCTACGGCGGCTCGCTCGCCAACCGCCTCCGCTATCCGCTGGAGGTGTTCGCTGCGGTCCGCGAGGTCTGGCCGAAGCAGCTGCCGATCTCGGTGCGTATCTCGGCGCACGACTGGGTCGAGGGCGGGATCACGCCCGACGACGCGGTCGAGATCGCGCGCGCGTTCAAGGCCGCGGGCTGTGATCTGATCGACTGCTCGTCGGGCCAGGTCAGCAAGCGCCAGCAGCCGGTCTACGGCCGCATGTACCAGACGCCGTTCGCCGACCGCATTCGCAACGAAGCAGGCATCGCGACGATCGCGGTCGGCGCGATCTCGGAGGCCGACCACGTCAACAGCATCATCGCCGCCGGCCGTGCCGACCTGTGCGCGATCGCACGGCCGCACCTTGCCAACCCGTCGTGGACGCTGCTCGAGGCGGCCAAGATCGGCGTCACCGAGATCGATTGGCCGAAGCAGTACCGCTCGGCCAAGCAGCAGCTCGAGCGCAACCTCGAGCGCGAGAAGCAGATGGCGGCGCAGGGCGGCGGCCTGTCCGCGGTCGAGCAGGCCAACCGCGCACTGGGAGTCTGAAATGAAGAATGATGTGTCGCACTCGCTGCTCGAAAACGCCCAGGAGCTCGGCCACGAGGCGCGCGCCGGCAGCGGCGACCACGCGGCGCTGCGACTGTGGCTGCGCATGCTGGCGTGCACGACGCAGGTCGAGGCCGAGATCCGGCGGCGGCTCCGCGAGCGCTTCGGCATCTCGCTCGCGCGCTTCGACTACATGGCGCAGCTCTACCGCTTCAAGGACGGCATGAAGATGCGCGAGCTCTCGAAGCTGCTGATGGTGACCGGCGGCAACGTCACCGGCCTCACCGACGACCTCGCGAAAGAAGGCGTCGTCGTCCGCGAGAGCAGCCCCGGCGACCGGCGCGCCTGGATCGTCCGCCTGACGCCCAAGGGCAGGCGCAGCTTCGAGGCGATGGCGCGCGAGCACGAGGGCTGGATCCTCGAGCTCTTCGCCGGGCTCGATGCGAGCGCGGTGCAGCAGCTGCACGCGCAGCTCGGCCGCTTGCGCGTCCAACTCGTGCAGAGCGAACAACGTGCGGAGGCCGACCTGTCATGAGCGATCCCAGTTCGACCGGAACCGATCCGGCGCTCGTCGCCGGCAATCGCAGGCAGCTCGCCGGCTACGCCGCGCGTCACTTCACGTGGCGCGTCGCCGACGGCGTCGGCAGCGTCACGCTGAGCCGCCCAGAGCGAAAGAACCCGCTGACGTTCGATTCGTATGCCGAGTTGCGCGACCTGTTCGGCGACCTGAAGCACGCGGACGACGTGCACGCGGTCGTCCTCGCCGGCGCCGGCGACAACTTCTGCTCGGGTGGCGATGTCCACGAGATCATCGGCCCGCTGGTGCGGCTGAGGGTGCCCGAGCTCCTGATGTTCACGCGCATGACGGGCGATCTCGTCAAGGCGATGCGTCTTTGCCCGCAGCCGATCGTCGCCGCGATCGATGGCGTCTGCGCCGGCGCCGGCGCGATCCTGGCGATGGCGTCCGACCTGCGGATCGGCACCGCGCGCTCGAAGACCGCGTTTTTGTTCAACCGGGTCGGCCTTGCGGGCTGCGACATGGGCGCGTGCGCGATGCTGCCGCGGATCGTCGGCCAGGGGCGCGCGAGCGAGTTGCTCTACACCGGCCGCGCGCTCGGCGGCGAGGAAGCCGAGCGCTGGGGCTTTCTCAACCGGCTCGTCGCTCCCGAGCGGCTGCTCGACGACGCGAACACGCTCGCGCGCGAGCTCGCCGCCGGGCCGACCTTCGCCAACGGCGTCACCAAGACGATGCTGCATCAGGAATGGGCGATGACGATCGAGCAGGCGATCGAAGCCGAGGCGCAGGCGCAGACGATCTGCATGCTGACGCAGGACTTCACGCGCGCGTACCAGGCGTTCGCGGCAAAGCAGAAGCCGCGCTTCGAGGGCAACTGACATGGTCAAGCTGCACGGCTTCAGCCAATCGGGCAACACCTTCAAGGTTGCCTTCCTGCTCCGCGCGCTCGGCGTGAAATGGCAACCGGTCCACATCACCTTCGCCGAATTCGCCGCCGGCACGACGCGCAGCGCCGCCTGGCGCGAAAGCGTCAACGAGATGGGCGAAGTGCCGGTCTTCGAAGACGAGAGCGGCCGGCGGACGACGCAATCGGGCGTGATCCTGACAATGCTGGCGAAGCAGCACGGGGCTTTCGGCGGCCGCGACGACGACGAGCGGCGCGAGGTTCTGCGCTGGCTCTTCTTCGACAACCACAAGTTCACGAGCTACTTCGCGACCTGGCGCTTCATGAAGTCGTTCGCGCCGGCGCCCCCCGATCCGGCGATCGCGGCGTGGCTGCGGGGTCGCATCGACAACGCGTTCGGCATCGTCGACAAGCACCTCGCCGCTCGTGCGTTCATGGTCGGCGACGCGCTCTCGATCGCCGACATCTCGCTCTCGGGATATCTCTTCTTCCCGGCCGACGAGAGCGGCTACGTGCTGGAGGAGCGCTTCCCTCATCTCGCCGCCTGGCGCGAGCGCGTGCGCGCGGCGCCGGGATGGGGCGACCCATACGCGATCCTTCCGGGCGAGCGCGTCGCGCCGCGCTGGTGATGGCGGGCGACCGCGCCTTTCTCGACTGGCCGTTCTTCGAGCCACGCCATCGCGCGCTCGCGAACGAGCTCGACGCCTGGGCCGCCGCGAACATCGCCGACGCGCACGGTGACGACGTCGACGCCGAGTGCCGCGTGCTCGTCCGCGCCCTCGGCGGCGCCGGCTGGCTCGCGCACGCGATCGCCGGCCGCGCTCACGGCGGCAGCGCGGAGGTGATCGACACGCGCGCGATCTGCCTGGTGCGCGAGACGCTGGCGCGCCACAACGGCCTGGCGGACTTCGCGTTCGCGATGCAGGGGCTCGGCTCGGGCGCGATCAGCCTTGCCGGCAGCGCGGCGCAGCAGGCGATCTCTGCCGCGTGTCGCCCGCGGCGACGCCATCGCCGCATTCGCGCTCTCCGAGCCCGACGCCGGCTCCGACGTCGCAGCGATGGCGTGCACGGCGCGCGCCGATGGCGATGCCTATGTGCTCGACGGCGAGAAGACCTGGATCTCGAACGGCGGCATCGCCGATTTCTACGTCGTCTTTGCGAGGACGGGCAGCGCAGGCGACCCGCAGGCGAAGGGGGCGCGGGGAATCAGCGCCCTCATCGTCGAGCGCGACACGCCGGGATTTGCGATCGCCGAGCGGATCGAGGTGATCGCGCCGCATCCGCTGGCGCGCCTGAAGTTTTCCGGTTGCCGTGTACCGGCGGCGCAGCGCATCGGCGCCGAAGGCGAGGGCTTCAAGATCGCGATGCGAACGCTCGACGTCTTTCGCACTTCAGTCGCTGCCGCCGCGCTCGGTTTTGCAAGGTGCGCGTTCGACGCGGCGATGGCGCGTGCGACGTCGCGCAAGATGTTCGGCGGCGTCCTCGCCGACTTCCAGCTGACGCAGGCCAGGCTCGCGCAGATGGCGACGACGATCGACAGCGCCGCGCTCCTCACTTACCGCGCCGCCTGGCTGCGCGACCAGGGCAAGGTCGTGACGCGCGAGGCGGCGATGGCCAAGCTGGCGGCGACCGAAGGCGCGCAGCAGGTCATCGACGCCGCGGTGCAGCTCTGGGGCGGCCTCGGCGTCAAGAGTGGCCAGACGGTCGAGCGGCTGTACCGAGAAATCCGGGCGCTGCGCATCTACGAAGGCGCGAGCGAAGTGCAGCAGCTCATCATCGGCCGCGACCTGCTCAAGCACGCCGGCACGAGCGGCGGCGACGAGGAGAAGCCATGAGAAACGAAGCTCTGCTGCCCGAAGGCTGGCCGCGGCCGAAGGGGTACGCCAACGGCGTCGCCGCGACCGGCCGCCAGGTCTGCGTCGCCGGCCAGGTCGGCTGGACACCCGAGGGCGCGTGGACGAGCGACGACTTCGCCGAGCAGGCGCGGCTCGCGCTCGCCAACGTCGTCGCGGTGCTGCGCGCCGGAGGAGCGAAGCCCGAGCACATCGTGCGCATGACGTGGTATGTGACGAGCAAGCGCGAGTACCTCGCCGCGGGCCGGGCGATCGGCGCTGCGTTTCGCGACATCATCGGCCACTACGACATCGCGATGACCGCAGTCGAGGTGACGGCACTGATGGAAGATCGCGCCAAGGTCGAGATCGAGGTCACCGCCGTCGTTCCCGACTGAACGACGACGGCAAGCAGGAGAACAGACATGGCCAAGGCCAAGGCGAGCTTCCACTGGGACGATCCGCTGCTGCTCGACCAGCAGCTGAGTGGCGACGAGCGCGCGGTGCGCGAGGCGGCGCGCGCTTACGCACAAGACCGGCTCGCGCCGCGCGTCCTCGAGGCGTTTCGCGCCGGCACGACCGACCTCGCCATCTTTCGCGAGATGGGCGAGCTGGGCCTCCTCGGCGCGACGATCCCGGAGCAATACGGCGGCGGCGGCATGAACTATGTCTGCTACGGCGTCGTCGCCCGCGAGGTCGAGCGCGTCGATTCCGGCTACCGCTCGATGATGAGCGTGCAGTCGTCGCTCGTCATGGTTCCGATCCACGAGTTCGGCAGCGAGGCGCAGAAGCAGAAGTACCTGCCCAGGCTCGCCACCGGCGAATGGATCGGGTGCTTCGGCCTGACCGAGCCCGACCACGGCTCCGATCCCGGCAGCATGGTCACGCGCGCCCGGAAGGTCGCGGGCGGCTATTCGCTGAGTGGCGCCAAGATGTGGATCACCAACTCGCCGGTGGCCGACGTGCTGCTGGTGTGGGCGAAGGACGACGAAGGCGCGATCCGCGGCTTCCTGCTCGAGAAGGGCGCCAAGGGCCTCACGACGCCGGCGATCCACGGCAAGGTCGGATTGCGCGCCTCGATCACTGGCGAGATCGTGATGGACGGCGTGTTCTGCCCGGAAGAGAACGCCTTCCCCGACGTGCGCGGCCTGAAGGGTCCGTTCACCTGCCTCAATTCCGCCCGCTACGGCATCGCCTGGGGCGCGCTCGGCGCGGCCGAGGACTGCTGGCACCGTGCGCGCCAGTACACGCTCGATCGCAAGCAGTTCGGCAAGCCGCTCGCCGCCAATCAGCTGGTGCAGAAGAAGCTCGCCGACATGCAGACCGAGATCACGCTCGGCCTGCAAGGGTGCCTGCGCCTCGGCCGGATGAAGGACGAGGGCACGGCAGCGGTCGAGATCACGTCGATCCTGAAGCGCAACTCGTGCGGTAAGGCGCTCGACATCGCGCGCATGGCGCGCGACATGATGGGCGGCAACGGCATCAGCGACGAGTTCGGCGTTGCCCGCCACCTCGTCAACCTCGAGGTCGTCAACACCTACGAGGGGACGCACGACGTGCACGCGCTGATCCTCGGCCGCGCGATCACCGGCATCGCAGCGTTCTAGCCATCGGCAGGAGAAGCGGGCCATGGCGACCACGGCGCACGTCGACACCTTCGCGCGCGACCATCTGCCGCCGCCGGCGGCGCAGCCGAGTTTCCTGTTCGATCTTCCCGAGCTGCAGTTCCCGGCGCGGCTGAATTGCACGAGCGAGCTGCTCGACCGCCACGTCCGCGAAGGGCGCGGCGAGCGGCCCTGCGTCAGTGCTCCGGGGGGTCCGGTGTGGACGTACGCCGAGCTGCAACGCCAGGCCGACGCGATCGCCCACGTCCTCGTCCGCGAGTGCGGCCTCGTTGCCGGCAACCGCGTGCTGCTCAGAGCCGCGAACAAGCCGATGCTCGTTGCCTGCTGGTTCGCGGTGATGAAGGTCGGCGCGATCGCGGTCGCGACGATGCCAATGCTGCGCGCGAAGGAGCTCATCCAGATCATCGACAAGGCGCAGGTGACGATCGCGCTTTGCGATGCGTCGCTGCGCGGCGAGCTCGAGAGCGCAGCAGCGGCGCGGCCGTCGCTAGCGACGACGATCCTGTTTGGCGATCCGTCGTCGCCGGCTGGGCTCGAGGCGCGGATGGCGTGCCACGACGCGCCGTTCGCCACCGTCGACACCGCGGCCGACGACACGTGCCTGCTCGCCTTCACGTCCGGCACGACCGGGCAGCCGAAGGCGACGATGCACTTTCACCGTGACGTCATGGCGAGCTGCTTGTGCTTTCCGCCGCACGTGCTTCGCGCCGACCCTGACGACGTCTTCATCGGCAGCCCGCCGCTCGCGTTCACGTTCGGCCTCGGCGGGTTGACGCTGTTTCCGATGGCGATCGGCGCCCGCACGGTGCTGGTCGAAAAGCCCTCGCCGCCCGAGCTGCTCGAGGCGGCGATCGCGCACCGCGCGACGGTGCTCTTCACCGCGCCGACGTCGTACCGGGCGCTGGCGGCGGCGGCGAGCGAGCGCCGGATCGGCATTCGCGACGGCGGCGTGCTGCGCAAATGCGTCGCCGCCGGCGAGGCACTTCCTGCGGCGACGCGCACGCTCTGGCGCGAGTCGACCGGGATCGAGATCATCGACGGCATCGGCGCGACCGAAATGCTGCACATCTTCATCTCCGCCGACGAGGCCGACGCGCGTCCTGGCGCGACCGGCAAGGCAGTGCCGGGCTACCGCGCGCGCGTCGTCGACGACAACGGCACAGAGGTTCGGCCCGGGACGATCGGCCGCCTCGCCGTGCAGGGACCGACCGGCTGCCGCTACCTCGACGACCCACGCCAGGCCGACTACGTCCAGGACGGCTGGAACTACACCGGCGACGCCTACCTGATGGACGTCGACGGCTACTTCTTCTATCAGTCACGCACCGACGACATGATTGTCTCGGCCGGCTACAACATCGCCGCCGTCGAGGTCGAGGACGCGCTGCTGCAGCACGAGGCGGTCGCCGAATGCGCGGTGATCGGCGTTGCCGACGAGGAGCGCGGCCAGATCGTCAAGGCCTTCGTCGTGCTGCGTGCGCCGCACCGCGGCGACGACCCTATGGTGAAGGCGCTGCAGGATTTCGTGAAGGCGACGGTGGCGCCGTACAAGTATCCGCGCGCGGTGGAATTCAGAGAAACGCTGCCGCGGACGGAGACGGGAAAGCTGCAACGGTTTCGGCTGCGCGGCTAGGCTCGCGCCCGATCACCGTAGCGGCCTCGCCAAGGGCACGGCGCTTGCCTAATGCTTGCCTAGTCTTCGCTCCCTGAACCTGGCGGCGGCGGACTGGCATTGACCGGGGTTGCTGCCCTGATGTCGCACCGCGCCGCTCTGCCTTCCTCATTCACTGAACTGGACCGCCGCTATGGACGCTTCCTCTTCCCTCGGGCCATGGATTCCGCGAGCGCAGGCGCTGCTGCGCATCGTCGCCGGATATCTCTACCTGCAGCACGGCAGCGCCAAGCTGCTCGGCTTTCCGCACGTTGCCATGTTCGACAACTTGTCGATCGCTTCGCTGATCGGCGTCGCCGGCATCCTCGAGCTGCTCGGCGGCACGCTGCTCGTGGTTGGCCTGTTCGTGCGCCCGGTCGCGTTCCTTCTCTCGGGCGAGATGGCGATCGGCTACTTCATGGCCCACGCGTCGAAGGGCGAGGTCCTCATCCCGATGCTCAACCAGGGCGAGGGCGCAGTGCTCTATTGCTTCATCTTCCTGTTCCTGGCCGCGGCCGGTGCGGGGGCCTGGAGCATCGATGCCCTGCGGAGTCGAAGGTCCCCCGGCTCGACGTTCGTCAGCGCCTGAGCGCGCGCCGGCTGCTCGCCAGCTGGACGAGCGCATGAGTGGCTCCCAGCGCGAGCCCCCTTCGCGGCCGGCCGCAAAGGGTCTCGATATCTGCCGGTGGCAGCGCCTGCGCCCCTTCAGCGCTGCCCCTTGTCCTTCGCGTTCTGCGCCTCGATCAATTCGCGCGCCTGCTTCCAGTCGGAGTCGCTCCATGTGCGCAGGGCGTAGAAGTTGCCGCCGGTGGCAAGCGCGTGGCCGCCATCCATAAAGATGCTCTGGCCGGTCAGCCAGTCGCAGCCGCCGGGCGCCATCAGGAAGGTCGCGAGGTTCTGCAGCTCGCTCATCTTGCCCGGGCGCGCCATCGGATTGGTCTCGCGCGACCGCGCGCCCGGGTCCTGTCCAGGGCTCAGCCGCTTGCTCATCCCTTCGGTCGGGATCTCGCCCGGGCCGACGGCGTTGAGGCGGACGCCGTAGCGCGCCCACTCGATCGCGAGCGACTTCGTCATCACCTCGATACCGGCCTTGCTCATCGCCGACGGAACGACGTAGGGCGAGCCGTTGTCGACCCACGTCACGATGATGCTGATGACGTTGCGATACGGCTGCGCAGCCGTCCACTCGCCGGCTTTCGCGGCGGCGACCCAGCGCTTGCCGATCGCCTGGGTGACGTAGAACGAGCCGTGGAAGACGATGCCCGCGATCGCATCGAAGCCGCGCGGCGACAGCGACTCGGTCGGCGCGACGAAGTTGCCGGCGGCGTTGTTGACGAGCCCGGTGAGACCGCCCGACTCCCAGATCGACGCGACCATCTCCTCGACCGCGTCGGCGATCCGGATGTCGACGCCGAAGGTGTCGATGCGGCGCTCGGGAAACTGCGCGCGCCACGCATCGGCGGTCGCGTCGCAGACCGACTTGCGGCGGCCGCAGATGGCGACATCGGCGCCGAGGCGAAGGAACTGCTCGGCCATTGCCTGGCCGAGGCCGGTGCCGCCGCCGGTGACGAGGATGCGCTGGCCGGCCATCAGTCGCGAGTCGAACATCGTCGCTCCTTTGCGATCTCGGATCTCGATCAAAGCACGTGTCGTCGACACCGAATCCCGGCGTCAGCCCAGGCTTGGCTTGCCCGCGCGCCAAGCTGCGGCAACCAGGCACGCGCTGATCAAGGTCAGGAACACGATGGGCAGGATGAAGAAGTAGAGCCAGCTCAGGACTGTCATGGTGAGAAAGCATAGAGCCAGGGCCCACGCCGTGCCGCGCATGAGTTCCAGAGTCGTCGCTGTCAGGCGGCCGAGCTGCCAGGCCAGGACCGCCGCAAACACGAGGAACGCAGAGACGAAGAAACCGGCGCCGACGAACAGGTCCCAATACGTCCGGCTGAATCCTTGCACGTCGAAGCGGAGCGATCGCATCGAGCCGAGAAGCGCATCGACTCCCCATTCGGGATCGGATTGGCGAAAGCCCACCGTATGGCCGATGGCAAAGAGCAGCAGAAGAATCGACGCGATTCGATAGAGTCCCGGGGCCTTCACGCTTCCTCCGTCGGCATTGTTCGCGTCCGTCGCAGCATACTCGTCAGGGTTCGCGGCGACACCGCCTAAGGAAAGTTTGGCGCGGCGACGTGTTGGCGCCAGCTTGTCGCGCCGATGGCGTCGCGGTCGCCGCGCGCCCCGGTCTTGCTACAGTGTCCGACTCGCCGCGCGCGACCGCGCTGCCTCCCGATCCCGCAGAGGACTTCGCCATGCCCCTTGTCTCCATGCGCCAGCTGCTCGACCATGCCGCCGAGCATGGCTACGGCATTCCCGCCTTCAATGTCAACAATCTCGAGCAGGTGCAGGCGGTGATGACTGCCGCCGACGAGGTCGGCGCGCCGGTCATCCTGCAGGCGAGCGCGGGCGCGCGCAAGTACGCGGGCGAGCCCTTCATCAAGCACCTGATCCAGGCCGCGCTCGAGTCGTGGCCGAAGGTGCCGCTGGTCATGCACCAGGATCACGGCCAGAGCCCCGACGTCTGCAAGAGCGCGATCGACCTCGGCTTCTCGTCGGTGATGATGGACGGCTCGCTCGAGGCCGACGGCAAGTCGATCGCGAGCTACGACTACAACGTCGACGTCACGAGAAAGGTCGTCGACATGGCGCACGCCCGGGGCGTGACGGTCGAGGGCGAGCTCGGCTGCCTGGGCTCGCTCGAGACGATGCGTGGCGACAAGGAAGACGGCCACGGCACCGAAGCGACGATGACGCGCGACCAGCTGCTGACCGACCCCGAGCAGGCGGCCGACTTCGTCAGACGCACCCAGCTCGATGCGCTCGCGATCGCGATCGGCACCAGCCACGGCGCCTACAAGTTCACCCGCAAGCCCACCGGCGACATTCTTGCGATCGACCGCATCAGGGAGATCCACCGCCGGATTCCGAACACGCACCTGGTCATGCACGGCTCGTCGAGCGTGCCGCAGAACCTGCTCGCCGTGATCCGCGAATACGGCGGCAAGATGAAGGAGACCTACGGCGTCCCGGTCGAGGAGATCCAGGAAGCGATCAAGCATGGCGTTCGCAAGATCAACATCGACACCGACATCCGCCTGGCGATGACCGGCGCGGTCCGCAAATACCTCGCGGAGAACCCCGAGAAGTTCGATCCACGCGACTACCTCAAGCCGGCGCGCGAAGCGGCGAAGAAGATCTGCCGCGAGCGCTACCTCCAATTCGGCTGCGAAGGGCAGGCCGCGAAGATCGCCGCCGAGCCGCTGCCGCAGATCGCCCGCCGCTATGCGCAGGGCGAGCTTTCGCAGACCGTCGTGTGAGCGTTGCTGGCGCCGCCGACGCGCCGCTCTACGAGAGTACCCTTCGCTCGTTGCCGCTAATCGCGCGCGGCAAGGTGCGCGAGAACTACGCGGTCGGCGCCGAGCGCATGCTGATGGTCGCGAGCGACCGCCTGAGCGCGTTCGACGTCGTCATGAAGGAGCCGATTCCGGGTAAGGGCCGAGTCCTGACCGAGATGGCGCTGTTCTGGTTCGCGCGTCTCGGCCACATCGTGCCGAACCATCTGACCGGCGACGATCCCGAAAGCGTCGTCGCGGCCGACGAGCGCGCGCAGGTGCGCGGCCGCTCGATGCTCGTCAAGCGCTTGCGGCCCTTGCCGATCGAGGCGGTCGTGCGCGGCTATCTTGCGGGCAGCGGCTGGAAGGAGTACCAGCAGAGCGGCGCCGTCTGCAGCGTGATGCTGCCTCCGGGGCTGCGCAACGCGGCGAAGCTGCCGGCGCCGATCTTCACGCCGGCGACCAAGGCCGAGCTGGGCGACCACGACGAGAACATCGACTTCGCGCGAGCGAGCGACATCGTCGGCAGCGAGCTCGCGACGAAGATGCGCGCGATCGCGATCCGCCTCTACAGCGAAGCGGCCGCCTTCGCGCTGACGCGCGGCATCGTCATCGCCGACACCAAGTTCGAGTTCGGGCTCGACGACGCCGGCACGCTGACGTTGATGGACGAAGTGCTGACGCCCGACTCGTCGCGCTTCTGGCCGGCGGCGAGCTACGCCGAAGGGGCGAACCCGCCGAGCCTCGACAAGCAGCTCGTGCGCGACTGGCTCGAGGCAGTGCGGATCGACGGCGAGCCGTGGAACAAGAAGGCGCCGGCGCCGACCCTGTCGAACGAGGTCATCGCGGCGACGGCGGCGGGCTATCGCGAGGCGCTGCGCGCGATCAGCGCGCCGGCCTGAACGAGACGGCGCCGCGTCGAGCGCTCCTCGCTGCCGCGCGCTGCGCGGCTCAGAACAGCGCCATGCTGAGCTTGCGCCGGTAGGCGTCGACGACCGGGTCGCTCGGCTGCGCGACGGTCTTGCCGGCGATCTCGAGCGCGCCCTGCTTCGGCGCCGCGTCGGCCTTCGGCGCAGAGGCCGGCTTGCTCATGATCTGCAGGATCGCGACATACGTCTTTCGCGCCAGCTCGTCGTGCCACGACTTGTCGCGCATCACGATCTCGAGGAGCTCGTCCATCGCCTGCGTGAATTCGTGCTTCGCGAAGTGGAGCTGGGCGAGCTCGAAGCGGGCATCGAAGTCGCGCTTGTTGGCGGCGATCGCCGCTGCCAGCGTGTCGCGGGGCCTCGCCTTCGCTGCGGTCTCGATGGCGGCAATCCAGTGGCCGGCGGCGACGAGGCGGGCGTCGAGCATCGGATTGGCTGCGACCGCGTCGTACGCGCTGCGCGCTTCGCCGACGTGGCCGGCGTTGAGCAGGGCGCGGATGTAGTCGTAGCGCGCGGTGTCGTTGCCGGGATTGGTCGCGAGCGCGGCCTGCAGGCGATCGATCGCGACGCCGGTGTCGCCGTCGGCGAGCGCTTCCTCGGCGGCCTGGACGTCTTCCTCCGACGCCTGCTCCTCGGCGCTCGGTACGTGCTTGTCGAGGAACTTGCGCACCTCGGCTTCGGGCAGCGCACCGACGAAGCCGTCGACCGGCTGACCGCCCTTGAAGAGGACGCAGAACGGAATGCTGCGCACGCCGAACATCTGCGACAGCTGTTGCGCGATCTCGGGCTCCTCGTCGGCGTCGAGCTTGACGAGCTTGAAGCGGCCGGCATAGGCGACCTCGAGCTTCTCGAGGACCGGGCCGAGCGTCTTGCACGGGCCACACCACGGCGCCCAGATGTCGAGCAGCACCGGCTGCGCGAGCGACGCTTGGACGAGGTCGGCTTCGAGGTTCTTGTGGGTGATGTTCTGCATGATGTCGAGCCGCGAAGGGAAGGGCGCTGCCGTCCGGCGCGCGAAATTCGGAGGTGAAGCCTCGCCGCCTACAATTCAAGCCTCTTGTCACGAACCCAGAAAGCGAACGCCGTGCGCAGCGCCCCGGCGGTGGTCGGCGTGGTCATGGGCTCCAGCAGCGACTGGGAAACGATCCGCGCCGCCACCGAGATTCTCGCCGAGTTCGGCATCGCCCACGAAGCGCGCGTCGTCTCGGCGCACCGCATGCCGGACGAGATGTTCGCCTACGCCGAAGGCGCCGCCGCACGTGGCCTGAAGGCGATCATCGCCGGCGCCGGCGGTGCCGCGCACCTGCCCGGGATGCTCGCCGCCAAGACGACGGTGCCGGTGCTCGGCGTGCCGGTCGAGAGCCGCATCCTGAAGGGCGTCGACTCGCTCTACTCGATCGTCCAGATGCCCAGAGGCGTTCCAGTCGCGACGTTCGCGATCGGCGTCGCTGGTGCCGCCAACGCGGCGCTGTTCGCGGTCGCGATGCTCGCCACCGGCGACAGCGCGCTGCGCGACCGGCTCGATGCGTTCCGCCAGCGCCAGACCGAGGCGGCGCGGGCGATGAGCGGCGAGCTGAAGTGAGCGCGAGCGTGGCGGGACCGCGCAGCCAGCGCGGCGACGAGGCATCGGCATCGCCGTTCATTGCTCCAGGCGCAACGCTCGGCGTCCTCGGCGGCGGCCAGCTCGGCCGCATGTTCGTCCACGCCGCGCAGGCGATGGGCTACCGCACGGCGGTCCTCGACCCCGATTCGTCGAGCCCTGCGGGCCTGGTCTCGCACGAGCACATCCGCGCCGACTACCTCGATCCCGCGGCGCTCGCGCGACTTGCCGAGCGCTGCGCCGCCGTCACGACCGAGTTCGAGAACGTTCCCGCCGCCGCGCTCGAAACGCTCGCGCGCCGGCGGCCGGTCGCACCGGCGGCCGCATCGGTCGCGGTCTGTCAGGACCGCGCCGCCGAGAAGGCGGCGTTCGCTCGGAGCGGCGTCGCCTGCGCGCCGCACGCGAAGATCACGTCGCGCGGCGACCTCGCACGCGTCGACGATGCGCTGCTGCCCGGCATCCTGAAGACCGCGCGCCTCGGCTACGACGGCAAGGGGCAGCAGTCGGTGCGCGACCGCGCCGGCCTCGCCGCCGCCTTCGACGCGCTCGGCGGCGTGCCGAGCGTGCTCGAGAAGCGTTTGCCGCTCGCGGCCGAGATCAGTGTTGTCGTCGCCCGCAGCGCATGGGGCGACGTTGTTCACCTGCCGGTGCACGACAACGTCCACGCCGGCGGCATCCTCGCCGTCACCCGCGTGCTGCCGGGAGGCCCCGTTGCCGCGGCGACTGCGGCCGAAGCGATCGTCCTCGCCGAGCGGCTTGCCAGCGCGCTCGATCACGTCGGCGTCCTCTGCGTCGAGTTCTTCGTTCTCGAAGGCGGCGCGCTCGTCGCCAACGAGATGGCGCCGCGCCCGCACAACTCGGGCCACCACAGCATCGACTCGTGTGACGTGTCGCAGTTCGAGCTCCAGGTGCGGGCGATGACCGGAGCACCGCTCGTCGCGCCGCGCCAGCATTCGCCGGCGGTGATGCTCAATCTCCTCGGCGATCTCTGGACCGGCGGCGTCGCTCCCGACTGGCGCGAGGTGCTGGCGCTGCCAGGCGCGCATCTGCACCTGTACGGCAAGACCGAGCCCAGGCCCGGCCGCAAGATGGGCCATCTCACGATCATCGCGGCAAGCGCCGGCGCCGCCGAAGCGAACGCCGCCGAAGCGGCGCGCCGGCTCGGCCTGGCGTCGTTCGGTGCCGCCGCCGGAACGAGCTAGCGCATGCGCCTCGACGGCCTCGACGCGGCAGCGGTCGACCGCGCCGCCGACGCGATCGCCGCAGGCGATCTCGTCGCCTTTCCGACCGAGACCGTCTATGGCCTCGGTGCGCGCGCCGATAGCGACGCCGCAGTGGCGAAGATCTTCGCCGCGAAAGGGCGACCGGCCGATCACCCGCTGATCGTGCACGTTGCCGATCGTGCGCACGCCGAGCGCTTCGCCGCGGCTATGCCGCCGGTCGCCGAGCGCCTGATCGAAGCGTTCTGGCCCGGGCCGCTGACGGTGATCGTCCTGCGCGCCGCCGGCGTCGCCGACGCCGCCGCCGCGGGCGCCCAGACGATCGGGCTGCGCTGCCCGGCGCACCCGATCGCGCATGCGCTGCTCGCCGGCGCCGCCGAGCGCGGCGTGCCGGGGATTGCGGCGCCGAGCGCGAATCGCTTCGGCCGCGTCAGTGCGACCACGGCAGCGCACGTCATCGACGAATTCGGCGACACGGCCGGCCTTCTCGTGCTCGACGGCGGCGCCGCGCGGATCGGCATCGAGTCGGCGATCGTCGACTGCTCGACCGGGGCGCCGGTGCTGCTCAGGCCGGGCGTCCTGACCCGCGACCGGATCGAGAGTGCTGCCGGCGCGCCGCTGCGCAGCGGCGGCGCCGACGCGCCGCGCGCGCCGGGCACGCTCGCCTCGCATTACGCGCCGACGGCGAAGCTGCGCGTCATGGCGACCGGCATCCTGAAGGCGGCGCTGCAGGTCCTGGGCAGCGACTCGCTGAAGCTGGCGGTATATTCGCGCTCGATCCCTTCGGGCGTCGCTTCCGGCGTCGTCCATCGGCGCATGCCGGCGCGGCCGGAACAGGCCGCGCACGAACTGTTTTCGATCCTGCGCGAACTCGACGGCGAGGGCGTGCATCTGATCTGGGTCGAAGAGCCGCCGCCCGGTCCCGAGTGGGAAGGGGTGCGCGACCGGCTCAGCCGCGCCGCGGCGACGTGAACCCGATCATCCATCCTGGAGCCCCTGAATGACCGACCATGGACCTGACTTGCGCCGCGTGCTCGGCGGCATCGCCGTCGCGGCGGCGGCGATGCTCGCGCCAGGTTGCGGCGGCGGCGAGCCGACGTCGCATTTCCAGGCGACCCGCGTCATCGCGTTCGGCGACGAGTCGAGCCTGATCGTCGACACCGCCGGCGATGCCAACGGGCGCAAGTACAGCGTCAACGCGACTATCTCCGACGTCGACCAGACGATCGTGTGCGGCAGCAATCCGATCTGGACCCAAAGCGTCGCGCTGCTCTACGGGCTCGTCTTCCCGGAGTGCAACAATGGCACGACGCCCGCCGACTCGCCGGTGAGCCGGATCCGCGCCGCGCTCGGCGCCCGTGCCGCCGACCTCGGGTCGCAGATCGACGCCCAGCAGGCCGACAGCCCGATCGGAGCCGGCGACCTCGTGACCGTGATGGTCGGCGCCAACGACATCCTCGCCCTGTACGCGCAGTACCCGGCCGTGAGCGAGGCCGAGCTCGTCGTCGAGGCCGAAGCGGCAGGCGCCGAGACGGGCCGCCAGGTCAACCGCCTCACCGACCTCGGCGCCAAGGTGCTGCTCGCGACCATCTTCGACATGGGCGTGACGCCGTTCGGCGTCGCCGAGCGCAACGCGAACACCGACACCGACCGCGCCGCCCTGCTGACGCGACTCTCGTTTCGCTACAACGCCGAGATGAGGGCGACGATCGTCAACGACGGGCGCAAGATCGGTCTCATCCTGATGGACGAGTTCGTCACCGAGGCGGCGACCGTGGCCGGCTTCGGCGGCTTCACCAACACGACCCAGGGCGTTTGCGATCTCAACAAATCGACCTTCGTGCCGCCGTCGGCCCTCGACTGCACGGCGCAAACCTTCGTCGACACCGGCACCGCGCTCTTCTTCTGGGCCGACGACCGCCACCTGAGCGCGACCGCGCAGAGCAGCTTCGGGACGCTTGCGATCAACCGCGCCCAGAACAACCCGTTCTGACGCGACGACGCCGCGTTGTTCAGGGCGGCCCTGACCCGGTCGGCGCAAGCGCCGGGGCGTCGCTCGCCGCCCACTCGGCGAGCGCTTCGAGCGCGGGCCGCGCCGCGTTCGCGTTGGCATGGTTGACGATGCCGACGACGACGTAGCGCCGACCCGAATCGGCGAGCACGTAGCCGGCGACGCCGACGACGTCGCGCAGCGATCCGGTCTTCAGGTGCGCGCGGCCCGGTGCCCCTTTCGCGCGCTGCAGCGTGCCGTCGATCCCCGCGACCGGCAGCGAGCTCATCAGCTCGGGCATGACCGCGCTCGACCACGCCGCCTGCAGCAGGTGGCCGAGCAGCGCCGCGCTGAGGCGCGAGTCGCGCGACAGCCCCGAACCGTTGCTGACGACGGCGACGCTCGCCGCATTGCCGATGCGGCCCTTCAGCCACTCGTGGATGACCTCGCGGGCCGCTTCCGGCGTGCCGATGCCGCGCTGCGTTGCGCCAAGCGTGAGGAAGAGCTGCTGTGCCATCACGTTGTTGCTGAGCTTGTTGATGTCACGGATGACCTCGGCGAGCGCCGGCGAGCGCAGCTCGAAGCTCGGCGTCAGCGCCGGCGCGGCGCCGTCGCGAACGGTGCCGCTGAGCTTGCCGCCCTCTTCGGCCCAGAGGCCGGCCAGGGCGCGCGCGTTGTAGCTCTTCGGATCGGCGTAGGCGATCGGCCAGACCTTCTCGCCGCACGCGATCTGGAACGCGCCCTCGAAGTGCATGCGCAGAGGATCGTCGAGCTCGGCCTTCAGGATTCCGCGCCAGTCGTCGCACGCGCCGCTCGTCAAGGGCACGCTGGCATCGACGCGGACGCCGGCGAGCGGCGGGTCGACGGCGATCGTCGCGACGCCGCGACCGGGATCCGGCGTGAACGTCAGCAGCACCGAGCGGTAGTTGAGGAGGAGCGCATCGGCTCCGGCGTTGTAAGGTCTGAGCGGCTCGCCGTCGAAGTCGGCCGGGTTCGTGTCGCCGGGGACGAAGGCGCTGCGGTCGAGGACGATGTCGCCCCGGATCTCGCGGATGCCGGCTTGCTGCAGCCGGCGCAGCAGCAGCCACATGCGTTCGAGGACGAGCTTGGGATCGCCGTTGCCCTTGATGACGACGTTGCCGGTCAGCACGCCGTCGGTGACGCTGCCCTGCAGCCAGACCGGCGTCGACCAGGTGTACGCCGGGCCGAGCAGCTCGAGGCCGGCAAAGGTGGTGACGAGCTTCATCAGCGACGCCGGATTGACCGCCTTGTCGGCCTGCCAGGCCAGCCGCGGGCGTGCCGCGTCGACCTCCTGCACCCAGGCGACCATCGCGTCGCGCGGCAGGCCGCCGCGTGCGAGCGCCGACTCGACGGCGCGCGGCAGTGCGCGCGTATCGCCCGCCGCCGGTGCCGCCGGCCTGGTCGGCCTGTTCGCGGTCGCTGCGTCGCTTGCCGCGGCGACTGCGATCAGCGCTGCCGCGGCGAGCGCGGCAGCGCGGCGGATGCGCACGCGCAGCGCGCTGGACGGAGGCGATCGCATGGCGACGATGATGGCACGCGATCGGGTCGCGATCGCTCGTTCGCGGCGCCGCTAAACTCGTTCAGATGCGACTTTCCGGCGACGCCACGGCGCGCTCATCGCGATGTCGGCGCTGATCGTCTTCGACACCTCGACCGAGCGGACGACGGTCGCGCTGATGAGCGGCGGCCGCGTCCTCGCCTGCATCGGCAACGGCGGCGCGCAGGCGTCGGCGACGCTGCTGCCGGCGATTTTTCGCGTCCTCGCGGAGGCTGGCCTTGCGCTCGGCGATCTCGACGCGATCGCGTTCGGCCGCGGCCCCGGCGCGTTCACCGGCCTGCGCACGGCGTGTGCGGTCGCGCAGGGGCTGGCGTTCGGCGCTGGCAAGCGCGTGCTGCCGATCGATACGCTTCTGGCTGTCGCCGAGGACGCCCGCGACGATGCCGCGAGGGCGCGCGTCTGGGCACTGCTCGACGCCCGCATGGACCAGATCTACGCCGCCGAGTACGCGTACGCCGACGGCCGCTGGACGACGCGCACGGCGCCGTTCCTGACCGATTGCGATGCGCTCGCCGCGCTCTGGCGCGACACGCCGCCGGAGCTCATCGCCGGCAACGCCATCGGCGTCTTCGGCGCGCGCCTGCAGACCGCCAATGCCGTGCTCGTGCCGGCCGCAACGCCGAGCGCTCTTGCGCTGCTGCGCTTGGCCGAGACGGCATGGACGGACGGCGCCGCCATCGATCCCGCGCTCGCGTTGCCGCTCTACGTGCGCGACAAAGTCGCGGAGACGGAAGCCGAGCGCGCTCTGCGCAAAGGGCCCCGACGCGGCCCGCCCCGCCCTCTGGGAGGGAGGGGCGCGGAGCGGGGAGGGAGCAGCCCTGAAAGCTCCCTTGCGGACCAAGGGCAGGGAGGGAGCAGCCCTGTTGAGGGGGACGCTCATGGCGGCGCGCCGCCGCGAGGTGCGCCGTCATGAGTGCGCGGCCAGATCCGATGGTGGCGGTGCTGCGGCCGATGACGGTCGCGTCGCTCGACGGCGTCCTCGAGCTCGAGCTTGCCATCTATCCGTTCCCGTGGACGCGCGGCAACTTCGTCGACTCGCTCGTCGCCGGCTATGCTGCGTGGACGCTCAACCACGTCGACGGTGACCTCGTCGGCTATCTGGTCGCGATGCCGGGCGTCGGCGAAATGCATCTGCTCAACATCACGATCGCGCCGGCGGCGCGGCGGTGCGGCCATGCCCGTCGCCTGCTCGCCGAGCTGGTGCGACTGTGTCGGACGCGGCGGGCCGAGCGGCTGTGGCTCGAGGTGCGCGAGAGCAATGACGAAGCGCGCGAGGTGTACCGGCGGCTCGGCTTCGCACAGGTCGGCCGCAGGAAGGGCTACTACCCGGCCCCTGCGGGGCAGCGTGAGGACGCGATCGTCATGAGCGTCGACATTTCCGACGGCGAGGTCGCCGATGCGTTGGCCTGAACGCCAGCGCGCGATGCTGCGCGAGATGGGCGTGCGCCTCTGGCTGCCGGA
>DATAYY010000070.1:0-61956 GCA_036272325.1 Caldimonas sp. | reverse complement strand
CGCGTCGACCTTGCCTTGCGGGGTGAGGGAATCCCAGGCGTGAATGGCCTTCTCGGTATCGATCGGCAGTTTCATCTCCGACTCGCGCGCCTGTGTCGCGCGAAGCGGCTTCATCGTTTCGACGTCCACGATCGTGACGGCCACGTACGCGAACGGGCCGAGAAAGCCTTCACCGCTGGTGCCGGTTTCCCGGTTCACGTAGACGTAGGTCGTGTCGACATAGAAGCCGAGGCCGCTGATCTTGCCGGTTCCCGTGGTCCCGTCGAACAGATTGAATTGCGCGTTGTCACGCCACTTCGTGACGAGCACGAGCCGCGTCACCTGCTGCTCTCGAAGCAGCTTGGCGAGGGCGTCGCGCAGGCCGCCGCGGTCGTCGAGAAGCTTGTCCTGGAGGTCGAACAGTCGCGGATCGCGGATCGAGAAACGCACGACCGGCGAGACCGGGCGCAGCTTCCTGAGTACCTGCTCGGCAGCGTCGAGCGCGATGTCGTCGAGCACTGCGGCCGCGACCGGATAGTTGCGGCGCGTGTTCGGATCGATGTTCGAGCCGATCTCTTCGCGGCGCATGACCACGCTGAACTGGTCGCCGACGAGCGACAACAGCGCAAAGCTCGGCGGGACCGGGCTCGCGGCGTTGGGCGCTGCGGCCGGCTGCGCCGACACGCCCGCCCCGAGTGCGAGCGCGAGCGCGGTGACCGAGACGATCTTCCGGAGCAGCATCGACAGCATTGAACGTTCCCCCTCTTCACGCTCAGGCCGGCGCTGCCGGCAAATCCTCGGCAAGCGCGTAGCCGCTGCCGCGCAAGGTCCGGATCGGCTCCTGGCCGGGAGCGATCGCCTTCATCTTGGCGCGCAGCGTCTTGACGTGAGCGTCGACGGTGCGGTCCATGCTGTCGCTGTCGTCGCCCCAGACGCGGTCGAGCAGCGCCTCGCGGGTGAAGACATGACCCGGCCGCGACGCCAGCGTCTTCAGCAGGCCGAACTCGTAGCGCGACAGCTCGAGCGCGCGGCCGTAGTAGCGCACCTGCATCCGACTCTCGTCGACGACGATCGGGCCGCTCGCAATCGTCGCCGTCGCCGACGCGGCGGCCGGTGGCCCGGCCTTGCCCGCCCGCCGCAGGACGCCGCGCACGCGCGCCACGAGCTCGCGCGGCGAAAACGGCTTGGCGATGTAGTCGTCGGCGCCGAGCTCGAGACCGACGACGCGATCGATCTCGTCGCTGCGCGCGGTCAGGAAGACGACCGGCACGTCGCTCGTCTCGCGCAGGCGCCGGAAGATCTCGAAGCCGCTCGCGTCGGGCAGGCCGACGTCGAGGATGACGAGAGCCGGCGCGGCGGCGCGCGCGTTCGCCAGCGCGTCCTCGCCGGTCGCGCACCAGTGCGGCTCGAAGCCTTCGGTGCGCAGCGCGTACTGCAGCGTATCGGCGATGCCGGGCTCGTCCTCGACGATGAGGATCTTCGGCTTCATTCCTGGGGCAGGAAGCCTTCGATCGAGAAGTAGCGCTCGCCGGTGTCGTAGTTGAAGCCGAGGACCGTCGAACCCACCGCGATCTCGGGCAGCTTCTGCGCGATCGCTGCGAGCGTCGCTCCGGACGAAATTCCGACGAGCAGCCCCTCCTCGCGCGCCGATCGGCGCGCCATCTCGCGCGCCGCCTCGGCCTCGACCTGGATCACGCCGTCGAGCAAATCGACGTGGAGATTCTTTGGAATGAAGCCGGCGCCGATGCCTTGGATCGGATGCGGGCTCGGCTTGCCGCCGCTGATGACCGGCGATGCCGCCGGCTCGACCGCATAGACCTTCAGCTTCGGCCACATCTTCTTCAGCACCTGCGCGCAGCCGGTGATGTGGCCGCCCGTGCCGACGCCGGTGATCAGCGCGTCGATGCCGCTCGGGAAATCGGCGGCGACCTCCTCGGCGGTCGTGCGCACGTGGACGTCGATGTTGGCGGGGTTGTCGAATTGCTGCGGCATCCAGGCGCCGGGCGCGGACCTGGAAAGCTCGGCGACGATTTCCTGCGCCTTCGCGATCGAGCCGTTCATTCCCTTCTCGCGCGGCGTCAGCTCGAAGGTCGCGCCGTAGGCGAGCATCAGCCGTCGTCGCTCGACGCTCATGCTGTCGGGCATGACGAGAATGAGCCGATAGCCCTTGACGGCAGCCACCATGGCCAGGCCGACACCGGTGTTGCCAGAGGTCGGCTCGACGATCGTCGCGCCCGGCTTCAGCGCGCCCGATGCCTCGGCGGCCTCGACCATCGCGACGGCGATCCGGTCCTTGATCGAGCCGCCCGGGTTGGCGCGCTCGCTCTTGACGTAGACGTTGTGACGCGTGCCGAACAGCCGATTGATGCGGATGTGCGGCGTATTGCCGACCGTGTGCAAGACGTCGTTGGCGAGCATCGTGTCGGATCCCGGCGGTGCTGGTCGCGGCGATTATGGTCCGCGCGCGGTGACAATCCGCCGATGCCCGCGCCACTTGCCAACGACACGTTCCTGCGTGCCTGTCTGTCGCAGCCGACCGAGTACACGCCGGTGTGGCTGATGCGCCAGGCGGGGCGTTACCTGCCCGAATACCGCGCGACGCGCGCCCGCGCCGGCAGCTTCATGGGCCTGGCGACCAACCCGGCGTTCGCGACCGAGGTGACGCTGCAGCCGCTCGACCGCTTCGCCCTCGACGCCGCGATCCTGTTCAGTGACATCCTTACCGTTCCCGACGCGATGGGCCTCGGCCTGTCGTTCGCCGAGGGCGAAGGCCCGCGCTTTGCGGCGCCGCTGCGTGACGAAAGCGCCATCGCACGTCTCGCCGTTCCCGACCTGGCCAAACTGCGCTACGTCTTCGACGCCGTGGCGTCGATCCGGCGCGCGCTCGCCGGGCGGGTGCCGCTGATCGGCTTCGCGGGCAGCCCCTGGACGCTCGCCTGTTACATGGTCGAAGGCCAAGGTTCGGACGACTACCGCCGCGTCAAAACGATGCTCTATGACCGGCCCGACTTGCTGCACCGTATCCTCGCGATCAACGCCGACGCCGTCGCGGCGTATCTCAACGCCCAGATCGACGCCGGGGCACAGGCGGTGATGGTGTTCGACAGTTGGGGCGGCGTCCTCGCCGATCGTGCGTTCCAGGCCTTCAGCCTCGCCTACACGCGTCGGGTCCTCGCCCTGCTGAAACGGGAGAGCGAGGGCAGGCGCGTTCCCCACATCGTCTTTACCAAGGGCGGCGGGCCCTGGCTCGAGGAGATCGCGGCCTCGGGCGCTGACGTCGTCGGCGTCGACTGGACCGTCGATCTCGCTGCCGCGCGCCGGCGTGTCGGCGCCGGAGTGGCCTTGCAGGGCAATCTCGATCCCGCCGTCCTCTTTGCCGGCGCCGACGCGGTCCGGCAAGAGGTCGAGCAGGTGCTGGCCAGCTTTGGCGCCGCCGCGATCGACGGCAACGGCAACGGCAACGGGCACATCTTCAACCTCGGCCACGGCATCAGCCAGCACGCGCCGCCCGAAAACGTCGCGGTCCTGGTCGAGACGGTGCATCGGGCATCGCCGCGCTTTCACGGTGCTCGGTCGTGACCGATTTCACGGATTGCGGCGACGTGACGGAATTCGGGTGAGTGAGCACTCAGGGCTTGACTTATCCCCACGACTTGATCCTGTCACGAAACGCGTCGGTTCTGCTGCAACGCGTCATGATGAAAACCGGCGAACGCGCTAAGTTGTTGATTTTGCTGGGAAGCATTGATTGCCCCGAAACCGGGCAGCGCGACTGGAATCAAGACAGGACAAGCATTTCGGGCCGCGCCAGCACCGTTGCCCACAAAGTTTTCCACAGATGCGGTGGAGAAGATCAAAAGCAGCCGAAAATCAAGAACTTACAGCCCGAAGCTGAATTCCGACTGAAGTCTCTCGACGACCGGTCGTTGGCGCGACGCGACGATGCCTGAATGCGTCGTCCCGGTGCTTGTCGATGCTCCCCGCCATGCCGCGCTGACCGCAGCACTGAGCTATCGGAGTCAGTACCCGCTCGCTGCCGGCATGCTGGTGCGTGTGCCGTTCGGCAAGCGCGAGGTGACGGGCCTGACGTGGCGCAAAGCGGTCGTCGACGACGGGCCAGACAATCTGCGCGAAATCGCCGAAGTCTGCGACGCGTTGCCTCCGCTGACGCCGGCATGGTGTGCATTGGTCGAGTTCGCGGCCTCGTACTACCAGCGCAGCGTCGGCGAGATCGCGCTCGCGGTGTTGCCTCCCGAGCTGCGCCGTCTCGGCCGTGATGCCGTGGCGAACCGGGTCGAGCGTCTGCGACGTGCGTTCGCCGGCGCCGCCGCGCGCGACCCGGACGCGGTGGAGGTCCCGCCCGGGCTGACGCCGGACCAGGAGCGTGCGACCGCGACCATCGCCGCCGCGATGACAAGCGCGGCGCCGGGGACCGCACTGCTCCACGGCGTCACCGGCAGCGGCAAGACCGAGGTCTATCTGCGGGGCGCCGAGCAAGCGCTCGATGCCGGCCGGCAGGCGCTCGTCCTGGTCCCCGAGATCAACCTGACGCCACAGCTGATCGACCGCTTCACGCGCCGCTTCGCCGGCCGCCGGATCGTCGCGTTGCACAGCAGCTTGACGCCGGCGCAACGATTGCGCAGTTGGCTGGCGGCGCAACTCGGGCTGGCCGATCTTGTCCTCGGCACCCGGCTGGCCGTGTTCGCACCGCTGGCGCGACTCGGCCTGATCATCGTCGACGAGGAGCACGACGCGTCGTACAAGCAGCAGGAAGGCGCGCGCTATTCGGCGCGCGACCTCGCTGTCTGGCGCGGTCGCCACGAAGGCGTCTTGGTTCTGCTCGGCTCAGCAACGCCTTCGCTCGAAAGTTGGCAGCGCGCGGAGACGAGCCGCTACACGCGGCTGACCCTCGCCGAGCGGATCGGCGCCGCCGCATGGCCGGCGGTGCGGCTCGTCGACATGGCGAAGGTGCCGCGGCCGACCGCCGGGCTTGCCGCAGCCGGCCCGGCTCCCGGGCTCGCCCCACAGCTCGTCGCTGCCCTGCAGGCGCGCGTCGGCACCGGTGTCCAGAGCCTCGTCTTCCTCAATCGGCGTGGCTACGCACCGGTGCTTCAGTGCGGCGACTGCGGTTGGCTGAGCGGCTGCCCGCACTGCAGCGCCTGGCGCGTCTTCCACAAGCAGGACCGGACCCTGCGCTGCCACCATTGCGGCCTTGCCGAGCCGGTGCCGCGCAAGTGCCCCGATTGCGGCAACCCCGACATCGCGCCGGTGGGCCGCGGCACCGAGCGGCTCGAAGAACAGCTCACCACGTTGCTGCCCGGCGCCCGGATCGCCCGCATCGACGCCGACAGCACACGCAGGAAGGGCGCGCTCGAGGCGACGCTCGGCGCCGTCCACGCCGGCGATATCGACGTCCTGGTCGGCACCCAGATGGTCGCCAAGGGGCACGACTTCCGCCGCATCGGCCTTGTCGCCGCCGTCAATCCCGACACCTCGCTCTTCAGTAGCGACTTCCGCGCGCCGGAGCGCCTGTTCTCGCTCCTGATGCAGGCGGCGGGCCGCGCCGGCCGCGACGCGGCACGCGGGACCGCGAGCGAGATGTGGGTGCAGACCTGGCATCCTGGCCATCCGCTCTACCAGGCGCTCGGCCGCCACGACTACGCCGCGTTCGGCGCCAGCCAGCTGCGCGAGCGCGAGAGCGCCGGGCTGCCGCCGTTTTCGCACCTCGCGGTGCTGCGCGCCGAGGCGAAGACGGTCGACGCCGCCCGGGCCTTTCTCGAGGCGGCGTCGGCCGCGGCCGCGTCGCTCGCCGAAACCGCCGACGTCATGGTCTATGCGCCGGTACCGCTTGACGTCGCCCGTGTCGCCGACGTCGAGCGGATGCAGATGCTGGTCGAATCGACGTCGAGACGACAGCTCCAGGCGATGTTGCACGCATGGCTGCCGCACCTGGACGCACTGCACGCCGAACGAGGCGACGCGAAAAGACGGGTCCTCCGCTGGGCGATCGACGTCGACCCGCTGACGATCTGAGCGACCGTCCGGAGCGGCGGCTCAGCGCGCGGCGCGAGTTCCGACGACGTCGGCGAGCAGCAGCGTCGCCCGCACCAACTCCTCGACCGCTTCGGCGAGATCGGCCGGCGCCGCGAGCGTCTCGATCTCGGCGCGCAACGCGTCGGCGTCTTCGAGCGTCTCGGTGCCGACGTGGCGATAGAGAAGCGCGAGCGGTGCAGTGAGGGCGCCCGAGTCGGTGCCGAGCAAGGCCGGAAACGTCTCCAGCGCAGCGGTGAACCCTGCGACCCATGGCAGGACCGCCTCGACCCCAGCACCTTCGTCGTCGTCGGCCGCCTCATCGCTGAGGTCGTCGTCATCGCCTTCGTCGAGGTCGATCGGATCGTCGCCGGCGAGATCGGCGTCGGCCTCGAACACCCAGGGATCGAACCAGGTGCGTCGCTCGATCGCGCGCCGCAATTCGTCGGCACGTCGGCCGACGAGCGCATGGATCCGGCGCGCGTCGAATCCGGCCGGCAACGGGCGCGCGTCGACATCGGTGACGAACGGCAGCCAACTCGCCGCGGCGACCGCCTCGGGCTGGACCAGGACGCCGCACAGAAAGCCGTCGAGCGCGCAGACGTCGAGCGGCTCGAGCGGCGCCGGCACCGTGTCGAGCAGCGTCTGCAGCTCGGCGATCTCGCGTTCACCGAGCGGTGCCGGTGCCTTGCCGGCGCCGCGGGCAGGCCCCGGCCGCGAACGCTTCGTCGCCATCACGTCACCACAGCACGAGCTGCGTGCAGCGAAAGAGAGCGAGCCGCCGGCCATCGGCGGCGAAGACGACGCACGACCAGATGTGCGTCGTTCGCCCGAGATGCTCGGCGCGGCACTCGGTGCGGATCGTTCCGTCGCGCACCGTGCCGATGAAATTGCTCTTCAGCTCGATCGTCGTGAAGTTCTTCGCTCCCTCGGGCAGGTGGGCGATGCTCGCGTAGCCGGCGGCGGTGTCGGCGAGCAGCAGCACGCTCGCGGCATGCAGGAAGCCGTTGGGCGCCATCATCCATGGCTGCAACGCGACGTGCGCGTCGAGCGCACCCTCGTCGATGCGCGTGACGACGAGGCCGAACCGACCCGGCAGGCAGTCGGCCTGACGCTGGTGGAGACTCTCGATCGTGACGTCGGCTCGCAGCATTGGCGTCCTCGCGCGGCAACGGGTCCGACCGCAGCATAACCAACGTGGGCGCGGCCTGCGACGCCGGATCGCTTGGCGGATACTAGGCCGCATGACCCCACAGCGAGAAGATTCGGCACGCTTGGAAAAGCTGCTCGGCGAGCTGTACGCCGATCGCGCGCCGCGCGAGGAGACGCACTCGGCGGTGTTCGACATCATCCTGTCGCGGCTCCAGTGCGCGCGCGTCAGCATGTGGAAGTTCGCCGGCGCCGACGACAACCTGACGCTGCTGTGCTTTGCGTCGAAGAGCGCCGACGGCGTCTACGACACGTCGGACCGGCGCCTGCATCGCGACGAGTTCATCGACTACTTCAACCGCCTCGTCGGCACCGGCACCTACGTGAGCATCGACGCGATGAACGATCCGGCGCTGGAACCGTTGCGCGAGAGCTACCTTGTCCCCAACAACATCGTCTCGATGCTCGACGCGGCGTTCGTCCTCAACAACCGCACCTACGGCATGGTCTGCTGCGAGGAGCCGTACCGGCGCGAGTGGCGGCCGGGCGACGTCGTGTCGCTGCGCGCGATCGTCAACAAACTGGCGCTGCTGATGTGGAACGCGCCCGACTCGGTGCTGCTGAAGAATCCGTCGCTGCCGCTGCGCGTGCTGCTGGCCGATTCCGAGCGGCCGCAGCGCGACCCGCGGCGCCGCTGATCCGTCCGACTGGAGAGATTGCCATGGGTGCCAACGAGCAGTTCACGAGCACGGCCGAGATCGGCCATTACATCGGCGGTCGGCGGGTCGCCGGCAGCGGCGGGCGCAGCCAGCCGGTGACGAACCCGGCCACCGGCGCGGTCGCGCGCCACGTCGCGCTTGCCTCGACGGCCGACGTCGACGCAGCCGTCGCTGCGGCGAAGGCGGCGCAGCCGGTGTGGGCCGACACGCCGCCGCTGCGCCGTGCGCGCGTCCTCAACGCCTTCCTCGGCCTGCTCAACCAGCACCGCGACGAGCTCGCCGCGATGATCACCGCCGAGCACGGCAAGGTGTTCAGCGACGCCCAGGGCGAAGTGACGCGCGGCATCGACGTCGTCGAGTTCGCGTGCGGCATTCCGACCCTGCTCAAGGGCGACTACACCGAGCAGGTCTCGACCGGCATCGACAACTGGACCGTGCGCCAGCCGCTCGGCGTCGTCGCCGGCATCACGCCGTTCAACTTCCCGGTGATGGTGCCGATGTGGATGTATCCAGTCGCGATTGCGTGCGGCAATGCGTTCGTCCTGAAGCCGAGCGAACGCGACCCGTCGGCGTCGGTCTTCATGGCCGAGCTGCTCGAGAAAGCCGGGCTGCCGAAGGGCGTCTTCAACGTCGTCCAGGGCGACAAGGTCGCGGTCGACGCCTTGCTCGCGCACAAGGACGTCAAGGCGCTGAGCTTCGTCGGCTCGACGCCGATCGCGCGCTACATCTACGAGACCGGTGCGAGGCACGGCAAGCGCGTGCAGGCGCTCGGCGGCGCCAAGAACCACATGGTTGTGATGCCCGACGCCAACCTCGAGCAGGCGGTCGATGCGCTGGTCGGCGCCGCCTACGGCTCGGCGGGCGAGCGCTGCATGGCGGTCTCGGTCGCAGTGCTGGTCGGCGACATCGCCGACCGCATCGTGCCGCTGCTCGCCAAGCGCGCGACGAGGCTCATCGTCAAGAACGGCATGGAAAGCGACGCCGAGATGGGGCCGCTCGTCACCGCCGATGCGAAGGCGCGCGTCGAGTCGTACATCGCCTCGGGCGTCAGCGACGGGGCGACCCTCGCTGCCGATGGCCGCGGTCTCGCGGTGCCGGGCCACGAGAAGGGGTTCTTTACCGGCGGCACGTTGTTCGATCACGTCACGCCGCACATGAAGATCTACAAGGAAGAGATCTTCGGGCCGGTGCTCTCATGCGTGCGCGTGCCCGACTTCGAAACGGCGCTCGGGCTCGTCAACGAGCACGAGTTCGGCAACGGCGTGGCCTGCTTCACGAGCGACGGCAACGTCGCGCGCGAGTTCGCCCGGCGGGTCGAGATCGGCATGGTCGGCATCAACGTGCCGATCCCGGTGCCGATGGCGTGGCACGGCTTCGGCGGCTGGAAATCGAGCATGTTCGGCGACACCCATGCCTACGGCGCCGAAGGCGTCCGCTTCTACACGCGCCAGAAGTCGGTGATGCAGCGCTGGCCCGAGAGCACGCCCAAGGGCGCCGACTTCACGATGCCGACCTCGAAGTAGCGGTGCCGTCCCTGCCCGGGGTCGAGCTCGACGTCGTGCAGCGGCGCGTGTGTCGGGTCGCGCGCCGGTTCGTCGGCAGCGGGCTGCTTCCGAAGACGGTCGCGCTCGCGGCGAAGAGCATCGTGATCGTCGCGTCGATGAGCGGCGCGCCCGCCCGCGCGCAGGACATCGAGCCGCGTGCGTACTCCAATGCGCCGGTCGGCGTCAACTTTCTCGTCGCTGGCGTCGCCCATAGCAGCGGCGGCCTCTCGCTCGACCCGTCGATCCCGGTCACCGATGCGAAGCTCGACACCAACATCGCCGTGTTGGCGTACGCGCGAGTCCTCGACCTCTGGGGCGTATCGGGCAAGTTCGACGTCATCGTCCCCTATGCCTCGCTCTCCGGCACCGCCGAGTACGCGGGGGCGCCGGTGCAGCGCTCGATCCACGGTTTCGCCAATTCGGCGTTTCGCCTGTCAGCGAACCTCTACGGCGCGCCGGCGCTGGCGATGAAGGACTTCGCCGCGTACCGGCAGGACCTCATCGTCGGCGCGAGCCTGCAGGTTGTCGCGCCGACCTCGCAGTACGACCCGACCCGCCTCGTCAACATCGGCACCCACCGCTGGTCATTCAAGCCCGAGCTCGGCGTCTCCAAAGCGATCGACCGCTGGACGATCGAGGGCCAGGCAGCGGTCACGCTTTATACCGACAACACGAACTTCTATGGCGGCTCGACGCGTTCGCAGGATCCGCTCTATGCGTTCCAGGGTCACGTCATCTACGGCTTCCGCTCGGGCGCGTGGACCTCGTTCGATGCGACCTACTTCACCGGCGGCCGCTCGAGCATCGACGGCGCGCCAAAGAACGACCTGCAGCAGAACTGGCGCCTCGGCGCGACGCTGGCGCTGCCGATCGACCGGCGCAACTCGGTCAAGCTCTACGCCAGCAGCGGGGTCTCGGCACGCACCGGCAACAACTTCGATCTGCTCGGAGTCGTCTGGCAGTACCGCTGGGGCGGCGGGATCTGACCGGACCGTTCTTCGCGCGCCGCCCCCGAAGTGGCGTACGCACGAACGAGCGCCGCTCAGCGCCTGGCTTCTTCGGGCCAGCGCCAGTTCACGGTACCCGCATCGCGGCCGACGTGGATCCTGCGCTGCTCGGTCCTGCCGCCGTAGCTCGCGTCGACCGTGTAGTCGCCGGGCGGCACCTTGACGAGCAGCATCGGACCCGCGTTGTCGACGCCGAGGATCCTGCCCGTCTTGTCGTTGACGTCGACGTGATCGGCGACGACGTACGCGCCGCTCGCGACGCTGAAGACGAGGCGCAGCGGGAACTCCTGACGCTCGGCATCGATCGCTGCGCGTGATTCCTCGCCGGCACCGCCGTTGATGTACTCGATACCGCCCGCGGAGTGGATCCGCGGCGGCGGCGGCGCACCGGCCTCGCCTGCCGGAACCGTCTGGGCGAGAGCGGCGAAGGTGAGCAGCACCGCCGTCCCGAGAAACAACGCCAGGCGGGTATTCGTGTTCATGGCCGGACTCCGACGGATGGAGATCGGTAGAAGCTACGGCGAGACGCGGCCGCCCGCCATCGGCGCTCGACGTGGCGCGCTGTGGGAAGCGTCCGACCGGCGTTTCCTCAGCGAAACGCGTAGGTCGCGGTCAGCTTGAAGAACCTGCCGACGGCACTCTGGAATGCCGACTGATACGCGGTAAACGGCCCCAGGACCTGTCGCTCGTCGAACGGTGCCTGGACGTTGTCGATGTTCTGGATCAGAAATCCCAGCTCGAGGTTTGGTACGCCGCGATAGCCGACGAACAGATCGACCGTCTGCCACGACTTGACGCTGCAGAGTTCAGGCCGGTTCGACCCGCTCGCGTCGTAGGGGCAACTCAGGTCCGACGGCGAAGACGCGCGCAGGTAGCCACCGGTGTAGTTGAAGGTCAGCGCGCTCTGCCACGCGCCACGGTCGAACGTCAGGGCGACCCGCGCGCGCGACTTCGGCTGCGTGTAGGTGCCGGCATAGTCGAGCATCGGGGCGTCGCTCGTCTGGGCGAGCCAGAAATGCGGCAGCCACTCGTAGCTGCCTTCGACGCCGACGCGACCGATGTCCGCCACCGTTGTCCTTGCCCTGCCGCTGACGTCGACTCCCCAGACGCGCGAAGAAGCGAGGTTGGTGTACTGCAGGTTCAGGTGATCGATCGTGCCGTCGGCGTTGCGAACGACATAGCCGGGATAGAGGCTCTCGTTCGTGAGCAGGAACGTCGGGTCGATGTAGGCGATCTGGTCGCGCCGATCAATACGGAACGCGTCGACGGTGAACGAGGTGTCGCGCCACGGCTCGAGGATCACCCCCGCGGTCGCGCTGCGCGCTCGCTCCGGTCGCAGCGCGGGGTTGCCGCCCGAGATCGCCTGGACGGCCAGTTCGCAGTTCGGATTTGACGGATCGGGCACCGGGCAGGTCACGGGATCGCGAACGATGGCGAACCCCGTGCCCACTGCCAGCTGCGTGGTCTCCGAGAGAGATGGGGCGCGAAACGCGGTGGCATAGGTTGCTCGCAATGCAACCGCGGGCGACGCCTTCCACTTCACTCCCACCTTCGGATTGGTCGACGTGCCAAAGTCGCTGTAGTGGTCGACGCGTGCCGCGATGCTCGCCTCGAGCGCTTTCGCGAGCGGCAGCGAGAGCTCGCCGTAGGTCGACGCGATGGTTCGCTGCCCGGCCGCGGTATTGCCGAAGATCACGCTGATGTCGCCCGCGGTGGTCAGTGGATCGAACGCGCTCGAATAGCTCTCGCGGCGCAGCTCGACGCCGACCGCGAGCTGGGCCGCGCCGCTCGGCATGGTGAAGATTTCGCGCGTCCCGCGCACGTCGAACGACGCCGTCGACGTCCGCCCCGTGTCGACGAGAGTCGGATAGAGACGCTCCATCAGGGCCGGGTCGTTGGCAGCCGGATTGCCGAACTGAAAGGCCGCCGAGGCCTGGCCGCCCGCGTCGAGCACTTCCCCGGCCAGCACGCTGTCACGAATGACCCCGGTCGTCTTCGTGCGCGTGCGCGAGTCCGACCATAGCAGCGCGCTCTCGACGTCCCAGCCGGCGAGTTCGTGGTGGCGCATGCCGGCGACGATTCGCGTCGTCTCGGTGGTTGGCGTCACGAACAGCGGCTCGTCGGCGAACCGGGTCCGCAGCGCAACGTCGAACGGATACGGATTCTGCGGATGGCCAACCGGCAGTGGAATGAACGGCTGGGCCAGCGTTCCGGTGCTGAAGTAGGTCGCGCTGCCGAAGCTGGAGTGCTGGGCCTGGAAGACGTTGCGATTGAAGATGGCGTCGCCGAACAGCTCGAAACCGCCGGCGATCCCGGCCGAGCCGGCGACGAAGAGCGCGTCACGGCGTGAGCCGACGATGAGGTCCGAATCGTTGGCCGGGTCGTAGACGCAGCGGCCGGCGAGCGCCGAGCCCGCTTCGCCGGTCGTCGCGCAGCCCGGCAGCGGCTGCAGGAAGGTCGAGTTGTCGGCACTGTAGAGGTTGCCTGGGTACGCATACGAAGAGCGGAAGTCGCCTAGGCCGAAGCCGCGATAGTCGGCGGTCCGCGAGTGCCAGCGCGCGGTCGCCTTGACCGGGTCCTGGTCGGCGTGCGAGAACGTCGCGAAGACGTTGTAGCCGTCGCTACTGCGATCACCGACGCCGGTGGTGATGCTCGCCTCGCGCTGCGTCGCGTCGCCGTGCGTCGAACGGCCGTAGCCCGCGGAGAGATCAACGCCGCGGAAGTCGCGCCGCAGGATGACGTTGACGACGCCGGCGATCGCGTCGGAGCCGTAGATCGCCGAGGCGCCGTCGAGCAGGACCTCGATGCGATCGATTGCGCTGACCGGGATCTGGTTCAAATCGACGAAGGTCGCGCCCCCGGTGAAGCCGAACGGCGCGACGCGGCGACCGTTGATCAGGACCAGCGTCGACCCCGGGCCGAGCCCGCGCAGCGAGACCGCGGCGGCGCCATAGTTGTTGACGGTATCGGCCTCGTTGAACGCGCCGGTATTGTTCGCCGGCAGGCCCTGCAGCACATCGTTGAGCGAGACCGCGCCCAAGCGGGCGATCACGTCGCGGGTAATGACCTGCACCGGAGACGGAGTCTCGGCGTCGGTGCGGCGCAGCCGCGAACCCGTCACCTCGACCCTCTCGAGCTTCTGTTCATCGCCGCCCGGAGAGCTCTGTGCACCCGCAGGGGACGCCTGCGCCAAAGCGAGTGCGACGGCGGCCGCGAGAGGTCGGCATTGCATTCGTTCTCCTCAGCTGCGCTGCATGTCGGCGCGGGCCCAGTGTGATCGTTGTGCACGCGCTCGACCACTGGCTTCGCGCCGAACGGCGGCCTCGCGGCAACCCTTCGTCGGCCCAAAAGGGCGATCCGTCGGCGTCGTCGCAGGTTCGCACCGCTCAGCGACCCTGTTCGTCGGAACGCGGTGGACTTTCGTCTGACGTCGAAGCACAGTCGGCGCTCTGGTAAGCCTGATCACGCGCCGTGCATCCCTTCTTGATCCGCCGCCGTTCGTCTGCCGTCGAGATCGTCGGCCGGTGGCTGCTGCTCATCGCCGGCCTGGCGGTGCTGACGGCGGTGCCCAGCGTGGACTTCGACCGGCTCTTCGCGATCCCTCCCGACAGCGCGGAGTGGGGCGACGCCTACAGCTTGTGGCTGCAGGCGTTCACCGGAATCTCGCCGATCGTCCTCGTCCTGGCGATCGTTCCGCGCCGGCTACCCCTGTCGAGATGGAAGCGCTGGCCGCTGTTCGTGCCGACCGTCATCGCCGCGGCCTGGCTCGGCTGGCTTGTCCAGCGTTGGGCCGCCGACACCTGCGCCTGCGAGCCTCCGTCGCCCGCCGAGGCACTCGCGAGTCAGCACTGGCTCTTTGTCGTCGCTGTCCTGATCGCCGTGCTCGGCGAATACCGGGAGGGCCTTTCCCGTGCCGCCGAATCGCTGCACCAGGCCGAGGTCGAACGGCTGCGCGGGCAAAGCGAGCTCGCGGCCGGGCGGCTGCAGCTGCTACAGGCGCAGATTGAGCCGCACTTCCTGTTCAATTCGCTCGCCAACGTTCGCCGCCTGTTGCGCACCGATGGCGCCGCGGGACGCGCGATGCTCGCCGATTTGCTGCGCTACCTAGAAAGTGCGTTGCCGCGGCTGCGCGAGGATCGGCCGACGCTCGAGCGCGAGGTCGAGATCGTGCGCGCGTTCCTGGGTGTCCACCAGGTGCGGATGGGTTCGCGCCTGCAGGTCGATTTCGATGTGCCGAAGGCGCTCGCCGACCACGTCGTCCCGCCGATGATGCTGCTCACGTTGGTCGAGAACGCCCTCAAGCACGGCCTGCAGCCACTCCTCGAGGGTGGCTCGATCCGCATCGCCGCGACGAGCGACCCGAAAACGCTACGCGTCCACGTCGCCGACACCGGTCGCGGCCTCGGCACGAGCCTCGGCGCCGGCACCGGCCTCGCCAACATCCGCGCGCGACTGCGCTCGATGTACGGTGCTGCCGCGCAGCTTACGTTGCGCGTCAACGAGCCGCGCGGCGTCGTCGCGATGATCGAGCTGCCTCTGGCGATCTTGTGAGCATGGCAGCGCCCCTCGCGTTCGCCGTGGGGGCGATGCCGAGTTCGGGGGCACGGCTTGCTCGATGGATCGGCGACGCCTGGCGCCGCCTCGGTTGGCGCCAGGTCGCGCTGGCGGCGCTCATCAGCATCCTCTCGGCCACGTTCGGTCCGAACGGCGGCGCGTTCCTCTTTCCCGGCCAGCGCGTGAGCGACCCGTTCGCCGACCTGCTGATCGGACGCTGGGTCTGGGGCATCCTGCCACTGCTATTCGCAGCGATGGTCGCCGACGAAGCGTTCTGGGATGGCGTCCGGCCCACCGTTGCTTACGGTGCCGCGCTCCTGGTCGGCTCGCTCGCGGCGAGTCTGCTCGACGCACTCGGTGCGAACTTCGTCGGCTGGCGCCACCCGACATGGGGCTTCAACCCGTTCCGCCTGAAGGTGCTGCTCATCCATGGCAGCCTGGGCCTCGCCGTCTACGCCTACTGGCGGACGACCCAGCGCGCGCTCGGCCGTATCCAGACGGCGGAGGCCGACCGCATCCGCGACCGGCAGCATCTGCTCGCCGCGCGCCTCATGGCGCTGCAGGCGCGTGTCGAGCCGCAGTTCCTGTTCGACGCGCTGACGCGGATCGGCGAGCTGCACGAGCGTGACCCGCGCGCCGCCGACGCCCTGCTTGCCGACCTGATCGCCTTGCTGCGCGCGATGCTTCCCGTGGGCACCGCCGTGACGTCGACGGTCGAGCGCGAGTTCGCACTCGCGCGCGCATGGCTGCGCGTGCAACGCCACCTGGGCTCGGCGCTCGACGTCGAGACGCAGGTCTCGCCGCTCGCGGCGCAGAGCGACCTCGGACCGATGCTCATCCTGCCGCTGCTGCAGGAGATGCTGGCGCTGCCGGACTCGAGTTCGGTCGCCTGGCGACTGAGCGCCGAGGCCATCGCCTCGGACGACGCCATGCCGCGAACGCCGCGACTGAGCGTGCGCCTGGCGCCGGCCGCGGAGCCCAGCGCGTCCGGCAGAGTTGTCGCGACGCCGTCGATCGCGCGTCTGCGCGAGCGCCTCGCCGAGCTCCACGGCAGGGCCGCAACGCTCAGCGTCGCCGCGCTCGAGGGTGACCTCGCGAGCTTCACCGTCGACCTACCTCTTGTCGAGGAGCTCTCCAGATGACGACCGCCCTGATCGTTGAAGACGAGCCTCTGCTCGCCACCGAGCTGCGTGAGGAACTCCTTCGTCTCTGGCCCGACTTGACACTGCTCAAGTCCGCACACGACGGCATCTCCGCCTTGCGCGAGATCGAAGCGCAGCACCCGGACGTGCTCTTCCTCGACGTCCAGATGCCAGGCCTCACCGGCATCGAGGTGGCGCGCGTCGCCGGCGCGCGCAGCCACGTCGTCTTCATCACCGCGTTCGACCAGTACGCCGTCCAGGCGTTCGAGCAGGGTGCGGTCGACTACCTGTTGAAGCCCATCGAGACCGCACGTCTGGCGCAGGCTCTGGGCCGGGTGCGCGCGCGCCTGGCGCAGCCGCCAGCCGACCTCAGCAAGCTGCTCGAGCAGCTGCAGCGCGGCAACGGCAGCGAGCAGCTGCAATGGATCACGGTGCTGCAGGGGCGCGACATCGAGTTCATCGCGGTCGACGACGTCTGCTATTTCCGCGCCGACAACAAGTACATCGCGGTCGTCACTGCCGGCGGCGAGTCGCTGATCACGACCCCGCTGAAGGAGCTCGTCGCCCGGCTCGACCCGGCGGTCTTCTGGCAGGTCCATCGCGGCGTCGTCGTCAACATGCACGCGGTGCAAAGCGTCCGCCGCTCGATCACCGGCCACCTCGATCTGAAGCTGAAGAGCCGGCCGGAGATGTTGCGCGTCAGCGCCGGCTACTCGCATCTCTTCAGGCAGATGTAGCGCGGCGGCCGGCTGGCGATGCCAGCCGTCGATTCGTCGGTGACCCGAGGCCTTTCGCCGGCGCAAAGACGCATTCGTCGGAATCGCCGCGACAAGCGGGCGACGTCCCTGGACGATCGATTCGCGTTCGATCCGAACGCAACCACCACATCTCATTGTCATCACCAGGAGATAGCTCATGAAGAGAACAACTGCCGCGCCGCCGGTCACCCGCCTCGCGCTCCTGCTCGGGTTCGGCGTCCTCGCCACCGTGTTCACCGGCCACGCCGGCGCCGCCTGTGGCCAGTACAACCCGACCGACCCGTCGCTGCCGCCGGCCTGGGACGCGCCGTTGCCGACCACCAGCGCCATGATGCGGGCGGTCTATCGGACCGGAGATGTGCGGATCATCCACGTTCGCGACGACGATCGTGACAGCGGCGGCGCGGCCGGCATCGTCGGCACGTGGCGGTTCACCTTCGTCTCCGACGGCACAGCGTACCCGGTCCAGATCCCGTACGGCGCCGTCGTCGACTTCGGAACGGTGCAATGGCACAGCGACGGCACCGAGTTCATGATCTCGGGCGGTCGCCCGCCGAGCTCGGGCGACGTCTGCATGGGCTCCTGGCAGCGGACCGGCCCCTCGACCTACGTGCTCAAGCACATCGCCTTGGCCTGGGCCAGCAGCGACTCGATGCCACCCGCATCGCCCGCTGCCTACATCGGTCCCGCGATCATCAGTGAGGTGGTCACACTGAACCATGCGCGAGATCGATTCGAGGGGTCCTTCACGCTCGACCAGTACGCGAAGGACGAGGTGACCCTCCTCGAACATATCGGCGGAACCATCACTGCAACGCGCTTCAACGCTCAATGAATCGCGTGCGCTGCTCCCGCTTCCCTGAGGCGGGGGCAGCGCTACACGCCGGCTCGACCCGCAAGTCTTGTCAGAGCTTCTCCGTTTCCGCCGCCGCCGGCTGCCAGCGCAGCAGGCGCCGCTCGATCCTGCCGACCACGGCGTCGAGCGCGAGCGCGAACGCGGTGAGGACGAGGATGCCGGCCATCACGGTATCGATGTCGAATGTGCCCTCGGCTTGCAGGATCAGGTAGCCGACGCCGCGCGCCGAGCCGAGGTACTCGCCGACGACGGCACCGACGAACGCCAGCCCGACCGAGGTGTGCAAGGAGCTGAACATCCAGCTCGTCGCGCTCGGCAGGTAGACGTGGCGCAGCAGCTGGCGCTGCGACGCACCGAGCATGCGCGCGTTGGCGAGGACGACTGGGCTGACTTCCTTCACGCCCTGGTAGACGTTGAAAAAGACGATGAAGAAGACGAGCGTGACGCCGAGCGCGACCTTGCTCGCGACGCCGAGCCCGAACCAGACCGCGAAGATCGGCGCGAGGATGACGCGCGGCATGCTGTTCAGCGCCTTGATGTAAGGGTCGGCGATGGCGCCGACGAGCGGGCTGAGCGCGAGCCAGAGGCCGAACGAGAGGCCGAGCGTCGAGCCGATCGCGAACGCGAGCACGGTCTCGAGCAGCGTCACGCCGAGGTGCTCGTAAATGTCGCGACGGGTCACGAACCAGGCCCAGATGCGGCCGAAGATCTTGATCGGCTCGCCGAAGAAGAACGCCGCCTGCTGGTCGTTCTCAAACACGAAGTTGGGCAGCAGGCCCGGCGTCGTCAGCAGATGCCAGATGACGAAGACCGCGACCAGGACGCCGGCCTGCCAGACGCGGAGGCGGTTCACGCGACTGCCTTCGCGCTCATGCCGCGAGCTGCTGGCGGTAACCCGTCAGCACTTCTTCACGCAGCACCGCCCAGATCGCCCGGTGCAGCTCGACGAAGCGCGGCGTCGCGCGCACTTCGGCGACGTCGCGCGGCCGCGGCAGGTCGATCGCGAACTCGCCGATCGGATGCGATGCCGGCCCGGCGGAGAGGCAGACGACGCGGTCGCTCATCGCAATCGCCTCGTCGAGGTCGTGGGTGATGAAGAGCACCGCCTTCTGCCGTTCGGCCCAGAGCGCGAGCAGCTCGTTTTCCATCAGCTGTCGCGTCTGCACGTCGAGCGCCGAGAACGGCTCGTCCATGAGCAGGAGGTCAGGATCGAGTGCCAGCGTCTGCGCCAGGCTGACCCGCTTTCTCATGCCGCCCGAGAGCTGGTGCGGATAGCGGTCGCCGAAGCCGCCGAGGCCGACCCGCTTCAGCCAGTCGTGCGCCCGCGGCCCCGCGTCGGCAACGGCGCGGAACTCGAGCCCGGCGGCGACGTTCTGCAGCGCGGTTCGCCACGGCATCAGGCTTTCGGCCTGGAACATGTAGCCGGCGCGCCGGTTGATGCCGTTCAGCCGCTCGCCGAAGACGTCGACCGCGCCTGCGCTCGGAGCGAGCAGGCCGGCGGCGACGTTGAGCAGCGTGCTCTTGCCGCAGCCGGTCGGGCCGACGACGGAGACGAATTCGCCGGCGCTGACCGTGAGCGCGACGTCGCGGATCGCGGTGTAGCGCCGGCCCGGGTCGTCGCGCTGGGCGAACGCGCAAGTGATGCCGCTCATCGCGAGCGCGAGCACTCGCGGCGACGATGTCGCCCCGAACGGCGCGGCAGACGTGAAAACGGGCAAGGGTTCGTCGGTTTTCGGGTTGGTTTCGCGGCAGCGAAAATGCGTTTCGTCGCTTTCTCGATGACGACGCGGCGCGCGAAGTCTAGCTTTCGTTTGCGGCCGTTTCGGTCGACAGGAGTTTCAAATGAACGCGCTTCGTCTTTCTGTCCTGACCGCCATCGTCGCCACGCTCGCAACTCCGCTCGCCGCGGTCGCCGCGCCTGGAAGCGACACGGCAAACGTCTGCGCCTCGTCGACGCGCTCGCTCGTCGAACGCAGGATCGAGGAGCAGGCCGCGCGCGGCATGCCGGCGCTGATTGGATTCGTCCACCGGACGCAGCCGTTCTATCAGGCGACCGTTGAAGACGCGGTCGCCTGGGTCCACAGCGAGCGCGAGCGGCGCACCGCTTGCGTGGTCGCCTCGGCCGGCCAAGCGGCCGACTGAGTGGCCCAGCAGGCGCGGGGCCGCAAAGAATCGATGCGGCGCCTGCGCACCGGCGCTCAGTCGTGGCCGATGGTTCGGCGTCGCCGCTCGTCATTCCGCGCCGCTCGAGAACGAGCGGCGCCGGCATGATGCGGCCATCAGCATGAAGGCGATGTTGCCCATCGACGGTCGCGGCAGGATCGGCGCGAGCGCGAGGGCCACCACGCTGATCACGATCAAGCCGCTGATCCTCAGCCGCGCGCCGCGAAAGCGTGCGAGCGGCATCGGCGCCGAGGCAAGTTCGGGGTGGCGACGGAAGTAGCGCACGATGCAGAGCGCGCTCACACCGAGCATCGCCACGTTGGCCGAGAACACCCCGTGCGGAGCACGGTGGTGCCGCACTCGCCCGAGAGCGCCGACGAGAACGGCATCAGACTCACGAAAGCGAGCTGGAGCAGGTTGAGGCCGAGGAGAGGTGTCGGTGCGCCGCAGGTGCGCGTAGGTGCAGCGGCAGCGGCGCGTGCTCGTGCGCCAGCCCTTCCATCGTCGTGAGCGCCTCAGCCCTTCGGATACTTCGCGTTCGCGCGCTTGACGTAGTCGTTGGTCCAGATCGCGGCCAGGTCGATCCTGGCGCTGGCGATTTCGGGATCGATGCTCGCGAGCGCGCGCCGCGCGGTCTCGGCACCGGCTTCCGGGAACATGCCGTCGGGAGAGAGCGCGCCCTTGGCGGCGATGAAGGCGTCGACGTAGACGGCGCGGTCGCCGAGCAGGTAGCTTTCCGGAACCGCCTTGATGATGTCGCTCGCGCCGGCGCCCTGGATCCACTTGTCGGCGCGAACGATCGCGTTGGCGAGCGCCTGCGCAGTCTGCGGGTGCTTGTCGAGGAAGGTTTGCTGCGTGTAGAGGCATCCGGCCGGCATCGGGCCGCCGAAGACACGGTCGGCCTCGGCGACGACGCGGGTGTCGGAGACGACCTTGAGGTCCCCCGAGCGGGTGAGCTGCGTGATCACCGGATCGAGGTTGGAGATCGCGTCGATCTGGCCCGAGCGCACCGCGGCGACCGCGCCGCTGCCGGCGCCGACGCCGATGATCGAGACATCGCCCGGCTTCAGCCCCACCTTGGCGAGGACGAAGTTGGCGAGCACGTTGGTCGACGAGCCCGGGGCGGTGACGCCGAGCTTCTTGCCCTTGAGCTCGGCGGCCGACTTGAAGTTGGGCATCGTCTTCGGGTTGATTCCGAGGACGATCTGGGGCGCGCGGCCCTGCAGCACGAAGGCGCGCAGCCGCTGGCCCTTGACCTGCATGTTGATCGTATGCTCGAAGGCGCCGGAGACGACGTCGGCGCTGCCGCCGATGAGCGCCTGCAGGGCGCGCGACCCGCCGGCGAAGTCGGCGATCGTGACCTCGAGGCCTTCGTCCTTGAAGTAGCCGCGCGTCTCGGCGATCGTCAGCGGCAGGTAGTACAGCAGGTTCTTGCCGCCGACGGCGATCGTCAACTTGGGTTTCTCGACCGCGGCGCTGGCGATCGCCGGCAACACGGCGAGCGCCGGGCCGGCGAGAGCGGCGCGGAGCAGGTGGCGGCGATGCATGAGACTGTCTCCATCTTTATTCGAGGCGCTCGAGCAGCGCGCGAGGACTGTAGCAGCGGCCCCTGCCGGCGCCCACGGTCGTCCTAGAATCGCCCGAGATGAGAGTTCGCGTCCGGCGCTGGGGAGCCATGGCGGTGCTGGCGCTGGTCGCGTCGTCGCCGATCGACGCGCAATTGCGGCCGACCGCCGCGGCGACGCCCGACCTCGCCGCCTCGGCACCGCCGGCGACCACCGCACCGCTCGCGCCCGCGGCGGCTGCGCCGGCCGGCGCACCGGTGTCGCTCTCGGCGCGCAAGGTCTACGAGCAGGCGCGCTCGCAGCTGGTCCAGATTCGCACTGTGCTGAAGGGCCGTGCCAGCCAGACCTCGGTCGGCTCGGGGTTTTTCGTCACGCCGCAGGGCCACATCATCACCAACTTCCACGTCGTCAGCGAGGCGGCGCTCAAGCCCGAGCAGCACGATCTCGTCTACGTCACCGCCGACGGCCGCGAGGCGCCGCTCGCGATCCTGCAGCTCGACGTGCTGCACGATCTCGCGCTGCTGCGCGCCACCGATGCCGCACCGAGCGGAGCGAACGGCGCGCCGAGGCACTTCGACGCGCTCGCGTTCCGGCCGGCGAGCGAGCCGCTCGCGCAAGGCGAGCGCATCTACTCGCTCGGCAATCCGCTCGACGTCGGCTTCGCGGTGACGCAAGGCACGTACAACGGCCTCGTCCGGCGGAGCTTCTATCCGCAGATCTTCTTCGGCGGCGCGCTCTCGGCGGGGATGAGCGGCGGCCCGGCGCTCGACGACGAGGGCCACGTCGTCGGCATCAACGTCGCGCGCCGGATCGACGGCGAGCAGGTGAGCTTCCTCGTCCCGGCCGAGTTCGCGAGCGCGCTGCTCGCGCGCGGCAAGGATGCCGCGCCGATCCTCGGCCCCGCCTACGGCATCGTCGACGAGCAGCTGCTCAAGCACCAGGCGACGCTCACCGAGCGCTTCATCGAGCAGGGTTGGAAGGAGGCGACGCATCCGCGCTATCGCGTCCCGGTGCCGCCCGACGTCTTCATGCGTTGCTGGGGAACGAGCACCGTCTCGAACACCGGTGGCCTCGACTTCGAGCGCTCCGATTGCGTCATGGACACGCGGATCTTCGTCGGCGACTTCACGACCGGAACGATCAGCCTGCGCCACGAGAGCTACGACGGCTCCAAGCTCGGCGCGCTGCGCTTCGCGTCGCGCTACTCGGCGAGCTTTCGCAACGAGTCGTTCGTCCGCCTGTCGTCGCAGCACCAGACCAAGCCGCGCTGCGAGGAGGACTACATCGAGCGCGACGGCCTGCCGCTGCGCGCAGTCGTCTGCATGCGCGCGTACAAGAAGCTGCCACAGCTCTACGACATCGCCGTCCTGGTCGCCACACTCGACCAGAGTCAGGGGGGCGTCCAGGGCCGCTTCGACGCCCAGGGCGTGAGTTTCGCCAATGCCCAGCGACTCGCCAAGCATTATCTCGACGCCTACCGATGGATGCAGCCACACTAGGCGAGGCGCCGGCGCTGCTCGAGGTCGTCGACCGCGACGGGCTGGTCCGCCAGTCGTGGCGGATCGACCAGTGGCCGGTCTCGATCGGCCGCGCCCTCGACAACGAGATCGTCCTCAGCGACCCGCACGTCGCCGCGCACCACGCGACGATCGACGTCGTCGCCGAGGCCGACGGCGTCCCGGCGACGATCGTGCTCGCCGCCGGCGAGACCAAGAACGGCCTCGTCGTCGGCCGCGAGCGGGTCGCTGGCGGCGCGACCACGCGGCTTGCCGACAGCGGCCGCGATCTCGAGCTGCAGATCGGCCGCGCCCAGCTGCGACTGCGCCTGCCGGGGCACGCGCTCGGCCCGGAGCAGGTGATGAGCACGGTCGTCGCCACCGAACGCCGCTGGCTGCCGACGCTCGCCATCGCGCTGGGCGTGCTGGCGTTCGTCTGCGCCGGCACCTGGATCGACAGCGACCCGGACGATCTCGCCCGCAATCTCGGCTCGGTCCTGCTGACGACGGTCGCCGGCGGGGCGATCTGGTGCACGTTGTGGGCGCTCCTGTCGAAGACCTTCACGCGGCAGAGTCATTTCGGCTGGCATGTTCGCGTCTTCGCCACCGCGAGCCTGGCGCTGCTCATCCTCTCGGTCGTGCCGCCGCTGATCGCGTTCTCGCTCTCGTGGCCGTGGGTGACCGACTTCGCCTTCGTCGCCGTCTATGCGACCGCCGCGACGGCGATCTACTTCCACCTGCTCGCGGTCGAGCCGTCACGCCGGCGGCTGATGCGAGGCGTCGCCGCGACCGGCTTCGTCGTCGGCGTCGCCCTCTCGCTCTGGTTCAACGTCCAGCGCACCGGCCGCCCCGGCGAAGAGCTCTACATGAACCATCTGTTCCCGCCGCAGCTGCGGCTTGCCAGGCCGACGACGGTCGACCACTTCATCGGCGGCCTCGCGCCGATGCAGGCGATCCTCGACAAGAAGGCGAAGGAGCAGAACGGCGCCGGCAACGACAACGACGGCGGCGGCGACGATGACGAATGAGGCGCGGCCCGGCGAGCGCACCGTCCTCGTCACCGGCGGCAGCCGCGGCATCGGCGCCGCAACCTGTCGGCTCGCTGCCGCGGCCGGCTGGGCGGTCGCAGTCAACTACGTGCGCGACGCTGGCGCCGCGGAGGCCGTCGTCGCCCAGGTCGTCCAGTCCGGTGGCCGCGCCGTCGCCGTGCGCGCCGATGTCGCCAACGACGCCGAGGTGCGGGCGATGTTCGCGACGCTCGACGGCGCACTGCCGCCGCTCGCCGGCCTCGTCAACAACGCCGGCGTCGTCGACCTCGCGAGCCGGGTCGACGCGATCGGCGTCGACCGGCTGCAGCGAATGTTCGCGATCAACGTCTACGGCAGCTTCTACTGCGCGCGCGAGGCGATCGTGCGGATGACGACCCGGCCGGCGCGTGGCGGCGGCCCCGGCGCGCATGCCGGCGGCGCGATCGTCAATGTCTCGTCGGCCGCAACCAAACTCGGCGGCGCCGGCCAGTACGTCGACTACGCGGCAGCGAAGGGGGCGATCGAGAGCTTCACGATCGGTCTCGCGAAGGAAGTCGCCGGCGAGGGGATTCGCGTCAACGCCGTCCGGCCCGGAATCATCGCCACCGATATTCACGCGTCGGGCGGTGCGCCCGGTCGCGCCGAGCAGATGGCGCCGCAGGTGCCGATGCGCCGGGCCGGCACCGCCGAGGAAGTCGGCGAGGCGATCGTCTGGCTGCTCTCGGAGCGGTCGAGCTACACGACCGGATCGGTCGTCGAGGTCACGGGCGGGCGTTAGGCCGGTGGGGCCGAAGGGAGGCCCGGCTGCTCGGGAATCCACGCCCGCGCGCCATGCACGAGGGTTGAATGCGGTCGCTTCGACTGCAGCAGCGGATAGAACATCTCGACCAACCACCGCTCCTTGCCGAACACGCAGTCGTCGGGAAGGCCGACCGCGGCCGGGTAGCGGCGCGTGATCTTCGCAGTGCGGAACAGCACGTCCCAGAAGAACAGCAGGTTGCCGAAGTTGCCGATGTAGTGGCCGATGCCGTCGTCGTTGGTGAGCGCATGGTGGGCCCAGTGCGTGGCCGGCGTCGACACTGTCCGTTCGACCAGCCAGGCAAGCGGCCGCAGCGATCTGAAGCGATACAGTGGCTCGTCCCATCGCACGGCGCTGTGCGCGCCGAGGATGACCGCCAGCTTGACCGTGATGTAGACGAGGTAGACCGTGCCGAAGCCGAGATAGATGAGGACGCCGGAGATCCAGAGTCCCGGCATCATCAGGTAGTAGAAGAAGTTGTTGCGGTACGTGATGCGGATGCTCATGTAGTGCGCGGAATGGTGGGCGCGATGCAACGGCCACAGCAGCGGCGTGTGCGAAACGCGGTGCCACCAGTACTGTGTCATGTCGTCGCCGACGAGCAGGACCGCTGCCATCGCCCACCACGGCAGCGTCGCCCAGGCGCCATGCTGCTCGGGCATCAGGAGCGAACAGAGCTTGCCGGTCGCGGCGAACGCCAGCGGCTGCGACACCGCGAGCAGCGACAGGAACATGAACGCCTCGAGCTTGGTGTCGTCCGGCGTGGCGCGAAAGGTCTTGTGCCTTCCCGACGCGATCTCGAGGACGCCGAAGGCCAGGATGATCGCGGCCAGTACCGCGTTCTGCATGAGATTCACTGACGTCTCCCGAATGCCCATCCCTGGTCGGGAACGGCTTGGGTGCGGATTCTTCGGCGCGCGGGCCATTTGGTCCAATGCATAGCTGAGTCACAATCGATGCAGCCGATGCATTCGCAGACGCCCCATGGATCTCCGCCGCTGGGCCCACATCGTCGCCGTCGCCGACTGCAGAAGCTTCGTCCGTGCCGCCGAGCAGGTCCATCTCAGCCAGCCGGCGCTGACGCGCAGCATCCAGGCGGCGGAGGCCGAGCTCGGCCTGTTGCTCTTCGACCGCAGGTCCAACGACGTCGCCCCGACCCCGGCCGGCGAATTCGTCGTCGCCCGCGCCCGCCAGCTCGTCTTCGACAGCCGCTGCGTCGAGCGCGACGTCGACCTCTACCGTGACCGCCGGCTGGGCGATGTGGCCTTCGGCGTCGGACCGTTCCCGGCGGCGACGTTCCTCGCGCCCTTGCTGGTGAATGTTCAGCGGCAGCATCCGACGATCGCGGTCCGCGTCCAGGTCGGCAACTGGCAGTTGCTCGTCGAGCGGCTGCTGAAGGAAGACATCGAGTTCTTCGTCGCCGACACCCGCGATCTGCCCGCCGACCCGCTGCTGCAGATTCGCCCGTTGCCTCCCGAGCCTGGCGGCTTCTACGTGAGGGCAGGGCATCTGTTGCCCGAACGAAAGCTTGTCGCCTTGAAGCAGCTCTGGTCCTACGGCATCGCCGCGGTGCGACTTCCGGAGCAGGTGCGACTCACGCTTGTCCGATTGCTAGGCATCGAGGCGCCAGGCGCACTGTCGCTGGCGCTCGAATGCGACGATCTCCAGGTGCTCAAGTCGACCGCACTGGCATGCGATCTGGTGCTCGCTTCGCCGCATCGGGCCGTCGAGGCCGAGGTCGGTGCCAAGGCGCTGCGCGCGCTGGCGGTCGCAGATCTTCCGCCGCTGTTCTCGCTGCCCGGCGTGGTCACTCTGCGCGGACGGACACCGTCGCCGATGGCGGAGCGGGTGATCTCAATGCTGCCGTCGGCCCCTGGCGAGGCGAAACGTGCGCCGCCGCAGGCGCGCGCTCCGCCGCCGCGCCGAACGCTCGCGCGGCGCTGAGCTCAGCTCGCTGCCATCGCCGCCAGCGCGTCGAGCAAGGTCGTGGCGGCGCGCTGCTCGGCAGCGCTGGCGATGCCGAGGTACGGCTCGAGAGTGAAGCGCGCTTCCGAGTAGACCGAGTCCCACATCGAACGCGCCGGGACGCGCGACTTGAGCTCGTGGAACTCGGCGATCAGCGCCGCCGAGTCGTCGGCGAGCCGTTGCGCGGCGACCGCTTCGAGGACGCGCAGCTCGATCTGGCCGACGACCGACCAGAAGTCCGGGCTCTCGGAGGCGGCGCGAGCGAGCGACTCCTGCACCGCGCGCATGCGGTCGACCGCGAGCTCGGCCGGCCGGCGCTCGAGAAAGGCCAGGCGCAGCTCGGCGCTGATGCCGTTCTTGGCCGGATAGAAGAGGTTGGCGGCGTTGGCCTCGCGTGCCAGACGCTCGGCGTTGCCGTAGTGCAGCGCCATGTTGCGCAGGGCAACGAGCCGTTCGCCAGACACTGCGCGGAGGCCCGGCTCCCTGTCCGCCGCCGCGTCGGCCCGGCCCTCGATCATCACCAGCCGCTTGTACGCCGAGCCGAGCAGCGCCTCACGCTCCTCGGTCGGCTGGATCTCGACCAGCTTGCCGAGCCTGGCGATCGCCTCCTCGACATCGCGCCGCCCGGCGGCAAGATCGGTGCCCGATTCGCCGCGGCGAGCGAGCTGGTTGCCGAGCTCCTCGGCAGCCTTGAACGATGCGCTGCCGTCGCTGGCATGGACGGCCGTGCGGTACCAGTCGATTGCCTTGTCGACGTCGCGCGCTTCGGCGTAGGCAAGGCCGAACGCTTCCGCGACCGCGCCACACGCGCCCCAGAGCGGAGCGAACTTCTCCTCGAGGAAACGGATCTTGTCGCGCTGCGCCTCGGCGAGGACCTTCTGCTGCGCCGGGTCCTCGCCGCCGAAACGCAGGCGCACGGCGATCGTCTCGAGCGCGAGCGCGAGTGCCGGTGCCGACGAGACGCCCGCAAACTCGTCGCTCGCCGACGCGCTCGGTCGCTGTGCGTCGCCGACCTCGCGCTGCCAGGTCCAGCCGGGATCGCCGTAGCACTGGTACGCGGACCAGGTGTTGCCGCCGTCGCCGGCACGCCAGGCTGCGTTGCGCGCGGCGGCGACGGCGTCGATGAAGCGGCTGCCGGCGAGCAGCGCGTCGTAGAACGTCGTCGCGAAGATCTCGGCGGGTTTGTCCTCGACCGCCCAGCCGGCGGCGACGACGCAGCGAACGCCGACCTCGATCAGCGCCTCGGCGATCGTCGCCGCGAACTCGGCGCGATCGAACGGCGCGAGGACGCACTTGGCGTCGAGCGCGGCGAGATGGCAGCAGTTGAGGAAGACGAGCTCGGGGACGACGCGCATCGCGTTCACCTCGGCGGCGCCGAGATAGGTGCCGCCCGAGAGGACGACGCCGCCGTCAGCGCCCGGGGCACCGTGGCCGGCGACGTGGATGACGCGGTACGGCCGCTCGAAGAGGGCGTTGATGATGTCGCGCGCATCGTCGTTGCCGCTCGTCAGCGCTCGGACTCGCGCCGCGTCGACGCCGGCCGGGCCCGTGGTGAGGCGCGTCGCCACCGCGATCGCCTCGGCGCGTGCGCCCGGCAGCGGCGGATAGATCGTCTCGTCGACCAGCGGCTCGCCGACGACGAGGATGTTGCCATCGGCGGTCGCGTCGGTGACCTGGGCGCGGAATTCGCTCGTGCGGAGCTTGCGCAGCAGCTTGCTGCGGATCGCCCACGGTCGCGGGTCGCCGCCGGTGAGGTCGGACGACAACGTGTCGAGCACTTCCCACGGCAGCGACGCGGTGCCGGTCTCGAGCTCGATCACCATCTCGCTGGTGCCGCCGAGGAACGGCTCCATCTCGGCCGGCACCAGCAGGTCGAACAGCGTGCGGCCGATCTGGGGGTCGCGGTTGGCGTCGTTCGACGCCTTGGCGACGAGCTCGCGGACGAGCGTCGCCTGTGTCTGCTGGGCGCGCACCTCGGTGCGCGCGCGCTTGGTGTCGAGCGTGTAGGTGATCGTGGGCACGCCGTTCTCGGGCTTGCCGACGGTGGCGCTGATGAAGTCGTACGACGCGCCGCGGTAGCTCGAATCGAGCGACCGGCGCAGCGCCCCCGCGCCCGCCTCGACGTAGCCGACGACCGACAGCTGGTTCGGCGCCGCCGTCGCCTGCACCTGCAGCGCGCGCCATGCCTCGCTGGCGCGGTCGAGATAGAACTCGACCAGGATCAGGCGGCCGACCTGCGGCCAGCCGCTGTCGTGCAGCTTCTGGTTCGCCTCCCACGTGCCCTGCGCGACGAGCTGCGCCGAGGTGCCGGCGCTGATGCCGGTGCCGCCGCTGCCGATCAGCGTCGCCGCGAGCTCGAACTCGGCCGGTGCGCCGTCCTCCTTCTCGGCCAGCCGCTGCGCGTAGGCGATCACCGCCTGGCGCACGGTGTAGACGAGATCGACCGCGCGGAGCTTGCCCTCCTCGCCGAGGCCGGCGACGATGACCGCGAGCGGCCGCGCCATCGCAAGGACGTTGTTCGGGTCCTTGCGCACGTTGCCGAAGATCTGGTGCATGCCGACGCCGGCTGGATAGAGGCCCGCGGCCAGCGAGCGGCTCATCGCCTTGCTGACGAGGCGGTCGACGACGCCCTCGGTGCCGGTCAGCGCGAGCGAGCGGTAGTGGCCGACGACGAGCGGCTGATGAACGAACTTCAGATCGCCGTTGAGCACCGAGACGTGCAACGACCGCGCCGGCGCGCCGCCGCGGGCACTGTCGCCGCCGGCCCGGGTTCGCATCACGCCGAGCACGTCGGCTGGCGTCGACGGCGGCAGCGACGGCTGGACGCCGCGCGAGGGCCGGCTGCGCGCAACGCCCGAAGGCGGCGCCGTTGCCGAGCGCAGGCCTGTGATGCTGGCCGGATCGAAGCGATCGAGCAGCGCCGTCTCACCGTTGACGAGCAGCTCGACGTAGGCCTGGAACGCCTTGGTGACGGTCGGCAAGTCGCCGTGCGTCGCGTCGAGCTTCCAGGTCCGAACGCCGGGCAGCAGCGCGCTCGTCAACGCCACGCGGCCGTCGCCGCCGCCGACGGCTTCGGTGTATTCGAGGCCGTTGTCGCCGAAGACGAAGCCGCCGGGCGTGAACGGGGCGTTGCCGACCACGAGCAACGTCTTCGCGGCGTCGGCAGCGGCGAACGCCGTGGCCTGCGCGTCGAGCCGGCGGCGCAGCGCCACCGACCGGTCAAGCACGCCTTGCGCCGGCGCCCCCCACCGGTAGATCGATTTCTGCACGTCCTCGTCGTGCCAGAGGCTGCGCTCGAGGAGACGCTTCAGGTCTTCGTCGGCGAGCTTTTGCCAGGCGGCGTTGCGGTCGAGGCCGAGCGTCGGATCGAGCAGCGCCGCCTGCAGCTGCAGGAAGCCCGGCATGGCGGCCATGACGTCGCGCGCGCCGCCGTTGTCGAACAGCGAGCCGAAGGCGGCGAGCGCGTTGCCGAACGTGTCGTCGCCGGAGAGCGTCTGCATCGGCGCCCACGAGCCGGCGTTCGGCGTCCCGAGCATCACCAAGCGGGCGCCTTCGCGCGCCATCATCTGCGTCCAGGTGTCGGGCTTCTCGAGCGCCATCGTCCGCGCGACGAGGCCACCCATCGAATGGGCGAGGATACGCACCGGCTGCTGGCTGGCAGTGCGCGCGCTCATCGCGGCGTCGATCGCGTCGGCCAGGCGGTGCGCCTCGTCCTCGATCGGTCGGCGCCAGTCGAACGCGAACGGAATCACCTCGTGGCTGTCGGCGAGGCACTCGATGAGGTCGCCGTAGACGCTCGCGATCGGCCCATCGGGCTCGACGCTCGCCGCGGTCGCCGGATCCCAGGCGAGCGACTGCAGGCCGTCGACGCGGCGAACCCCGAGCCAGATCCGCTCGCCGTCCTTCTTCAGGTTCGAGCCGAGGATGCCCGGGAGGACGAACACCGCCGGCCGGTCGGCGGCGGCCGCCGCAACGCCGCCGGCGCCGCGCGAGCGCTGCACTGCGATCGCGGCGCGCGTTCCGCTCGCGTCCTCTCCCGCCCACGAGAGTGGCCCGATCGCCGCGAAGTCGGCCGGCGCGTCGTCGAGCAGCGCGCTCGCGATCGCCTGCACCGTGCGCTCGTTGGTGAAGTAGCTGAAGTGCGAGACCTTGCCGCCCTTGTCGAGCAGGAAGCGCGCGCCGCTGCCGTTGGCCGTCTTGTCGCGCGGCGCGCCGCCGTACATGGAGCGGGTCTGGACGATGAGATCGTTGTCGGTCCAGTAGAAGGCATCGGCGAGCAGCGTCTTCACCCACGAGCCGATCGAGTCGCCTTCCATGTCGCCGGCGATCACACGCAGCTCGCCGGGGACGGTGTCGATGGCGCCGTTCAGCCAGGTGACGACGGGGCTGTCGGGAGTCATGGCTTCGAGGCCGGGCAGTTCGCCCGGCTCGGCGCGCCGGCGCGCGACCTCGTGCAGGAAGTCGACGACCTCGGGAACGACCGGGATGCTCGCCAGCTCGAGGCACCAATTGAGGATCGAGAGGTAGGCGTCCAGCCGCTTCGACGCCAGCAGCGTGCCGCGCGCCGGGCAGGCGACCCGAACGACGCGATCGCAGCGGATCGCCTTCGCTTGCGCTTCCTTGACGAGCGCGCGCAGGTCGCTGAGGTGCTGCTCGTAGGCGGCGCCCGCGAACAGCGCGAGAACGTCGTTGCCGATGCTCTTGCTGGCGCACGCGCGCACGAGCACCTCGGCGACGAGGCCGCCGCGCGAATGCGTCACCAGGTGGACACGCGCTCCTGCTGGCAACGCGCGCACGAGCGTCAAGGCGTTGGCGATCGGGCTCGCGCCGAGGGTCGGGTGGTCGAGCCCGTAGACGCGGTCGCCGTAGCTCGTGAACAGCTGGCGCACCGTCCCGTTGTGCAGCGTCCAGAGCTTGGCGAAGGTGCCGACGGTGTCGGAGAAAGTTCCGTGCACGAACACCAGCAGCGGAGCACCGTCGGCGGCCGGCGGCACGACATCGAGCTTGCGGCCGCTGCCCTTCAGCGGCCCGAGCGTATCGGCCGAGAGGCGATAGACACCGGCATCGACCTTGCCGTCGACCTTCTTCGTGATCGCTGCCGCAGCGAGCTTGGCGGCCGGATCCTTGGCGATGCAGGTCAGCACCTGGAAACCGTTCAGCAGCACCTGCCCCATCCAGCCGCGCGTCGCGCCGCGCGTCGCTTCGGCTTCGAGACCGGGCCAGCCGAGCTGGGCCGGAACGAGGATCTCGCTCGCTCCGGCGGCGCCGCTGCCGCGCCGGCCGGCGGCGAGCGCGCTGCGCGTCATCGTCGTGCTCTGCGCGAGCATGAGGTCGCGGGCGTCGGCGGGATGAAGGACGAGCGTCGGCCCGTTGGCGATGCCGAAGACGACGACGTCGCGGCCCGGTCGTGCCGTCACGCGGACCGGAGCGACGCCGCCGCGCTCGCTGCCGACGCGCACCGTCACCTTGGCGATGGCCGCCGCCGAGCGCGCGACCGGCACCGGCTGCACCTGGCCGGGGACGATGAAGGTGATCTCGTTCCTGCTGCCGCTCGCCATGGACGCTCCTCGGCCGGAATCGCTGCCGGCGCGGCCGGCGCTTCTTGCTCTCGTCGCCGCTCGGCGCGCTCAGACGGTGAACGGCTGCTCGGCGAGGAACGGGCCGGCCGTGCCGAGCGTGAACAGGTTCGGCGTCTGCGTCGCCGGCATCCGCGCCCGGATCTGGGCGTGGAAGTTGGCGTAGTTGCCCTTGAACGTGCCCTGGTTCCAGACCTTGAGCAGCTGCTCGGTGAAGGCGCCGTTGTGCTCGCCGTCCATCGACGTCTGGTTGTCCTGACAACCCGAGATCAGGACCACCTCCGGATCGAACTTCTTGACGATCGCCGACAGCCGCCCGCTCGCGGCGACCTGCGCGATCGCGGCGTCGGGATCGACCGGGCGCTTGCCCGCCGCCTTGGCGACATCGAGCTGCAGCTTGTCATAGAACGCCTGGTGGTCGCGATAGACGCGCATGCCGACCGAATCCGGCATCAGCTTGGGACGTTGCGACGGGATCGTCGCCGGTGGCATCAGCGCCGCGCGCGTCACGGTGCCGCTGTGGCAGCTGTCGGAAAGGACGAGGACGCGAACGCCGGGGCCGAATCGGCTGAGCTCGTAGTACAGCTCGTCGTCGATCAGCTGGCCGTCGTAGAGGCACCAGGTTTCGTCCTTCTTGTCGTCCTCGTCGCCGCTGACGACGGGGACCTGGCCGCCGTGGCCCGAATAGGTGAGAAAGAAGAGGTCGCCGCTGGCGAGCGACTTGGCGGCGCTGCGCATCGCCGCGAGGACGGCGTTGCGGGTCGCCTTCTTGGTCAGCAGCAGGGTCGACTTCATCGCCTTCGAGCGCGCGATCGCGGCCATGTCGTTGGCGTCGAACTCGCACGCCGCGAGCGGTCCGTCCCAGCCCGAGTAGGCGGCGGCGCTGACGCCGTTCAAGCCGATGTGCAGCGAGACCGCCTTCCCCTTGCCGCTCGCAGCCGTCTTCTTGGCCGAGCTCTTTGCCATGGTCTTCTCCCCGTGTGATGGTGGTGCCGTCGGGTCGCGCCGCGGCCAATCATCGTTGGCGCGACCGACCGAGGCAAGCCTCGGTGGCGGCGCGGCGATTGCAGCACCGGGCCCGGCCGCGCGACATCCCTTCGAATGGTGACGCTCAGAGCGAACGCGTGTCGATGCGTAGGACGGTGCCGCCGGCGTCGCGGATCGCCTCGACGAGATGGCGGGTGCCGCCGGGCCCGTCGCCGCCGCCGCCGTCCCAGAGGCAGATGCAGCGCAGTCGGCCAGCGCCGGCGGCACGCGCGCTGTCGAGCAGCCACAGGTTGCCGCGCACGAATGGATCCTCGCCGGCAGCGAGCGGCCCGAGCACTTGCGGCGCTTCGCTCGGCGCGCGCTCGAGACGGGCGACGACGGCGCGAAAGCGCGCCTGCCACGCATCGCCGTCGATCACCGGCAGCAGCGATTGCGCCACGAACTCGCTCGTCGCCAACGGCAGCAGCAGCCGCAGCGGAACCGCGCGCGCGAGACAGGCTTCCGAGAACAGCAGGTCGCCGCCGGCGGCGCCTTGGGTGAGGGCGATGTCGCGCGGCCCGGCATCGATCTCTGCGAGCGCGGCCTCGATCCGCCGCGCCGCTCGGTCGACGAGGGCGGGCGGGAAACGCGGCAGCGGCCGATCGGGCGCATCGACCATGTGGCCGGTGAAGACGATCGCCTGGCGCGGCGCCGGCACCGCCGCACCCGTGTCGGTCATTGCCGCTCGACGACGACCGGAACGATCGCGAGCGAAGCGCGGGCACGCTGCGCGGCGTTCTCGGCCTCGTCGCGGCTGCGATACGGGCCGGCCTGGACGCGATAGAGCGCGCTGTCGGCGACGATCGTCAGCAGCGGCGCGAGCCAGCCCGCTTCGGCGTCGGCGCCGACGCGGCGGCGAAAGCTCTCGGCGCCGTCGCGTTGGCGAAAGGCACCGAGCTGGACCCAGAAGCCGCGCCCGGCCTCGGCGGCCGGAGGTGTGGTCGCGACGAGGGCGACGTCCTGCGACGGCACGCTCGTTGTCGTTGCCACAGCTGTTGGCGTCGGCAGTGGCACCGCCGGTGGCGCGGCGGCCGGCGCGACCGCGACCGCGGGCGGCTGCGCAGTTGCCGCAGCGAGCGCTGCCGGTGCTGGATCGACGGTGTCGCCGGGCCCGCCGCTGCCGCCGCGTCGCCACCCACCGGTGCGGATGTCCTCGAACGTGATCCGCTCGAGCTCGACCGGCGCGACGCCGCGCAGGAGATCGAGCTTCAGCGCTGCGGTGTAACTGAGGTCGACGATCCGGCCGGGAACGAAGGGGCCGCGATCGTTGATGCGCACCAGCACCTCGCGTCCGTTGGCCGGGTTGCGGATGCGCGCGTAGCTCGGAATCGGCAAGGTCGGATGCGCCGCGGTCATCGCGTACATGTCGTACGGCTCGCCGCTCGACGTCATGCGGCCCTGGAACTTGCGGCCGTACCACGACGCGAGACCGCGTTCGCGAAACGGCACGTCGCGCGTCTGCGGGACGTAGCTGCGGCCCGCCACCTGGTAGGGCTTGTTCGCTCCGCCGGACCGGATCGGCTCGATCCGCGGTTCGGCGTCGGGACGGCCGGCCAGATCGGCGGGCGGATCGGCGCCCGGTCCATCGGTTCCGCGTGCCGCGTCACTGTCGATCGCCGGCGCGCGACCCGGTCCCGACGCGCAGCCGCACAACGCGGCGACGAACAACGCCGTCAAGACGGCAGGCAGGAATCGCGGCGCCTTGGCGACGGGCCCGAAACGCATGGGCGCGACCTTACCCGATACGGCACACGATTTGCCGACGCGCGCCCGCCGCACACGATTTCCTACGCAGAGCGCCTGCACGCGCCGACAGATTGGCGCCGGCGATCCTGAGACAGTGGCGACGGGCGACGGTGCTTCCGTCGCAAGGCCCGCCGCCCGTGACTGCAACTCAGCGAGAGGAAAGGCATGAACAAGGACCAGGTGAAGGGCCGCGTCGAGCAGGCCAAGGGCAAGGTGAAGGAAAACGTCGGCAAGACTGTCGGCAACCCGAATCTGCGCGACGAGGGCACCGCGGAGAAGATCACCGGCAAGACGCAGGCGACCTACGGTGACGCCAAGGAGAAGATCAAGCACGCCGTCGACAAGGCGTAGTGGTGTGATGCACCTCTGAAGCACCAGGTGCAAAGGGTCGGGTCGACGTCGAAACGACGCCGGCCCGTCATCGGCGGCAGTGCGGGGCGACCTGCACTGCCGCCTCTCGTTTGCGCGCTCGCCGAAGGGGGTCTCAGACCCAGAGCGCGCGGACCCGCGCGCCGAGGTCGACGCTCGTCGCTGGCGCGTCGGCCCGCGCATTGCCGCGCTCGGCGCTCGCCGGTTCGACGTGATCGAACAGACCGTGCAACTCCGGCGGCAGGAAGCGGCTGATCGAGCCGTAGACGTGGCGGTCGCCAAACGCCGTCTGCTGCGACACGTAGAAGCGCTGCGGCACGAGCAGGTGCAGGTGGTGGCGTGCGCGCGTCATCGCGACATAGAGAAGGCGGCGCTCCTCCTCGACCTCGGCCGCGCTGCCGGTCGCCATGTCGGATGGCAGGCAACCATCGACGACGCGCAGCAGCGAGACTGCGCTCCACTCCTGTCCCTTCGCGGAATGGATCGTCGACAGGATCAGGTAGTCCTCGTCGCGGCCGGGCGGCCCTGACTCGTCGCTCGCTGCCGCCGGCGGATCGAGCGCGAGCTCGGTCAGGAAGCGTTCGCGCGACGGATAGCCGCCGGCAAGCCGCACGAGATGGCCGATATCGGCGGCTCGCGGCCCGGCGTCGTCGTGGCGCCGATCGAGCAGCGGCAGGTACCAGCGCTGGAGCGCGGCAAGCTCGTCTGGCCAAGGCGCTTGCGGGGCCCGCAGCGCCGCGAAGACGGCGACGAACTCGGCCCACGCCGGCGCGACCGCAGCCGACGGCGCAAACGTGCCCAATACCAGCATCGGATCGCCGGTGCCGGCGAGCGCCGCCAGCAGCCGGGCGGCGCTCGCCGCCCCGATCCCCGGAACGAGCTGCAGCGCGCGCAGCGCGGCGCGCTGGCCGTGCGGGTTGGCGGCGAAGCGGAGCACGGCGAGGACATCCTTGACATGCGCCGAGTCGAGGAACTTGAGGCCGCCGTACTTGACGAACGGGATGTCGCGTCGCGCCAGCTCGAGCTCGAGCGCGTTGCTGTGGTTGCCGCTGCGAAATAGCACCGCCTGGCTCTTCAGCGCCAGCCCTGACTCGCGCAGCGCGAGCACGCGTTCGGCAACCCACGCTGCCTCGGCCGCCTCGTCGTCGACCCAGACCAGCGCCGGGCGCGCACTTGCGCTGCGTTCGCTCCAGAGCTGCTTGACGTGTCGCTCGGCGGCGAGCGCGATCACCGCGTTCGACGCTGCCAGCAGCGGCGCCGTCGCGCGGTAGTTCTGCTCAAGCGTGAGCACGCTCGCGGGCGGATCGAACTGGCCGGCGAAGTCGAGGATGTTGCGCACGTCGGCGGCGCGAAACGAGTAGATCGACTGCGCGTCGTCGCCGACGACGGTGAGGCCGCGACCGTCGGGCTTGAGCGCCCGGACGATCGCGGCCTGCAGCCGGTTCGTGTCCTGGTACTCGTCGACGAGGACGTGATCGAAGCGGGCGCGGAGCGCCGCGCCGATGCCGGCATCGGCCATCGCCTCGGCCCACCAGACGAGCAGGTCGTCGAAGTCGAGCACGCGCTGGGCCTGCTTCTCGCCGACATAGGCGGCGAACAGGCGGCCGAGCGCCTCGGCGTGGTTGCTGCACCAGGGAAAGGTTTCGCCGAGAACGTCGGCGAGCGGCGTGCGCGAATTGACGGCGCGCGAATAGATCGCGAGGCAAGTGCCCTTCTGCGGAAACCGGCGCGCGCCGCTGCCGAGGCCGAGCCGCTGGCGCAGCAGGTGCAGCAGATCCTCGGAATCGGCGCGGTCGTCGACGGTGAACGACGGATCGAGACCGACCTGCGCGGCGACGCCGCGCAGCAGCCGCGCGCCGACGCTATGAAACGTGCCGCACCAGGGCAGTCGCGGCGGCGGCTGCAGCGACGACAGCCCGAGCGCATCGTGGAGGACGCGGCCGACACGCCGCTCCATCTCGAGCGCAGCGCGGCGCGAGAACGTGAGCAGCAGCAGGCGCGTCGGATCGGCGCCAGCAAGGACGAGCCGGGCGACGCGGGCTGCCAGCGTCAGTGTCTTGCCCGAGCCGGCGCCGGCGACGACGAGGAGCGGCGCGATCGCTTCGCAAGGCGTCCCGTCGTCGATGCCGAAGCCGGCCGCGCAACGCTGCGCCTCGTTCAGGCTGCCGAGAAGACCCGCCCGGGATGCAGATGGCGAACGCGGTGCGGGCATGGAAAAGAACGGCGGATCCTGCTGGGAGTACCGAACTGTAGATCCATCCAGCGCGTAAGCCCGAAATCGTGCACGCACCGCCGCCGCGCGCGCTACAGGTCCGCGCGGGCTTGCCGATAGGCAACCATGCGCTCCGTTTGGACACTGGCCCGGCCACGCCTTGTGGTGACGGCCGCGGGCTGACGAGCATGGGACCGGAATCTGGCTTCGCCGTCCTCGCCGACGGCGGGCTGCCGACGGCTCCGCCTGCGCCTGCTGACGCGCCGGCGACCGCGGCGGCATGGCCGCTCGCCGCCCGGCCTGCAGTCGAAGACGAGACCGAGGCGCGTTTCGCGCGCCAGTTCACCACCGAGTGGCTCGCGCTCCTGTTCGGCCTCGTTGTCTTCGGCCTGATCATCGCGTGGTCGCTGTTCAGGGCCCACGCGCTGCTCGATGCCACCGAGCGCGACCGTCTGCGCGTGCAGGCGCGCGTCGTCGACGACAACGTCGGCCAGCAGCTCGAGGGGATCAACCACGCGCTCGCCGTCGTTGGTGACGAGTTTCTCGAGACGCCCGTGCACAGCGTGTCGACGCTGCTGTCGGTGCGGATGAAGGCTCTGAGCGACGCAATTCCGGGCGTGCGCTCGATGGCGCTGCTCGATTCCGACGGCAACGTCGTCGCCAGCAGCGTCGACGCGCTGCTCGGCCGCGACTTCGCCAACCGCGACTATTTCCGTGCCGCCCGCGACGGCGACGCCCAGACGCTGTACGTGGCGCCGCCGCTGAAGACGCCGCTCGACACCTACACCGTGATTTTCGTCCGCGGCGTCCACGCGCGCGACGGCAGCTTCGCCGGCGCGGTCGCCGCGGCGCTCGAGCCCGACTACTTCCGCGTCCTGCTGCGCTCGGTGCTCTACGCGCCCGACATGCGGGTCTCGCTCGGCCACGGCGACGGCAAGGTGTTCGTGACGATGCCGGAAGACCCCCGACGGATCGAGTCGCAGCCGACGTTCGCCGCGATCGGGCGCCTGCGAGGCGGCATCGACGAGCCGCAGATCATGCTCGGCCCGATCGGCGGCTCGAACGAGGCACGGATGACTGCGCTCAGCCGGATCTCGCCGCCGGCGCTGCACATGGACAAGCCGCTCGTCATCGCCGTCAGTCGCGCCGTGCCCGACCTCTTCGCACCCTGGCGACAGCAGGCGTTCGCCAACCTCACCTTCTTTGCCCTGCTCGGCGCCGGCGCCGCGTTCGGCCTCTACCGCGGCCAGTGGCGCCGCAAGTCGTACGCGCTGCTCGAGGCGAGCGCCGAACGCGAGCGCAGGAAGAACGCCGAGCAGCTCGAGCTCGCCCTCGAAGGCGCCGACCTTGGTCTGTGGGACTGGGACGTCCGCAACGATCGCTTCACCTCCAACGAACTCGTTCGCCGGCAGCTCGGCTACGCACCGGGCGAGCTCGGCGACAGCGGCGCGGCGTGGCGAAACCTCGTCCATCGCGACGAGGCCGAGCGGCTGATCTCGAGCATCGAGGCGCACTTCCGGCGCGAGACCGCGGCGTACGAATGCGAGTTTCGGGTTCGCCACAAGGACGGCCGCTGGGTCTGGCTGCTGAGTCGCGGCAAGGTCGTCGAGCGCGACGGCGACGACACGCCGGTACGGATGGCCGGAACGCACATGGATCTGACCCGCCGGATCCGGATCGAGGCCGAGTCGCGCCGCACCACCGAAATGCTCCGGCGAACCGGCGAGCTCGCCAGCATCGGTGGCTGGGAACTCGATCTGGCGACGATGCAGGTCGAGTGGAGCGAGCAGGTCTTTCGCATTCACGAGCTGCCGTCCGGGCCGTCGCCGCGCCTCGAGGACACGATGCAGTACTACGGCGCGGGCCGGCCCGCGCTGCAGACCGCGATCGAGGCGGCGGCGCGCGAAGGGACACCCTGGGACCTCGAGCTGCCGTTCGTCACCGCCAAGGGCACCGCGCGATGGCTGCGTGCGCAGGGCGCCGCGGTCTGCGAGGACGGCCGACCGGTGCGCCTGCTCGGCGCCTTCCAGGACATCACCGAGAAGAAGAAGAACGCGCTCGAGCTGCACCGCCTGAACGAGGAGCTGACGCGTCTGTCGACGACCGACGCGCTGACCGAGATCGGCAACCGGCGCCTGTTCGACCAGACGTTGCGCGCAGAGTGGGCGCGTGCCGCCCGCCGCGGCGGCTCGATTGGCCTCTTGATGATCGACGTCGATCACTTCAAGGAATACAACGACCACTACGGCCACCCGGCCGGCGACACGGTGCTCCGCCAGATCGCGCACATGGTCGGCGATTCGGTGCGCCGCGGCGGCGAGCTCGTCGCCCGCTACGGCGGCGAGGAGTTTGCGCTGCTGCTGCCTGGAGCAGACCTGGAAGCCGCGATCGTCGTCGCCGAGCGCTGCAGGCAGCAGGTGATCGACGCCAAGATCGAGCACCGTGCGTCGGCGACATCGGCCTGGCTCGGCGTCAGCATCGGTGTCGCCAGCCAGGTCGCAAGCCCCGCGGTCGATTGCAGCGTGCTGGTCGAGATCGCCGACGCGGCGCTCTACCGCGCGAAGCGCTGCGGCCGCGGCCGGATCGAGTTCTGACTGCGCCCGCGTCGGCAGCGACGGCGAGCCGGGTGCTCGCACCGTCGCTGTGCGCGCCGTTCATCGGCTTGACATGCCGTTCGTCGATCGTACGAAGGAGTCCTACAGCGCGGACGGAAGCGAACTGATGTCCGCGCCTGCGGCTTGCCCGTGTAATTCGGCGACGCCGCTGGCGACTCTCCCCTTTCGAAGGACACCTCATGTCAATGCTCGAAGGCCTTTCGTTGACCCTCGTCGACATGGGATTCGCCCAGCTCAGCCTGCTCTTCCTCGCGGTCGGGGCGTACTCGATCGCGATCAACGGTTCGTTCGGCGGCGGTGCGCGCAGCGGCGCAGCGAGCGCCTCCTTCGCGTCCGGCGTCGCGTTCTCGACGCTGGCGCCGTCGTGGATGAGCGGAGTTGTCTTCCTCGCCCTCGCGGTCCTCGCGGTCGCGCTGTTCGTCGCCGCCAGCTGGCTGGCAGCGACGCTGCTCGGGCTCGGCAGCGAGCGCGGCACTATCGCCGTCGCCGCCAACGAGGAGCGCGCGCCGCAACCGGCGCCGGCGTTCGGGACCGTGCGCGGCCTCGCGGCCGAGCTGATCCGCCTGCACTGAGCGTCGGGCGGCGCCGCGCCCGAGCCGCGTGGGTGGGGCGCGGCCTGCGCGATCAGGACACGGCGAGAACGAGCGCGAGCGCGACCACCGCCGGCAGCGCCTGCACGAAGAGGATCTTCCTGCCGACCGTCGCCGCACCATAGACCCCGGCGACGATCACGCAGCCGAGGAAGAATACCTTGACGCTCGCGCCGGCAACGCCGAGCGTGAGTCCCCAGAGCAGGCCGGCGGCGAGCACTTTCGACGACGCCGCTTCCTCGGCGCTGTGGCGAAACGTCCTCAGGCCGGTCGGCTTGTCCCAGAGGAACATCTCGAGGACGAGGAAGTACACGTGCAGCAAGGCGACGATCGCGACCACGAGGTCGGCGGCGAGCCTCATCGCGCCCTCTCAGCGCGCCGCCGCGAGCGGGCGCGGCTTGCGCGGCTTGGCCGCGCGCCCGCTCGGCGCGACGACACGCAAGCTCGCCTTGCGCGGCGGCCGCGCCGGCTTGGCGTCGGCGCGAGGCTGCCGAGGCGACTTCGCGCGCGCCGGCGCCTCGGGCACGCTCGCCGCCGTCGCAGCGGTCGTCGCCGACGCCGCGAGCGCGGGCGCAACGAGCGCGCGCAAGGTCGACATCGCGCGCTGCAGGTGATTGCCGAGCTCGTGGACGTCGGGCACCGCACGACGGCAGGCGATCAGGCCGAAGCAGATCTTGTCGACGTGGCTCTGCACCGTGATATTGAGTGCCAAGCCGTGGCCGACGATCGACAGCGGGTAGTAGTCGGTCATCTTCGCTCCCACCAGGTATACCGGCACCCTCGAGCCGGGCACGTTGGAGATCGCCACGTTGCCGATCCGCAGCCAATCGGCGATGCGCGAGCGGCCGTAGAGCGAAGCAAGCCCGCTGATGAGCCAAGGCGAGCCGAGCGATGGAAAGTCGGTCGGGATGACGCCGCGGAAGGTGCCCATCTGCTTTTTCATCGCCGTGGTGCCGCGTTTGATCGCCTTCAGCCGCGCGGCCGGATCCGCCTCCTCGGTGCCGAGATCGATCATCGTTCCGGCGACCTGGTTGTTCGACGTCGTATCGCCCTCCTGGCGCAGCGAGATCGGCACGAACGCGACAAGCGACTTGTCGGGCAGCTCGCGGCTGTCCTTCAGGTAGCTGCGCAGCGCCGTGCTGCACAGCCACAGCACCATGTCATTGATCGAGGCGCCGAGGTCCTTGCCGATCGCCTTGATCTCCGGCATCGGCAGCGACACCGCGGCGAAGGCGCGCTGGTTCGTGATCGAGCGGTTGAAGGGCGTCGGCGGCGCGAACTTGAAGATGCTGGGCGCCTTCTCGGCCTTGCGCTCCGTGCGGTCCTCGGAGCTTTCCTCGCGCCGCTCGGCCAGCGACTTCTGCACCGCGCCGGCGACCGTCCTCGCCAGCGCCGGCACCAGCTTCAGGCCCTCCGCCACCTGCCGCGCCTGGTTCTGCAGCGCTGCAAGGAGCAGCTCGGCGACGCCGAGCTGGTAGGTGTTGGCGCGAACCTCGCGCGGCGGCTTCACCGCCCGCGGCTCGGGCGTGACGTCGAACAGGCTGGTCGCCATCGCCACCCCGGCCTGGCCGTCGACGGCGCTGTGGTGCACCTTGCCGTAGAAGCCGATCCGGCCGTCGGCGAGGCCCTCGATGATGTAGAACTCCCAGAGCGGGCGCGAGCGGTCGAGCAGCATCGAGTGCAGCCGCGCCGCCAGCGCCTCGAGCTGCTCGATCGTGCCGGGCTTGGGCAGCACCATGTAGCGGACGTGGTAGTCGAGATCGATGTCGTCGTCGTGGATCCAGACCGGGTTGGCGAGGTCGAACGGCATCAGCGCGAGCTTGCGGGTGAACACTGCCGCGAGGTGCATGCGCTTGGCGACGTGCGCCTTGACTGCCTCGTAGTAGCCCTCGCCGGTGTAGCCGGCCGGCGGCTCGAACAGGTTGAGGCTGCCGACGTGCATCGGCATCTCCGCGCTTTCCATGTGCAGGAACGCGCCGTCGACGATGCTCAGGTGTTTCATCTGGGTCATGGCGCGTCTCCTCGTGGATTCGCCCCGTTGTACCGCGCCGCGATCGGCGCGGCCAGCGGAGATTCCCCGCCGCGACGTGCACGCTTCGCCACGTCGCCGGCGTTGCTACACAATCGATCGATGGATCGCAACGAGCAGGCCGCGACGCTCGCCGCCGGCGCCCGAGCGGACGCGCGCAGCACGTTCTACGCGCGGATCGACAAGCTCGGGCTGACGCCGCTCTGGGAGGTCCTCGGCGCGCTCGTTCCATCGCAGCCGACGAGTCCCGTCGCGCCGGTCCACTTCCGCTACGACGCGATCCGACCGCACGTCCTGGAGGCCGGCCGCCTGATCACCGCAGAAGAGGCCGAGCGGCGCGTCCTCGTGCTTGAGAACCCGGCGCTGCGCGGCCAGTCGTGCATCACGCAGTCGCTCTATGCAGGCCTGCAGCTGATCCTGCCGGGCGAGGTGGCGCCGGCGCACCGTCACACGCAATCGGCGCTTCGCCTCGTCCTCGACGGCGAAGGCGCGTACACCGCCGTCGACGGCGAGCGCACGACCATGCGCTTCGGCGACTTCATCATCACGCCGTCGTGGACCTACCACGACCATGGCAACGACGGCGGCGATCCGGTCGTCTGGCTCGACGGCCTCGACATCCCGCTCGTCCGCTTCCTCGACGCCGGCTTCGCCGAGAAGAGCGACGTCAGGTCACGCGCCGAGGCAAGGCCCGAGGGCGATGCCCTGTTCCGCTACGGCTGCAACATGCTGCCGCTCGATCACGCGCCGGCGGCATGGGAGCCGTCGCGGGTCTTCGTCTATCCGTACGCACGAACGCGCGAAGCGCTCGCCGGCATCGCTCGTGCCGACGCCGACGCGCACTTCGGCTTCAAGCTGCGCTACGTCAACCCGGCGACCGGCCGCTCGCCGATGCCCACCATCGGCACCTTCGCGCAGCGCCTGCCAAAGGGCTTCGCGACGCTGCCGTACCGCAGCAGCGACAGCACCGTCTACGTCTGTCTCGGTGGCAGCGGCCGCGCTGCGATCACGGCGAGCGGCGAGACCTCGATCGCGTTCGACTTCGGCAGCCGCGACGTCTTCGTGGTGCCGTCGTGGCACCGCTTCACCCTCGCCGCCTCCGAGGACACGACGCTGTTCAGCTTCTCCGATCGCCCGGTGCAGGAAGTCCTCGGCCTCTGGCGCGAAGAACGGATGGCGTGACGGCGCCCGCTGTCGTTCCGGTCATCGTTGCCGGCGGTGGCATCGGCGGGCTCGCCGCCGCCCTCGCGCTCGCGCAGCGCGGCTTTCGCGTCCTCGTTCTCGAGCAGGCGGCCGAGCTCGGCGAGATCGGCGCCGGCGTCCAGCTCGCGCCGAACGCGTTCGCCGCCTTCGACGCGCTCGGCGTCGGCCCCGAGGCGCGCGGACGCGCCGTCACCATCGATCGGCTGGTCATGATGGACGCGGTCGACGAGTCGGTGATCGCCGAGGTCCCGACCGGCGACGCCTTTCGCGCCCGGTTCGGCAATCCGTATGCGGTGATCCATCGCGCCGACGTCCACCGGTCGTTGCTCGCGGGCGTCCTCGCGCAGCCCGGAGTCGAGCTGCGGACGTCGACCCGCGTCGCCCGTTTCGAGGCCGCCGACGATGGTGGCGTCGTCGTCTTCGACGCCGCCGGCAGCGCCCATCGCGGCGTCGCGCTCGTCGGCTGCGACGGCGTCAAGTCGGCGGTGCGCGCGCAGACGGTCGGCGACGACGTCCGCATTTCGGGCCACGTGGTCTACCGCGCGGTCGTCGACGTCGCCGAGTTCCCGGCCGACCTGCGCTGGAACGCGCCGGCGGTCTGGGCCGGGCCGAACTGCCACCTCGTCCACTACCCGCTGCGCGGCGGCGACCAGTACAACGTCGTCGTCACCTTCCATAGCCGCGACCAGGAGACCTGGAGCGTCAGCGAGGGCAGCCAGGCCGAGGTGCTGTCCTATTTCGAGGGCATCGCCCCTCGGCCGCGCCGGCTGCTTCACCTGCCGAAGAGCTGGAAGCGCTGGGCGACCGCCGATCGCACGCCGATCGCCGAATGGACCCACGGCCGCACGACGCTGCTCGGCGACGCCGCACATCCGCTGCTGCAATACCTCGCCCAGGGCGCATGCATGGCGCTCGAGGACGCGGTGACACTCGGCCGCGCGCTCGCCGCGTGCGACGACGACATCGACGCCGCATTCGCGCTCTACCAGCGTTCGCGCGTCGCGCGCACGGCTCGCGTCGTCCTGATGACGCGCGAGATGGGCCGCATCTATCACGCCCGTGGCATCGAGCGCATGGTGAGGAACGAGATCTGGCGCGGCCGCACGCCCGAGCGCAGCTATGACGCGCTCGAGTGGCTCTACGGCTGGACCGCCGAGCGCTGCCTGGCAACGACGTAGCGACGACGACGCTGCCGCACAATCGGCCGACGAGCAGCAGCCACCAGGAGACTCGGCCATGTCCGTCCTGCGCGACCGTCCCTACCTGCAGTTCAACTTCCTGGTCGACATCGGCGACGGCGAGACCGCCGGCGTCAGCGCGGGCTTCCAGGAAGTGAGTGCGATCGAGACCGAGCTGACGGTCACCGAATACCGCAACGGCAACTCGAAGGAAAACAGCGTCGTCAAGCTGACCGGCCTCAACAAGAGCACCGACGTGACGATGAAGCGCGGAACGATCGGCTCGCTGGCGCTCTACAACTGGCTGAACGAGATCCGAAACGGCGACCAGAACGCCTACCGCACCGTCACCATCCAGCTGCAGAACGAGGACCACACCGAAGTCGTGCAGACCTGGAAGCTGATGCGCGCGCGCATCGTCAAGCACAGCAGCGGGCCGCTCAATGCCAAGGGCAAGGACGTCGCCGTCGAAGAGATCGTGCTCGCCTACGAGCGTCTCGAGCTGGAGTAGGCGTGCTGACGCTGCGCGACCGGCCGCTCGGCAGCTCGAACTTCCTGGTCGAGATCGGTGGCGCCAGCGGTCGCGCGCCCGGCGCCGGTTTCGCCGAGGTCGTTTTGCCGCCATTCGTGCTCGACGCGCCGGCGACCGGCCGCGGCGCAGCGGGCCCGCTAATCCGCAGCGGTGTCGGTGACGGCGTCGGCGCGACGCTCGGCGGCATCGGTGTCACGGCCACCCCGCCCGCGGCCCGGCACCTCGTGCTTCGCCGCGGCGCCACCGGTGCGCTCGACCTCTACCAATGGTGGGACCTGGCGCGCCGGGGCAAGGCGCGGCGCCGCATCGTCAAGGTCAAGCTGCTCGCCGACGATCGTTCGACCGTGGCGATGACCTGGCGCTTCAGCAATGTCCGTCCGGTGAGCCTCTCGTACTCGGCGCTGAACGCGATGGCGAGCGGACCGCTGATGGAAACCCTCGAGCTCGCCTTCGACGCGGTCGAGATGTCGTGATCGCACCGGCCGGGCGCGCGGCTAGCGCGTCGACGAACGATGCATCTGCTTTTGCCGATACATCAGCGCGTCGCCTCGCGTCATCAGCTCCTGCGTGCTCTCGGCCGGATCGAAAACGACGATGCCGGCGCTGAACTCGAACGCACCGACGGCCCAGCGCGAGTCGTGGACGGCGCAAAAGCTCCGGATTCGGTCGACCACGACCTCGGCCTGCTCGGCGCTCGTCGCCGCCAGCAACAGCGTGAACTCGTCGCCGCCAAGACGAAACGCGCCGTCGAGGTGGACGCGAACGGTCTGCCCGACCGCCATCGCGAACTGGCGCAGCACCTGATCGCCGGCGGCATGGCCGAAGCGATCGTTGATGGCCTTGAAGTTGTCGATGTCGAGGTAGGCCACGCAGAGCGGCTCGCGCGAGCGCCGCGCGCGCGCGCACTCGACCTCGATCGCGGCGGCGAAGGCGCGCCGGTTGAGCAGGCCGGTGAGGGCATCGGAGCGCGACATCACCTCGAGGGCGCGATGATCCCGGCGTACCCGTGCCACCAGCAGCAGGATGACGAGGCCGCCGAGGATCTCGGTCACCCAGCCGCGCGGCGAGTTCGGCGGCTCACCGTTCTCGATCCAGTCGGTGACGAGCGGCAGCGGCACCAGCGCGTAGAGCCACATCAGCACGCCGAAGCGCGCGCGCAGCGCCGAGACACGCTCGCCGAGGCGCGGCGTCAGCGACGGAAAGCGGACGCCTTCGCGCCGCGCTAGCAGCGGCCGTGGCCGCAGTGTCGGCGTGGCATCGAGATCGTCGACGTCGGCCGGCTTCGACGTAGCCGGCGTTCGTCCGACACGCGTTCCGGGTGGCAACGACCCGCTCCCTCCGCGCTCGGTCACCGTGTCCATGCCGACCTCCCGCCGGCAGTGTCGGTCGCCGCGGCGGCGCTTGAATGTGCGAATCGCGGCGAACGGTAAAGGCCGGTAAAGCTGGCGCTGAAAACGGCGCGCCGGCCGGCACGCGGGCGCCGGCGCCTGCCGGCGCGGCCGCCCGGGTCAGAGCTGCGGGCCGAGCAGCGACGCCAGCTTCTCGAGCAGCTTGTCCTTGAGCGGCCGCTGCTGCCATTCGGCAAGCGTGACGCGGCGCGAGCGGGCGAGATCGGCAGCGAAGATCCGCACCTGTTCGGCGGCGAACGCGGCGTCGTAGAGGTTGAGGTTCGCCTCGTCGTTGAGGCGAAACGAGCGGTCGTCGAAGTTGGTCGATCCGGTCGAGACCAGGTACTCGTCGACGATCATGACCTTGCAGTGGTACATCGTCGGCTGGTACTCGTAGATCTCGGCGCCGGCCGCGAGCAGGTCACCCCAGCGCGCCTTCGAGGCGCTGCGCACGGTCTCGGTGTCGATGTGCTTGCCGGGAACGATGATCTGCAGCTTCACGCCGCGCTTCATCGCGGCGACCATCGACTTCACCGCCATCTCGTTGGGGACGAAGTACGAGCTCGAGAGGCGGATCGTGCGGTTCGCCGACGTGATCGCGAGCAGATACATCAACTCCATGCTCGCGCTGCCGCCGCTCGGCGAGCTGCTGAAGACCTGTGCCGGGCCGCCGGCGAGCGGCGCGATCGGCGGGAAGTAGCCAGCGCTGTGCAGCACCGCGCCCGCGGTCTTGATCCAGTTGTCCATGAAGACGCCCTGCATCTGGGCGACGACCGGCCCTTCGACGCGGAAATGGGTGTCGCGCCAGTGCTCGGGGTCTTGGGCGTCGCCGGTCCACTGCTCGGCGACGCCGACGCCGCCCGTAAAGCCGATCGTGCCGTCGACGACGAGGAGCTTCCTGTGCGTGCGGTTGTTGAGGCGGCCGAGTTGCGACCAATGCGGCGGGTGGTACTTCTGGATCTCGACCCCGGCCGACTTCAGCTCGTCGAGGAGCGCGTCCTCCATCTTCTGCGAGCCGACCCAGTCGAGCAGCACGTGCACCCTGACGCCGGCGCGTGCTCTCTCGGCGAGCGCGTCCGCGAACTCCTTGCCGATCGCGCCCGACCAGTAGATGTAGGTTTCGAAGTCGATCGTCTGCTTCGCGCCGCGGATCGCCTGCAGCATCGACGGAAAGATCCGGTCGCCGTTGACGAGCACCTGGTAGCGGTTCCCCGAGACGACCGGCGGCCCGAGCAGCACGCCCATGACGTGCAGAAACTCCGGATCCTCGACGCCGTAGAGGTGCTCGATCCGCTGCTGGATCTTCTTCTCGCCGCTGCTCGCGTTCACTGCGATCAGGGCGATCGCGAGGGTGACGATGCAGGCGACGATCACCGCCATGATCAGGCTCTTGCGGCTGAGGCGCTGGCGCAGTCGAACGAACTTCATGAATGGACGAGAGCCCGCGGCGGTCACCGCGGACCGGCAAAGAGAAGCGCCCCGCAGGGCGCTGCTCTCTTGCGAGCTGCGATCAGCTCGCGCTCACTTGCCGTCGTGATCGGAGTCGCCGGGAACCGCGCGCTCAACGCTGTCGCTGACGCGATGCCACGCGTCCTTGGTCGCGAGCTTGGCGCGTTCCCAGGACAGCTTCGATTCGCCTTTGGCGCGATCCCAGTCGCGCGACAGGTCGGGCTCGACCTCGTCGAAACGACGACCCGGGTACTTCGAATACGAATCCCAGCCATAGGCGTACGCCGGCCGGAAGTCGTCGTAGGTCGAGCCGGTCGCGTACGGACGGCTCCTGAAGTTGTCGCGCCAGTAGGCGTCCTCGCGGGTCGGGTCGATCCGCTCGGCGATGCCCTTGCCGGCCAGACCGCCGACGACGGCGCCGACCGCCGCGCCCACCACCGTGCCGACCGGGCCGGCCACGGTGCCGGTCGCAGCACCGGCGGCGACGCCGCCCGCGACGGCGCCGGCTGCGGTGCCGACCGGGTGCGAGCCCGGCGCTCCGGTCAGCGGGTCGCGATTGGCGTCCGTCTTCTTGATCGTGTCGTTGCTCATCGAACGTTCTCCTCGGCAAGGTTAGGGGCGAGCCCGAAGGTCGCCCGGGACAGAACTGCGGTCCTAGCGGACTTGGCCGCGGCGGACCAGGTTGACGATCGCAAGCAGGATCACGGCGCCGAGCAGCGACACCAGCATCGCCGGCACGCTCAAGGCGTCCTGATTGATGGTCGGCACGCCCACCAGCGGCGAGATCAGCCAGCCGCCGAGCAGCGCGCCGATGATGCCGACGACGACGTTGAGGACGATGCCCTGCTGCGCATCGGTGCGCATGATCATGCTTGCCACCCAGCCGATGACGCCGCCGATGACCAGCCAAATGATGAAGTTCATATCCGTTTCCTCGCCTCGTGGGCCTGTAAAGGTGATGACGCCGGTCCTGCGGCGCTGAAGGCAGTGTCGCGATCGCCCCTCGTTCGCGCCATGCGCGAACGCCGCTTCGGATCGGCGGGTCGCGCCGCGACGCGGCGTCGGATTCGGCCTACGGGGCGCGCTCCGACGATGAAGGTGCGATGCGCGATCGGCAGCAGGGCAGCGACGCGGGCGCGGCCCTGCCGCGTCAGGTCACGGGTGCCGGATTGAAGAGCACCAGCGCGTTGTGCAGCGCCAGCCGCTCGGCACACGTGCGACGGCCGCTCGCGACCTCGAGCAGGAGCCGGAACAGCGCCCAGCCGGTCTCCTCGATCGACGCCGTGCCGTCGGCGATGGTGCCGGCGTTGAGATCCATCAGGTCATGCCAGCGCCGCGCCAGCCCGCTCGTCGTCGCGACTTTGACCACCGGCACTTCGGCGAGACCATAGGGCGTGCCGCGACCGGTCGTGAAGACGTGGACGTTCATTCCGGCGGCGAGCTGCAGCGTGCCGCAGACGAAGTCGCTCGCAGGCGTCGCCGCATAGACGAGCCCGCTGGTCAATCCCTTGTCGCGCAGCCGCTCGCCCGGGCCGAGGACGCCGACGATCGGCGCGCTGCCCGACTTCACGATCGAGCCCATCGCCTTCTCGACGATGTTGGCGAGCCCGCCCTGCTTGTTGCCCGGCGTCGTGTTGGCGCTGCGGTCGGCGCCGCCGCGGCGGAGGTAGGCGTCGTACCACGCCATCTCGCGCACCATCGCCGTCGCGACTTCCGGGGTCGCCGCGCGCGCGGTGAGCTGGTCGATGCCATCGCGCACCTCGGTGACCTCGGAGAACATCACCGTCGCGCCGGCGCGAACGAGGAGGTCGGTGCAGACGCCGACCGCGGGGTTCGCGGTCGCACCGGAAAAGGCATCGCTTCCGCCGCACTGCACGCCGACGACGAGCGCCGACGCCGGCACGGTCTCGCGCTGGCGCGCGTTCAACCGCTCGAGATGCACCAACGCTTGCGCAAGGATCGAGTCGACCATCGACTGGAAGCCGACGTGCGCTTCGTCCTGCAGGCGGACGACGTCGAGACCCTCGGCGGCGGCATCGTCGCGCTCGTCGCGGATCGAAAACGACCCTGGCGGCAGCAGCCGCTCTGGCTGCAGCTTTTCGCAGCCGAGGCTCACGACCAGGATCTCGCCGCCGAAGTTCGGATTGAGACTGATGTTGCGCAGCGTCCGAATCGGAATCAGCGCGTCGGGCGCGTCGATCGCGACGCCGCAGCCGTAGCCGTGCTCGAGGCCGACGACGTCGTCGACGTTCGGAAACCGCGGCAGCAATTCCGCCTGGATGCGCTCGACCGCGAACTCGACGACGCCGGCGACGCACTGCACGGTCGTCGTGATCGCGAGGATGTTGCGCGTGCCGACGCTGCCGTCGGCGTTGCGGAAACCCTCGAAGGTGTAGCCCTCGAGCGGCGTCTGCGCCGGCGCCGCCCGCGAGGCGATCGGCAGGCCCTCGAGCGAGCGCGCCGCCGGCATCCTGAGCAGCCGCTCGTGGACCCAGCGGCCGGCGCCGATTGCCTCGGCGGCAAAGCCGATCGTGACGCCGTAGCGGACGACCGGGCCGCCGACGTCGATCGCCGCCAGCGCGACCTTGTGTCCCTGCGGGATGCGGTCGATGAGGACGACGCCGGAGTCGAGCATCGTGCCGGCGGCAAGACCGCCTTCGTTGGCGACGATCGCGACGTTGTCGCCAGCGGCCATCCGGATCGTGTGCGGGGGGCGGGCGGCGTTCGCGTCGACGGCAGGGGCATCCGGCATGGCGGAAAGTCTATGCCTCGCCGATAGTCGGTGATCGACGGCAGGCCGGTCGTCGCATTCCGGAACGCCAAAGTCGCACAATGGGTGGCCGTCATCAAGAGCGCCCACGTCAAGCTGGAGTGACCGCCGTGCCGTTCGCCCGTCTCGCCGCGCTGCTCGGTTGTCTCGTCGCCGGCTGCGCGTCGGCGCCGCCGCCGGCGGCGCCCGATCCGCTCCTCGCCGATCGCCTGTTCGCGCCGCCGAACGAAATGATCCGGACCGACGACGTGTTCGAGATGAGCGACGCGATGCGCGCTTTCCTGCACGACGACATCGCCGCCCAGTTGCGCCGCGAAGGGCCGCAGGTCGGGCTCGCGATGGCGCTCGAGCACAAGGCGCAGCTTCGGCTCGAGTACGACGCCGCCCGGACCAAGAATGCCGCGGTGACGTTCGCCGAGCGCAGCGGCAACTGCCTCTCGCTCGTCATCATGACCGCCGCGTTCGCGAAGGCGCTGAACCTGCCGATCGTCTACCAGAGCGTCTCGGTCGAGGAGACGTGGAGCCGCAACGGCGCCCTCCTGATCTCGAGCGGGCACGTCAACATCACGCTCGGCCGCCACGTCGTCGACGTCCGCTCGTCGCGCCAGATCACGACGATGATGATCGACTTCCTGCCGCCCGAGGAGATCGTCGGCTTTCGCACTCGCGAGATCGACGAGAAGACGGTCGTCGCGATGTACGCCAACAACCGCGCCGCCGAGGCGCTCGCCCAGGGTCGGCTCGACGACGCGTACGCGTGGGCGGCGGCGAGCGTCCGCAAGGACCCGGGCTTTGCCGGCAGCTACAACACGCTCGGCGTCGTCTACCTCCACCACGGCAACGCCGCCGAGGCGGCGCGCGTCTTCGAGCGCGTCCTAGCCAGCGACCCGAGGGACACCCGCGCGCTCGCCAACCTGGCGGTGGCGTACGAGCAGCAGGGCCGCGCTGCCGACGCGCAGGCGGCGCACGCACGCCTGACCGCGCTCGAGCCGTACCCGCCGTTCTATTTCTTCCAGCTCGGCATGGCGGCGGTGCAGCGCGAAGATTGGCGCACCGCGCGCGAGCTGTTCGCGCGCGAGGTGGCGCGCTCCGACAACCACGAGTTCCACTTCTGGCTCGGCGTCGCCGACTGGCGTCTCGGCGACGAGGCCGCGGCGCAACGCCACCTGACACTGGCGATCGACAACAGCCTGACCCGCAGCCAGCACGATCTGTACGCCGCCAAGCTGCAGTGGCTGCAAGCGCATCGCCACCAGTAACGCCCGGCGCCGTCCGGGCGAGCACGCGATGGACGAAGACGACGACATCACGGTGCAGCAACGCGAGGCGATGGTCGCGCAGCAGATCGCGTCGCGCGGCATTCGTGACCCGCGCCTCCTCGATGCGATCCGGCGCGTGCCGCGCCACGCCTTCGTCGCGCCGGCGTTTCGCCGCGAAGCCTACGACGACACGCCGTTGCCGATCGAGGCCGGGCAGACGATCTCGCAGCCATACATCGTCGCGCTGATGCTCGAGGCTGCGCGCCTCGACGCGAACGACCGCATGCTCGAGATCGGTGCCGGCTCCGGCTACGCGAGCGCCGTGGCGGCGCAGCTCGTCACCCACGTCGACGCGATCGAGCGCCATCCGCGCCTGGTCGAACTCGCGCGCGAGCGGCTCGCTCGCCTCGGCGTCCGCAATGTCGACCTCCACGTCGGCGACGGCAGCGCGGGCTGGCCGCAAGGCGCGCCGTACGACGCGATCATCGTCGCGGCCGCGGGCCCGCGCGTGCCGCCGCCGCTGCGCGAGCAGCTCGCCCCCGGCGGCCGCCTCGTCATGCCGGTCGATAGCGGCTATGCCGCTCAACGCCTGCTGCTCGTCACCCGCGGCGGCGACGCCGCGTGGCAGGAAGACGATCTCGGCGGCGTGATGTTCGTTCCGCTCGTCGGCAGCGAAGGTTGGCCGGAGCGCGACCGCGGCTGAGGAATCCCGGACCCCGCGACGGACGCGACAACGCGCGAGTGAATTGTCCACTCGTGATCGGCGCCGTTCTCACTCGGCGGTGCACCGTCCCGTCCCTACATTGACGGCACCGACGCATTCGGCGTCGGCTGACCGGAAGCCTCCGGTCAGCGTCGATCCGGGGGGCCACCGCATGAATGCCAAGCACTTGTTCCAACTCTCGCTCGTCGCCGTCGCGCTCGCCGCCGCTGCAACCGGCGCCGCCGCGCAGAGCCGGGCGCCGACCCGCGCCGATGGCCGGGCCGCCGTTCTTCAGGCCCGCGCCGCGCACGATCTGATCCCAGCCGGTGAGGCGACGGAGCCGTTCGCCGCACGCATCACGGCCGGCGCACAACGCAGCCGCCAGGACGTCCGCAACGAGGTGCTGCTGGCGCGTGCCAGCGGCGAGCTCGTTCCCGCCGGCCAGGGCATGCGCCTCGAAGCGCCGTCGACGCTGTCGTTCCTCGCCCGTGCCGAGGTGAAGGACAGCGTTCGCGTGGCACGCCAGCGTGGCGAGCTGATCCCTGCCGGCGAAGGCATGGGCCCGGTTGAATGGCACGCCCGCGGTGATCCGGCGCGCAGCGCTTCCTACGCGGCAAACCGCCCGCGCTGAGATCAGCGGCCAGTGGGAGGCCCGGCGCCGGCGGGCTCCAGACAAACCCCGTGCCCACGGCTTCGTGGGCACGGCAGAGTCGGAGCTCGCCCGCGCGCCCTTCGTCCTCTCGCCAGAGCCGTTTGCCATGAACGACATTCGCCAAGTCCTGCTCTCTTTCTGCGCCGCTTTCGCGACGCTCGCTGCACCGGCAGCTCTCGCGCAGGAGACGACGCTCAGGATGGTCAGCGCCTTCGCCGAGAACGGCATCTACGTCGTTCACCTGCAGAAGTGGCTCCAGCAGTTCAACGCCGAGGGCAAGGGCACGCTGCAGATCAACTTCATCGGCGGGCCGAAGGCGATCCCGACCTTCGAGGCCGGCAACGCGGTCAAGAGCGGCGTCGTCGACCTGGCACTTTCGACCGGCGCGTTCTACACCAACGTCATGCCGGAAGCCGACTTCCTGAAGCTCACCCAGATTCCGATCGCCGAGCAGCGCAAGAACGGCGCCTATGCAGCGATCAACGCGTTCTGGATGCAGAAGGGCCACATGGTCTATCTGGCGCGGATGGTCGAGAACCAGCCGTTCCATCTCTACCTCAACAAGAAGATCGACAAGCCCGACCTCGCCGGGCTGAAGATCCGCATCACGCCGGTCTACCGCGACTTCTTCGCCGCGCTCGGCGCCAACGTCGTGACGACACCGCCGGGCGAGGTCTACACGGCGCTCGAGAGGAACGTGGTCGACGGCTACGGCTGGCCGATCGGCGGCATCTTCGATCTCAATTGGCAGGAGAAGACGAAGTACCGCGTCGATCCCGGCTTCTACGACGCCGAGGTCTCGATCGTCATGAATCTGGACGCCTACCAGCGGCTGACGCCGAAGCAGAAGGCGTTCCTCGACAAGCAGGCGCTCGCGCTCGAAGCGATGAATGGCTTCTGGGCGCAATACGCGAAGGACGAGACGGCGCGCCAGGAAAAGGCCGGCATCCAGGCGATCCGCTTCGATGACGCCGGCACCAAGGCCTTCGTCGACAAGGCGTACGACCTGGGCTGGGCCGGCGCGATGAAGGCCAACCCAGAGTTCGCCAAGAAGCTGAAGACGCTGACCTCGAAGTGAAGCCCAGCGCATCGGCGGCGCTCGAGCAAGCCTTCGGTGCGCTGATCGAGGGCCTCGCGCTGCTCGCGAGCCTCGTCCTGCTGGCGATGGTGGCGATCATCTGCGCCGATGTGCTGACCAGGAACGTCGCCCTGCCAGGCATGCCGCGCGGCATCGCCTGGAGCAACGAGATCTCCGAGCTGCTGCTCTACGCGATCACGCTGCTTGCCGCGCCGTGGCTGCTGCGCGAGGGCCGCCACATCCGGGTCGACATCGTCCTGCGCATCCTGCCGGCACGCACGGCGTACGCGTGCGAGTGGGTCGCCGATCTGCTCGGCCTCGCGTCGTGCCTGTGGCTGGTCGTCTACGGCAGCTCGGCGGCGTGGCAAAGCCAGCAGAGCGCGGCGCTCTCGATCAAGACGCTCGTCATGCCGGAGTGGTGGTTCCTCGCGCCGTTGCCGATCTGCTTCGCGCTGCTTGCGATCGAGTTCGTCTTTCGCATGCGCCGGCTTGCGCGCGCCGAGGTCGGGCCGCGCGACGATGCGGTGAGCGCCGCATGAGGAGCAAGAGGTGATCGGCTGGGTCGGCGCGGCCTGGCTGCTGCTCGCAGGCTCGACGGTGCTCCTCTTCGTCGGCTTGCCGGTCGCGTTCGCGTTCCTCGCCATCAACTTGCTCGGCGCTTGGCTCTGGCTCGGCGGCGAGCCCGGCCTGGCGCAGCTCGCGAGGAACAGCGTCAGCTCGGTGATGAGCTTCTCGCTGACGCCGATCCCGCTCTTCGTCCTGATGGGCGAGGTGCTGTTCCACACCGGCCTCGCCGTCAAGGTGATCGACGGCATCGAGCGGCTGATCGCGCAGGTGCCGGGGCGGCTCGCCGTGGTCGCCGTCGTCGCCGGCACCGTGTTCTCGGCGATCTCGGGATCGACGATCGCAACGACCGCGATGCTCGGCTCGCTGATGGTGCCGGTCATGCTCGCGCGCGGCTACGACCCCCGACTCGCGTGCGGGCCGGTGATGGCGATCGGCGCCGTCGACATGCTGATCCCGCCGTCGGCGCTCACCGTCCTGCTCGGGTCGCTGTCGGGAATCTCGATCTCGAAGCTGCTGATCGGCGGCGTCGTTCCGGGGCTGGTGCTGTCGGTCGCCTTCGTCGCCTGGATCATCGTGCGCGTGAAGATGAAGCCGAGCCTCGCACCGAACGTGCCGCTCGTGTCGCATCCGGGCTTTGCCCGCTTCAAGCCTTTCCTGCTCTACGTGCTGCCGCTGGTCTCGATCTTCGGCGTCGTCGTCGGCGCGATGGCCGCCGGTTGGGGAACGCCGACCGAGTCGGCCGCGCTCGGCGCGCTGGCGACGATAATCTTCGCGCTCGCTTATCGCGCCCTCAGCGTCCGCATCCTGTTCGCCTCGCTCAAGGGCACGGTCGCGATCTCGGCGATGATCCTCTTCATCATCGTCGGCGCGACGACGTTCGCGCAGATCCTCTCGTTTTCGGGCGCGTCGAACGGGCTCTCGCAGACGATCACGGGTGCCGGCCTCGCGCCGTGGGCGGTGATCGCAGGGATGATGCTGATGCTGATCTTCCTCGGCGTCTTCGTCGATCAGGTGAGCATGATGATGATCACGCTGCCGATCTTCATGCCCGTCGTGCAGGCGCTCGGCGTCGACCTGGTCTGGTTCGGCGTGCTGTTCCTGATCTGCATGCAGATGGGCCTGTTGCTGCCGCCGCACGGCTTGCTGCTGATGACGATGAAGGGCGTCGCGCCGGCGGAGGTGACGATGCTCGACATCTTCCGCGCCGTCGTGCCGTTCCTCGTCATGAGCGTGCTGCTGCTGGCGCTCGTCTTCCTCGTGCCGACGATCGCCACCTGGCTGCCGGCGCTGATCGGCTGAGCGCCGGCAGCGCCGCTTTCTCCGGCCGCCGGCGTCAGGCCCGGTAGAAGTACGGGTCGAGCACCGAGACCTCGGTGATGCGGTCGACCGGCAGCTGGTTGCGCTCGGCGACCGTGCGGATCGCCTCGGGCGACGGGCCGTCGTAGATGCAGAACGTCTTCTGCCGATCCGGCGTCACGTAGGAGTGGACCCAGGTGACGCCATCCCTGGCGTTTGCCTCGACGACGGTGCGGACGATTCTGGCGCCTGCTTCGGTCTGCGGAATCGAGAGGCCGGAGGGAAAGGTGCGTTCGACGAGATAGCGCGACATGGTTTCCTCTTCGTGTGGACGCGGCCCACGATCGGACCGTGCCGGCACGATAGGAAGCCGGAGCGCCGCCACCGAGGGTGGCGCTCCCCATTTCACGCCGACGGGCTACCCATTCTTGGCGAGCAGGCCGATCCGGCGCGCCGCCGCGACAGCCTCTGTCCGCGACGCCACGCCGAGTTTGGCGAGGATCGATTCGACATGATGCTCGACCGTGCGCGCCGAGCGCGACAGGCGATCGGCGATCTGCGCATTGCGACAGCCGTCGGCGACGAGCGCGAGCACCTCGAGTTCGCGCGCAGTGAGGCCGGCCTCGTTGCTGCGCGTCGCCGTCACTGCGCCGCGCGGCACCGCGCGGACTCCGGACTGGCGCATCTGCCGGCGGACACGATCGGCGAGAGGCTTGGCGCCGAGCCGATCGAGGATCGCGAGCGCGGCGCGCTGCGCTGGCTCGTCGCCGTCGGCGAGCGCGCGCGCCTCCTCGTACGCGCAGCCCATCGCGCGCCACGCCGCCGCGGCGTCGGTCGCGCGGCCCGCTATCTGCAGCCGAAATGGCGCCGCGGAACCGCGCGGCGGCGCCGTCAGTGCACCGGCGCGATGGCGCCAGAACGCGAGCTCGCCGAGCAGCCAGGGATGCCGCTTGGCGACGGCGAGGTCGAACGCGCGTTCGGCCTCGCGCGCGGCGCGCTCGCCATCGCCGTCGAGCCACGCCGCTTCGGCGCGCGCCGCGCAGACGGGGCCGAGGCGCTGCAGCGTGCCGCTGCGCAACGCGAGCTCGAGCGCCTCATCGAGAACGGCGGCTGCGCCGGGATCGCCGCGCCGCGTTCGCAGACGGCCGAGCGCGAGCAGCGCGACGACGCGATTGGTCGTGCCACCGAGCTCGCGCGCGACGACGACGTTGGCGCGCTCGCCGGCGAGCACCCAGCGGCCCCGGTGGACGTCGCACAGCGCCTGCCAGCCTTCCATGTAGCCGGCAAGGCGGTCGAGGTCGTGAGCGCGGGCGAACGCGATCCCGGCCTCGAGATAGCGCTCGGCGGCGGCGAACTCGTGCAGTTCGCCCGAGGCGGTGCCGAGCATGACGTGCGCGTCGGCGACGCCTGCGCCGCCGTCGTCGAGCGAGCGCGCGAGCTCGAGGCTCCTGTCGACGTGCGCGCAGCCCTGCGCGTAATCGACGAACATCGTCGCCGCGCCGAGCGTCAGGTAGGCGCGCGCAAGCGTCGCGAGGTCGCCGGCGCCTTCGGCGAGCGCGATCGCCTTCTGCCCCCACGTGATCGCGTCGTCGTAGTCGCGGTTGAGCATACGCAGGTACGACTCGGTCGTCTGCGCCCTGGCGAGGGCGCGGCCCGGCGGCAACGTCGCGGCGAGGTCGAGCGCGCGTCGGCCCGCCGCGTCGGCGTCGGCGTTGCGCAGCGCCCGCACGAGCGACATCGCGTGCGCGGCGAGCGCCTCGCTCTGCCGCTCGATGTCGCCGCCGACGCCGTGCAGCTCGATCGCCGCCTCGCGCGCGGCGATCGCCGGCTCGAGCTCGTTGAGCTCGAAGCAGTGCGTCGCCAGCTCGTCGAGCAACGCGGCGCGCTCAGCCACGGCGAGGCGGCTGCCGTGCTCGAGGGCGGCGCGGCAATGCGCGGCCGCCTCGCGCCGCGCGCCGCGCAGCGCCGCCTCGCGCGCTGCGGGCGGCGACCAGCGCCGGATCGCGTCACCGTCGCCCGCCTTCTGCGCGTGATGGGCACGCGCCGCGAGCGAGGCCTCGCCTTGCGGGCGCGCCTCGAGTGCGGCGAGGACGCGGCGGTGCAACGCCGCGGCGCGCGGGAGGGCGATCGCCTCCTCGATCGCGGTGCGCGCCAGCTCGTGGCGAAAACGCAGGTTCGCACTGTCGGCGACGAGCAGCCCGCTCGCCAGGCACACCTCGATCGTCGCCGTCGACGGCGCGAGCACGTCGCCGACGAGGCCAAGGTCGACCTGGCGAGGAACGATCGCAACGAGCTGCAGCAGATCGTGTGCGTCGGCCGACAGCATCGCGGCGCGCGCGAGCACCGCGTCGCGAACCGTCACCGGAACATCGCCCGTCGCGCCGCCGTGGCGCAACACCTCGGCGACGAAGAACGCGTTGCCGCCGGTCGCGGCGTGGACGCCGCCGCCGTCGCGGCGCCGGGCACCGGCCGCGAGCCGTTCGACCGCAGTGCGCGACAGCGGCGGCACCAGCAGCCGCGTCACATGCGCCGGCGGCAGGTTGCCGAGAACGTCGCGCAGCTTGTCGAGCGACGCGGTGTCGTCGCGATGGCTGAGAACGAGCAGCGCAGGGACGTGCTGGATGCGGCGGCCGAGGTACTTGACAAGGTCGAGCGTTGCGGCGTCGGCCCAGTGGAGGTCCTCGAAGACCATCACCGTCGGCGCCGGCGGTCGCGCCAGCTCGTCGAGGACCGCTGCGAACAGCGCCGCGCGATCGCCGGCGCGGGCGAGCGCCGCGCGCACTGCACTGCCGGCGGCAGCTGCGACGTCGTGCAGCGGGCCGAGCGGACGCGGCGTCGCCAGCGCCTCGCACGCGCCCCAGAGAATGCGGCCGCGGCCGAGGTTGGCGCCGAAGCGCTCGAGCATCGACGTCTTGCCGATCCCGGCCTCGCCGCTCACCAGCAGCGTGCGGCCATCGCCTCGCGCCGCAGCGTCGGCGGCGGCCGTCAGCGCCGCGAGCGGGCCATCGCGCTCGAGCAGCTCGCCCATCGCGGTCCTCGCTTGGTCAGCGCCGGCCGGGCTTGCGCTTGGCCCAGTAGGCAAATTCGTCTTCGTGGATCTCGATGTCGAGCTCGGCGACGCGAGCGCCGAGCCGCTCCTGGACGTCGGCGACGGCCTTGTTGTAGATCGACGGCGCGATCTCCTCGAGCACGAAGTTGAGCAGCGCGCCAGCAGCGATGTTGCCGATCCGCTCTTCGCGCTCTTCCCGAAACCAGCGCTCGATCGACGCGATCGCCTCCTTCTTCGCCTCCTTCGTCAGCTCGATCGCCATCAGCCCTCGGCGCGGAAGAAGTACGGGTCGAGCACCGAGACCTCGGTGATCCGGTCGACCGGCAGGCCGTTCTTCGCGGCGACACTTCTGATCGCATCCGGCGAAGGCGCCTCGTAGAGGCAGAAGGTGTTGCGACGGTCCTGCGTGACGTAGGAATGCAGCCAGGTCACGCCTTCCTTCGCGTTGTTGGCGATAACGCCGCGGCAGACCCGCGCGCCGACCTCGGTCTGCGGAATCCGGAGCCCGTCCGGGAAGGTACGCTCGATGACATAGCGGGGCATGTGGACACTCCTGGCAGGGCAGGCGGCGGCGCCGCCTCTCAGAGCCCTGCCTGCGACACGAACTTCGGGTTGAGGTACGACTCGATCGCCTCGCTGCCGCCCTCCGAGCCGTAGCCCGAATCCTTGACGCCGCCGAACGGCGTCTCGGGGATGCCGAGGCCAACGTGGTTGATCGAGATCATTCCCGTCTCGACGGCATTGGCGATCGCGTTCGCGGTCTTCGCCGACTTCGTCCACGCGTACGCGGCGAGGCCGAACGGTAGCCGGTTCGCCTCCTTGACGGCATCGTCAAAAGTGCGGAACGGGTTGATGATCGCCAGCGGCCCGAAGGGCTCCTCGTTCATCGCCCTGGCATCGTTCGGCAGCTCGGCGACGACCGTCGGCTCCCAGAAGTTGCCCTTGTCGCCGATCGCATGGCCGCCGGCGACGACCCTGGCGCCGTGCTTGCCGGCATCCTCGAGATTGGCTTCCATCGCTCGGGAGCGGCGCGGATTCGCGAGCGCGCCCATCTTGACGTCCTTGTCGAGCCCATTGCCAACCTTGAGCGCCTTGGCGTTGGCGGCGAACTGCTCGACGAAGGTCTTGTAGATCCCTTCCTGGACCAGAAATCGCGTCGGCGAAATGCAGACCTGGCCGGCGTTCCTGAACTTGCTCGCCGCCATCACCTTCGCCGCGACGGCGGCATCGGCGTCGTCGAAGACGATCACCGGCGCGTGGCCGCCGAGCTCCATCGTGACGCGCTTCATGTGCTGGCCCGCGAGCGCGGCGAGCTGCTTGCCGACGACCGTCGAACCGGTGAACGAGATCTTGCGGATGACCGGATGCGGAATCAGGTACGACGAGATCTCGGCTGGGTCGCCGTAGACCAGATTGACCGCGCCCGCCGGAACGCCGGCGTCGGCAAAGGCGCGAATCAGCTCCGCGGGCGAGCCCGGCGTTTCCTCGGGCGCCTTGACGATGATCGAGCAGCCGGCGGCGAGCGCCGCCGACAGCTTGCGCACGATCTGGTTGATCGGGAAGTTCCACGGCGTGAACGCGGCGACCGGCCCGACCGGTTCCTTGACGACGAGCTGATAGACGCCCTCGGCGCGCGCCGGGATGACGCGCCCGTAGGTGCGCTTGCCCTCCTCGGCGAACCACTCGATCGTGTCGGCGCCATTCAGGATCTCGCCCTTCGCCTCGGCGACGGTCTTGCCCTGCTCCATCGTCATGATCTCGGCGACCATCTGCAGGCGCTCGCGCAGCAGCTCGGCGGCCTTTCTCATGATCTTCGAGCGCTCGTAGGCGGAGACCTTCTTCCAGGTCTGGAAGCCCTTGTCGGCGGCGGCGAGCGCGCGGTCGAGGTCGGCGCGCTCGGCCCACGCGAACTTGC
>DATAYY010000069.1:0-19129 GCA_036272325.1 Caldimonas sp. | reverse complement strand
GGCGCCGCGCAGGCGGTACTGGTAGCGCGCCGTCATCAGCGCAAAGCGGGTCGGCGAGCAGACCGGCGAGTTCGCATAGCCCTGCGTGAAACGGACGCCGTCGGCGGCCATCCGGTCGAGCACCGGCGACACCGAACCGCGCCCGCCGTAGCAGCCGAGGTCGGCGAAGCCGAGGTCGTCGGCGACGATGAAGACGAAGTTCGGGCGCGTCATTCTCTGGCGTGAAGGTTCGACTCCCGCGGAAGAGGATATCCGGAGCGCGCCCGATCAGCGCTTGCGACGCAACTCCGCCGCGAGCGCGGCACGCGAGCGCTCGATCGCAGCGCGGCGATCCTCGCCGGCGCTTTCGTCGGCGTCGGCAGCGTCGCGACGCGAACCGCGCACGTGCGCGTAGACGTGCGTGAACTCGGCGCCGAGGAGAAAGACCTGAGCCGAGTAGTACGTCCAGACGATCAGGACGATCAAAGACCCGGCGGCGCCGAATCCCGAGGCGACGCCGCTGTGGCCGAGATAGAGCCCGATCATCGACTTGCCGATCACGAACAGCAGCGCCGTGACGGCGGCGCCGGTCCAGACGTCGCGCCAGCCGATTCGCACCCGCGGCAGGATCTTGTAGATCATCGCGAACAGCACGGTGATCACGACCAGGCTGATCGCGAAGTTCAACGCCTCGGCAAGGAGGGCCCAGCCGCCGAATGCGTTCGCGTAGCGCTTGCCGAACGCGGCGATCGCGGCGCTCGCGACGAGCGAGACGATGAGCAGGAAGCCGATGCCGAGGATCATTCCGAACGACAGCAGGCGGACCCGGACGAGCGTCCACAGCCCCGAGCCGCTGCCGCGGGGCGGCGCCCGCCAGATGCGGTCGAGGGAGTTCTGCAGCTCGCCGAACACACTGGCGGCGCCGATCACGAGCGTGCCGAGGCCGAAGATCGTGCCCACGAGGCCCTGTGCCGGCCGGTTGACGCTCTGCAGCAGGCTCTGCGCCGCGGCGGCGCCGTCGTCGCCGATCATGTCGCGCAGCTGGGCGAAGATCTCGCCGCGTGCCGCGTCGGGGCCGAAGACGAGGCCGGCGATCGACACGGCGATGAGGAGAAGCGGCGCGAACGAGAACAGGGTGTAGTAGGCGAGCGCCGCGCCCATGCTCGGCGCATAGTCGTCGACCCAGGCAGCGAACGCCTCCTTGGCCATGGCGACGAGCGAGACCGGATTCATAGGGGTGCGCCACGAGGCGCCGCGCGAAGGAACGCTCTATCATCGCCCGCCAACCGGGCCCCTGGCCATCTCGCTTCGGCCCGACACTGCAGGAGACCGCTTCATGATCGCTCGTCGTTTCGCACTCGCCACCCTCCTCGTCGCCGGCGCACTCGCCATCGCCGGCTGCGGCATGATGGATCGCGACAAGGGCATGGCCGGCGTGATGTCGGTTCCGCTTGCTGGCAAGAACGAGGTGCCCCCGAACGCCAGCACGGGCTCGGGGACGGCACGCGTCGAGCTCGACGGCAACGTCATCAAGTGGAACGTCACCTACTCGGGAACGACGGGCCCGGTGACCGCAGGCCACTTCCACGGCCCGGCCGCCCCGGGCGCCAACGCCGGCGTCGTGGTGCCGTTCGCCGGCCCGCTCGCCAGCCCGATCGTCGGCTCGGCGACGCTGACGCCGACACAGGTCGACCAGGTCAAGCAGGGCCTCTGGTACGTCAATCTGCACACCGCCGCGAATCCCGGCGGCGAGCTGCGAGGCCAGGTCAAGTAGCCGGCCGCCTGCCGAGCGCGGAGGCGCGCCGGTCACGACGACCGCGGCGCCTTCGCCCTTTCCTCTTCGCGCAACCGCAGCACGCGCCGCTGCACCTTGCCGGTCGTCGTCATCGGCAAGGCGTCGATGAACTCGATCTCCTTCGGGTACTCGTAGGGCGCGAGCTTGCCGCGGACATGCGCCTGCAGCTCGTGCGCGAGCTCGGCTGATGCAACATGGCCCGGCGCGACGACGACGAACGCCTTGACGAGCGCGCCGCGCTCGGGGTCGGGCTTCGGCACAACGGCAGCGTTGGCCACCGCCGGGTGCTTGACCAGGCAGTTCTCGACCTCGCTCGGGCCGATCCGGTAGCCGGCCGCCTTGAAGACGTCGTCGCTGCGGCCCTGGTACCAGAGGTAGCCGTCGTCGTCCATGACCGCGGTGTCGCCGGTGCGACACCAGCTGTCGTCGACGTCGCCGGTGAACTTCGCGCGCGTCGCGTCGTCGCGTTTCCAGTAGCCGAGGAAGAAGATCGGGTCGCGGTCGCCGTGGACGTCGCGCCGATGCAGCGCGACGTCGCCCGGCGTTCCACGCGGGCACTCGCGGCCGTCGTCGTCGAGGACGGCGACGCGGTGCCCCGGGTAGGGGCGCCCCATGCTGCCGGCACGTGCCGGCCAGCGCACCGCACAGTTGCCGACGATGTAGTTGATCTCGGTCTGGCCGAACATCTCGTTCGCCACGACACCGAGCGCATCGCGGCACCAGGCGAAGACGGCGTCGCCGACCGCCTCGCCGGCGCTCATGATCGCGCGCAGCCAGAGCGAGAAGCGATCGCGCGGCGCCGGCACTGCCTTCATCATCGCCTTCAGCGCGGTCGGAAAGAGGAAGGTGTGCGTCACGCGATGGCGCTCCATCACCTCGAACGCGAGCTCGGGCGCGAAGCGCCGCTGCAGGGCGACGATCTCGCGGCCGAAGTACAGCGTCGGCAGTAGCGCATCCATCAGTCCCCCAGTCCACGCCCAATCGGCCGGTGACCAGAAGACGGCATCGTCCTGCGCGAACCAGTTCTGGCTGCAGACGAATCCCGGCAGGTTGCCGATCAGAGCCCGGTGCGGGATCAGCGTTCCCTTCGGCGGCCCGGTCGTGCCGCTGGTGTAGATCAGGACCGCGGGGTCGTCGGCGCTCGTCGGCGCAGCCGTGAACGACGCCCGCTCATCGCCCAGGAGCTCGGTCCAGTCGATGTCGCCCTGGCCGTGCGCGGCGCCGACCGCGACCACCGTCGCAAGGTGCGGACAAAGCGGCCTCGCGGCGCGCACGTTGGCGATGCCGCTCTCGTCGACGATCGCCAGCCGCGCATCGCTGTCGCCGATGCGGTACTCGAGCGCGTCGGGCCCGAACAGCATCGACAGCGGCATCGCGATTGCGCCGAGGCGGTAGAGCGCAATGTGCGCGACCGCCGTCTCGAAGCGCTGCGGCAGCACCAGCGCGACGCGGTCGCCGCGAGCGACGCCGCGCCGACGAAGCGCCGCGGCGAGCCGGTCGGCCTCGCGATCGAGCGCTCCGTAGCTGTAGTCGGTGCGCACGCCGTGCTCGTCCTCGAAGCGGATCGCGACCGCGTCGGGCCGCTCGCGCGCCCAGCGCGTGCAGCACGCCTCGGCGATGTTGAAGTCGTGCGGAACGTGCCAGCGAAAGCCGGCGTGAAGCTCGGCGTAGCGATCGGCCGCTGCCTCCGTCATGGCGGCGGCGCCCGATACGCGTCGAGCGCCTGGCCGGCGATGCGGCAGATCCGCCAGTCGGGCATCACCGTGGCGCCCATGCGCTGGTAGAAACGGATCGCGCCCTCGTTCCAATCGAGGACGCTCCACTCGAAGCGGCCATAACTGCGTGCGGCAGCGAGCCGGGCGAGCTGCTCGAGCAGCGCCTGGCCGATGCCGCAGCCGCGGTGGGCGGGCTCGACGAAGAGGTCCTCGAGATAGAGGCCGGGCTTGGCGAGGAAGGTCGAGAAGTTGGTGAAGAAGAGCGCGAACGCGACGACGCGCCCGGCGCGCTCGGCGACGATCGCCTCGACGACGGGTCGCGGCCCGAACAGGTGCAGCGCGAGCTTGTCGGAGGTGACCTCGAGCAGGTGGCTCAGCTTCTCGAACTCGGCGAGGCCGCGGATCAGCGTGACGATGGCGTCGACATCGCGTCGCTCGGCGGAACGCAGGGAGAAATCAGTGGTGCTGGTCATGGTCCGATTCTGCCTGCCGACCCCGTCGCGTTGCTGCTGGGTGGCATCGGCCGGCACGGGTTCGGGCCACTGGCGTCGCCGTGCAACGAGCTGACGCGCACGGAGAGCCCCTCGCCTACAGTGCGAGGGTGACTCCAGCACCGTCCTACCAGCCGCGACGCCCCGCGCGCGGCCGCTTCATCGACGTGCGCGGCCTTCGCCAGCACGTCCTCGTCTGGGGCGACGCGGGGCTCGACCGCTCGGAGCGGCCGCCGCTCGTGATGTTGCACGGCTGGATGGACGTCGCCGCGTCGTTCCAGTTCGTCGTCGATTCGTTTGCCGAGGAGCGCCACGTCATCGCGCTCGACTGGCGGGGCTTCGGCGCCAGCGACACGCCCGAGGCCGACACCTACTTCTTCCCCGAGTATCTCGGCGACCTCGAGCTGCTTCTCGACGCCTTGTTCGGCGTCGAGCGCTCGCCGGTCGACCTGCTCGGTCATAGCATGGGTGCCAACGTGGCGATGCTTTACGCCGGCATCCGGCCGCACAACGTGCGTCGGCTCGTCAACCTCGAAGGCTTCGGCATGCCGCGCTCGAAGCCACAGCAGGCGCCGACGCGGATCGCGAGATGGCTCGACCAGCTGAAAAAGCCGATGCAGCTGCGCCCGTACGAAGACCTCGCCGCGGTTGCCGGCCGGCTGACGCAGACCAACCCGCTGCTTCGCGCCGACCGCGCGGCGTGGCTCGCATCGCACTGGTCGCGACCCGTCACCGACGACGACGCCGGCCCGCGCGCGCTCCTCGCCGACCCGGACCACAAGCGGATGAGCCCGCTCATCGCCCAGGTCGACGAGTGGCTCGAGTGCTGGAAGCGGATCACCGCGCCGGTGCTGTGGGTCGAGGGCGACCGCACCGATCTCTCGGTCTGGTGGGGCGATCGCTACAGCAAGGCCGAGTTCCATGAGCGGCTGAATCTCGTCGCCGACGTCGAGCGCCACGTCGTCGGGCCGGCCGGGCACATGCTGCACCACGACCGCCCCGAGGACATCGCCCGGCTGATCGAGGCGTTCCTGTCAGAATCGCGCCCTCCGCGAAGCGCCTCGACCTGAAGAGCCCACCATGGACGTCGAACACATCAATGCCATCGGCAACCGGGTCGCCGACCTGACCCGGCGCACCGAAGACCTCCGGGGGTATCTTTGACTACGACCGCAAAGCGCTGCGGCTGAACGAGGTCAACGCCGCCCTCGAGAATCCGAACGTCTGGAACGAGCCCCAGCGGGCGCAGGATCTCGGCCGCGAGAAGCGCTCGCTCGACACGGTGGTGGCGACGATCGACCACCTGAGCACGAATCTCGCCGACAGCCGCGAGCTGTACGAGATGTCGAAGGCCGACGGCGACGACGGCAGCCTGCTGTCGATCGACTCCGATGCGGCAAGGCTCGAGGCGACGATCGCCCAGCTCGAGTTTCGCCGCATGTTCGACAACCCGGCCGACCCGAGCAACTGCTTCATCGACATCCAGGCCGGCGCCGGCGGCACCGAGGCATGCGACTGGGCGGCGATGCTGCTGCGCCAGTACCTCAAGTACTGCGAGAAAAAGGGCTTCAAGACCGAGGTGATGGAAGAGACGGAGGGCGACGTCGCCGGCATCCGCAGCGCGACGATCAAGGTCGAAGGCGAGTACGCGTTCGGCCTCTTGCGCACCGAGACGGGCGTCCACCGGCTGGTGCGAAAGAGCCCGTTCGATTCGAGCGGCGGCCGCCACACGAGCTTCGCGAGCCTGTTCGTCTATCCCGAGGTCGACGACTCGATCGAGATCGACATCAACCCGGCCGACGTCCGCGTCGACACCTTCCGCGCGTCGGGCGCCGGCGGCCAGCACATCAACAAGACCGACTCGGCGGTTCGCCTGACGCACATCCCGACCGGAATCGTCGTCCAGTGCCAGAACGATCGCTCGCAGCACAGGAACCGCGACGAGGCCTGGCAGATGCTGCGCTCGCGCCTCTACGAGCACGAGATGAGGAAGCGCATGGCCGAGCAGCAGAAGCTCGAGGACACCAAGACCGACGTCGGCTGGGGGCACCAGATCAGGAGCTACGTCCTCGACCAGAGCCGGATCAAGGACCTGCGCACCAACGTCGAGGTCAGCAACACGCAGAAGGTTCTCGACGGCGACCTCGACGTCTTCATCGAGGCCAGCCTGAAGCAGGGCGTCTGAGCGGGGCAGACTGCGATCCCGGGCCGAACACAACGAATCGAAGATCGGAGACAACGACCATGCGCGAAGGCACCGCTCCTCTCGTGCGCCGCGAAGACTACGCGCCGCCGCCGTACTGGATCCGCAAGGTCGACCTGACGTTCGACCTCGACCCGGCGAAGACGATGGTCACGAGCCGGATGCAGATCGAACGCAACGGCGGCGCTGCCCCGGGTGCGCTCAGGCTGCACGGCAGGGACATCACGCTGACGCGCTGCTTGGCGAACGGAGAGCCGGTGTCGTTTCGTCATGAGGAGGGACTCCTCGTGATCGACAACCTGCCCGAGGGCAGCTTCACGCTCGAGATTCGCAACACCTGCGCGCCCGAGAAGAACACCCAGCTGTCCGGGCTGTACACGTCGGGCGGGGGCTTCTTCACGCAGTGCGAGGCCGAGGGCTTCCGGCGCATCACCTACTTCCTCGACCGGCCAGACGTCATGGCCGAGTACTCGGTGCTGCTGCGTGCCAACAAGGCGGCGTATCCGGTCCTGCTCTCGAACGGCAACCTCGTCGAGCAGGGCGAGCTCGACAACGGGCGCCATTTCGCGCGCTGGCACGATCCGTTCCCGAAGCCGAGCTACCTGTTCGCGCTCGTCGCCGCCGACCTCGTCGCCCGCGAGCAGCGGGTCCGCTCGCGCGCCGGCAACGACCACTTGCTGCAGATCCACGTGCGGCGCGGCGACCTCGACAAGACCGAGCACGCGCTCGCCTCGCTGATCGCCGCGGTCGTCTGGGATGAGGCGCGGTTCGGCCTCGAGCTTGACCTCGATCGCTTCATGATCGTCGCGGTCGGCGACTACAACATGGGCGCGATGGAGAACAAGGGCCTCAACATCTTCAACACGCGCTACGTGCTCGCCAGTGCGGCGACCGCGACCGATGCCGACTTCGCGGCGATCCAGTCGGTCGTCGGCCACGAGTATTTCCACAACTGGACCGGTAACCGCATCACCTGCCGCGACTGGTTCCAGCTGAGCCTGAAGGAAGGCCTGACGGTCTTTCGCGACCAGGAGTTCTCGATGGACATGGCCGCGACCGCGACCGCGCGCGCGGTGATCCGAATCGGCGCGGTGAGGAACCTGCGCACGCTCCAGTTCCCCGAGGACGCCGGCCCGATGGCGCATCCGGTGCGGCCCGAGAGCTACGTCGAGATCAACAACTTCTACACGACCACGGTCTACGAGAAAGGCGCCGAGGTCGTCCGCATGATGCAGACCCTGGTCGGCCGCGCCGGGTTCGCGAAGGGGATGACGCTCTATTTCGATCGTCACGACGGCAAGGCGGTGACGTGCGACGACTTCGCCCAAGCCGTCGCCGATGCCAATCCGCACAGCGACCTCGCGCGGCTGCTGCCGCAATTCAAGCGCTGGTACTCGCAGGCCGGAACGCCCAGGGTGACGGCGCGCGGCCGCTACGACGCGCCGACCCGGACCTACACGCTCGGCCTCGAGCAGGCGCCGACGTCGGCATCGGGGGCGATGCACGAGCCATTCGTCATCCCGCTCGCGATGGGCCTCGTCGGCCGCGACGGCCGCGCGATCGCGCTCCGCCTCGAGGACGAGCCTCAGGCCGCCGCAGCCGCCTCGCGCGTGCTCGTCCTCGACGAGCCGCGATCGTTCTTTACCTTCGTCGACGTCGACCAGCCGCCGGTCCTCTCGTTGCTGCGCGGCTTCTCGGCGCCGATCATGCTCGTCGACGGGCTGAGCGACGCCGACCTGCTCGTCCTGCTTTGCCACGACAGCGATCCGTACAACCGCTGGGAGGCCGGCCAGCGGCTCGCGATCCAGCGGCTGCTCGCGGTCGTCCGCGGCGACGCCGACGCGGGCGCGCTCGACTCGGGCTTCGTCTCGGCGATGCGCGAGGTGCTGCGCCACCCCGAGCTCGATCCGGCCTTCAAGGAGCTCGTGCTGACGCTGCCGAGCGAGTCGTACGTCGCCGAGCAGCTCGACAGCGTCGACCCGCAACGCATCCACGCCGCGCGCGAAGCGATGAAGCTCGCCCTCGCGCGGGCACTGCGCGCCGACTGGGAATGGGCGTTCGAGACACACCAGGTGAGCGACGGGTATTCGCCGGACCCGGTGCAGTCGGGCTACCGCGCCCTCGCCAACCTGAGCCTGGCGATGCTCTGTCTCGACGCGGCCGACCGCGACGACCCGGTCTGGCCGGGTCGCGCCTATCAGCGCGTCAAGGATGCATCGAACATGACCTTGCGCCAGGGCGCGCTGACGGCGCTGCTGTTCTCGGGCTCCGAGCTGGCCGATCCGGCGCTCGACCGCTTCCTGGCCATCTCCGAGGGCGATCCTCTCGTCGTCGACAAGTGGTTCACGCTCCAGGCGATGGCGCCCGAGAGTGGTGGCAAGGTCTTCGAGCGCGTCCGGGCGCTGCTCCATCACCCCGAGTTCAGCATCGCCAACCCGAACCGTGCGCGCAGCCTGATCGGCTCGTTTTGCCTCGGCAACCCCGGCGGCTTTCACCGCGTCGACGCCGCCGGCTATGCATTCTGGGCCGACCGCATCCTCGAAATCGACCCGCTCAATCCGCAGCTCGCGTCGCGGATCGCCCGCGCGCTCGACCGCTGGACGCAGCTCGCCGAGCCGTACCGGAGTGCCGCCCGCGCGGCGATCGCGCGCGTCGCCGCCTCGGCCAGGCTCTCGACCGACACCACCGAGATCGTCTCGCGCGCGCTCGCCGCGGGGTGAGGACCACCATGGCCACCAGGAGCACAAGGAAGAACGCGTTCTACGCGCAGTCGGGCGGCGTCACCGCCGTCATCAACGCGTCGGCGTGCGGAGTCATCGAGACCGCGCGCGCCCACAAGGACGTGATCGGCAACGTCTACGCCGGCCGCAACGGCATCATCGGCGCGCTCACCGAGGAGCTCATCGACACCGGCAAGGAGTCCGCGGCCGCGATCCGCGCCCTGCGCACGACGCCGTCGGGCGCGTTCGGCTCCTGCCGCTACAAGCTGAAGTCGCCCGAGAAGAACCGGCGCGAGTACGAGCGGCTGATCGAAGTCTTTCGCGCCCACGACATCGCCTGGTTCTTCTACAACGGCGGCGGCGACTCGGCCGACACCTGCTTCAAGGTGAGCCAGCTCTCGAAGGAGTGGGGCTACCCGCTGCAGGCGATCCACGTGCCGAAGACAGTCGACAACGACCTGCCGGTGACCGACTGCTGCCCGGGGTTCGGCTCGGTGGCCAAGTACGTCGCCGTCTCGGCGCTCGAAGCGTCGTTCGACGTCCGTTCGATGGCGAGGACCTCGACCAAGGTCTTCGTGCTCGAGGTGATGGGCCGCCACGCCGGCTGGATCGCCGCCGCCGGCGGGCTGATCGAGGAGCACGGCATCCCGGTGCTCATCCTCTTTCCGGAGATCGAGTTCGAAGAGGCGAAGTTCATCGCCAGGGTCGACGCGCTGGTGAAGCAGCACGGCTACTGCACGGTCATCGTCTCCGAAGGCGCGCATCGCGCAGACGGCACGTTCCTCGCCGAGCAGGGCACGCGCGACGCGTTCGGCCACGCCCAGCTCGGCGGCGCCGCGCCCGTCGTCGCGCAGATGATCAAGAGCGCGCTCGGCCACAAGTTTCATTGGGCGGTCGCCGACTACCTGCAGCGGGCGGCGCGGCACGTCGCCTCGAAGACCGACGTCCGCCAGGCGTACGAGCTCGGCAAGCGCGCCGTCGAGCTGGCGCTCAAAGGCGCCAACGCCGTGATGCCGACGATCGAGCGCACTTCCGACATTCCCTATCGCTACCGGATCGGGGTCGCCAACCTCGCCGATGTCGCCAATGTCGAGAAGTTCATGCCGCGTGATTTCATCAGCGACGACGGCTTTTCGATCACCGAGAGGTGCCGCCGCTACCTGCGACCGCTGATCGCCGGCGAGGACTATCCGGCCTATCGCGGCGGCCTGCCGGTCTACGCGACGCTGAAGAACGCGTCGGTCACGCCGCGCCTGCCGCCCTTCGCATTGCAATAGGGCGCGACGAGGCGGCTCCGCTAGAATGCGCGGCTCGCAAGCCGTGCCTTCGGGCCGGAGATCGCGACGCCGGCGTAGCTCAGTTGGTAGAGCAGCGCATTCGTAATGCGAAGGTCGGGAGTTCGACTCTTCTCGCCGGCACCACTCCTCGAAAGGGTCAGCAGTTTGTGTGCCGCTGACCCTTTCTGCCGTCTGCGCCGTCGATCAGGACGCGTGGACGTCTTGCGATCGACGGCACGGAAAGGTCAGGGCCGAAATTGATCGACAAGCGCTTCTTTCCCCGTCAGGTCGTCGAGGCGACGGGCAACCGCTGGGATTGGGCGCTGCTGCCGCTGGTCCTCGGCGTCCTGGCGTTGCTCGCCTTCGGCGCTTCGCAAATGGCCCGGCCGTACGCGCTCGGCGAGACCCTGGCCTTGACTCTCGATCCGACCTACCTGCCGTACTACCTGCTGCGAACGACGCTGCGCATGTTCGTCGCGCTTGCCGCCTCGCTCGTGTTCAGTTGCGCATTCGCAGCGATTGCGGCCAAGTACAAGGCGGCCGAGCGCGTGATGGTCCCTCTGCTCGACATCCTGCAGTCGATTCCGATCCTCGGCTTTCTCTCGATCACCGTCACGGGCTTCATCGCGCTGTTTCCCGGCAATCTGCTTGGCGTCGAATGCGCTGCGATCTTCGCCATCTTCACCTCGCAGGCCTGGAACATGGCCTTCAGCTTGTACCAGTCGTTCCGAACCGTGCCGCAGGAACTGCGCGAGGCGGCTGCGGTCTTTCAGCTTTCGCCATGGCAACGTTTCTGGCGCCTCGAGATGCCCTTCGCGACGCCCGGCCTGCTCTGGAACATGATGATGTCGATGTCGGGCGGCTGGTTCTTCGTCGTCGCTTCCGAGGCGATCTCGGTGTCGAACCAGAACATCAAGCTTCCCGGCGTCGGCTCCTACATCGCGCTCGCGATCGAGCAGCGCAACCTCGCAGCGATCGGCTGGGCGATCGGCGGCATGCTCATCTGCATCGCCTTGTACGACCAGTTGTTCTTCAGGCCGTTGCTTGCCTGGGCCGACAAGTTCCGCTTCGAGGAGGGCACCAGCGACGTTGCCGCGACCTCGTGGCTGCTCACCTGGGTGCGCCGGACCGACCGCGTTCAGGCGATCGGCGCGCGCGTCGTCACGGAATTCCAGCGCAGCTTCACTGCATTCCGGAGGCGCTTCGATGGCACCTCGATCCTCGCCCGAACGGCCGCCATCGATACGCGCCTGGCCCGGGTCTGGGATGCAACATTCGCAGCGGCCGTGCTGCTCGCGGCCTGGCAGCTCCTCAGCTTGATCCACACGGAGGTCGGCTGGAGTGAGGTGGCCCATGTCTTCGTGCTCGGCATCTACACGATGATTCGGGTCGTGCTCCTGATCGCGATCGCCGCGCTCGTCTGGGTGCCGATCGGCATCTGGATCGGCATGAATCCGCGCTGGGCCGGCCGCCTCCAGGCTGCGGTGCAGTTCCTGGCCGCGTTCCCGGCCAATCTGATGTTTCCGGTGGCGGTGATCTTCATCCTCAAATGGCGGCTGGATCCGAACGTCTGGTTGTCGCCGCTGATGGTGCTCGGCACGCAGTGGTACCTTCTCTTCAACGTCATCGCCGGTGCTTCGACCATTCCCACAGAGCTGCGTTACGCGGCCCAGAACCTTCGCCTCTCAGGGTCGTTGCGTTGGCGTCGGTACCTGTTGCCTGCGGTCTTTCCGAGCTTCGTGACCGGGGCCATCACCGCGAGCGGCGGCTCCTGGAACGCAAGCATCGTCGCCGAGTATGTAACCTGGGGCGACACGACACTCCAGGCGCAGGGACTCGGAAGCTACATCGCGAACATGACGGCGGTCGGTGATTTCCCCCGGATCGCGCTCGGGATCGGCGTGATGTGCCTGTTCGTCATGGCCATGAATCACTTCGTCTGGCGGCGGCTCTATCGGCTGGCCGAAGACCGCATGCACTTCTGATCGATCGCGAGCCATGGCTTCCACCATCATCGAGCTCGAAGGAGTCGGCAAGTCGTTCATGTCGGCCGACGGCACCGCGCGCTCGGTGCTGGAGGGGGTCGACTTCCGATTGGTCGAGGGCGAGATCGTCTCGCTGCTCGGTCAATCGGGCTCGGGCAAGTCGACCTTGTTGCGCATCCTGGCCGGACTGATCCGGGCCGATGCCGGCGATGTCCGCTACCGGGGGCAGCCCTTGTTCGGTCCGGCGCGCGGCATCAGCATGGTGTTCCAGTCCTTCGCCCTGTTTCCCTGGCTGACCGTGCAGCAAAACGTCGAGCTCGGCCTCGAAGCGCGCGGCGTCCCGCCGCAAGAACGCGAAGCGCGCGCTGGATCCGCCATCGACCTGATCGGGCTGACCGGTTTCGAGGGAGCACTGCCGCGCGAGCTGTCCGGCGGCATGCGACAGCGGGTCGGCATCGCCCGGGCGCTGGTGGTGGAGCCTGAAGTCCTGCTGATGGACGAGGCCTTCTCCGCGCTCGACGTCCTCACCGGCGAGCGGTTGCGCGAGGACATCCTCGAGCTCTGGACGACCAGAGCGCTGCCGACGAAGGCAATCCTGATCGTTTCCCACAACATCGAGGAAGCGGTCCTGATGGCGGATCGCGTGCTCGTCTTTGCCAGCGACCCGGGCCGGGTCCGTTCCGAGTTGCCGGTCCAGCTGCCGCGGCCGCGCGACCCGGAAAGCACCGGCGTGAGACGCTTGATCGACGAGGTCTACGCGCTGATGACGGCCACGATCGCCCGCGCCGGCAGGCCCGCGGAAGAGCCCGTGCGCCCGACGCTGGTCGAGCGGCTGCCGCAGGCCGACGTCAGCAGCATGGAAGGACTGCTCGAGCTGCTCGGCGGCGAGATGTTCGGCGGTCGAGCCGACCTGCCCAGGCTCGCCGAGGAGACCGAGCTGACGGACGACGAGCTGTTGCCACTTGCGCAAGCCGTGTCGATGCTCGGCTTCGCGCGCATCGCCGAGGGCGACCTGCACATCACCCCGCTCGGCAAGCGCTACGTCGACGGCGAACGGACCACGCGTCAAGAGCTCTTCGGCGAACAGCTCCTGCTTCAGGTTCCGCTCGTCGCGCACATCCGCAAGAGCCTCGAACAGGAGCCCGACGGCGAGCTTCCGGAAGACCCGTTCCTGCAGTTGCTCAGCGAAAGCCTGCCCGCCGACGAGGCCGAGGCGGTTCTGAAGACAGCCATCGAGTGGGGGCGCTATGGCTCGATCCTGGACTACGACTTCAACACCGGACTGATCAGCCTGCCGGATGCTTCGGACGATGAAGCCCGCACAGCTTGAGCGGGTCGGCGGCTTCCTGCGGAGGACTCGATCTGTCGAACGACCTCAGAACAGGCTGGCGCCGATGTTGACGAGCAGCGCCAGCACGGTCGTGTTGAACAGGTAGGCGAGGATGCAATGCATCGAGCCGATCCGGCGCATCGGCTTGGTGACGAACGACACGTCGGCGGTCTGTCCCGAGGTGCCGATAACGGCAGAGAAATAGAAGAAGTCGCCGTAGTCTGGAGTTTCGTCTGCAGGGAACTGGAGCCCGGGCGCGCGCGAGTGGCAGAACGCCGCGTAGTAGTCGTGCGCGTAGTGCAGTGCGAACATGACCTGGATGAACGCCCACGACGTCAGCACGGTGGCGCCGGCGAGCGCGACATGGGCGGCCTTGGCGAAGCCGTGCATGTCCTTGACGACCGTCAGCTCGCCGGCGATCGCGGCAAGGCTCGCGACCGCGGCGACGACGACCAGAAAGAGAATGACCAACTGGCCGTCGTCCTGAAGCTGGGCGCGCTGGCGCATGCGGTGCGACGAAGACCGAATCATCATGATGGCGGCGAGGAGCACGTAGAGGCCGGTGCCGACGTTCCATGCGATCAGCCAGCGCGTCACCGGCTGGCGGGCGATGCTCTGCGGCAGCAGCAGGCCGACTGCGATCGCGAGCGACGTCGCGATGAAGATGCGCGGCCGGGCTCGCACCAGGCGCACCAACCTGTAGTGGTGCAAGTTCATGGCTGGCTTTCAGGGGTCCGAGGAGAGTATCGCGGCAGCACCGTCCGGCGCGAGCGGCGCGCGCAGGCGAGCACGCCCGAAGCGAGGCTGCAGCCTGGCAGCCAGGTCCGGTTCAGGAACGTTCTGATTCGCGCGTGGCTCGAAGCAGCCAGCCGGTGCTGAAAGCGTCTTGCGCAACGGCCGTGGCCGCCAGGTGGCCTTTCTTGCGCCAGAGGGTCTTGGCCAGGCGAATGACTTCCGAGGGATCGAGATCCCGGTCGAGCTCGGCGAGCTCGACGGCAAAGGCAAGCACCCACTGATCCTTGCCGAGCTCACCCGACGACGGTCGTTCACGCACACCGCCCGATTCGGAGTCGAAGAATTCGTCGAACAGATGGTCGGGCTCCGTCTCGACGACGTCGAGGCCGGTCAGAAGATCCCACGACGAGCCCACCCAGCTCGCCTCGACCAACTCCACCCGGATCGACGGTGGGATTCGGTCGTCCGCTCGGAGAGCGTCCACGAGTTCGCCCTGAGGCGTGTCGGCGGTGATCCGCCAAATACGTCTCGGGACGTCGTCAATCTTTCCGGGCCTGGCCATCGCAAGATGCCTGCATCGAAGCAACCATATCCGATCGGTGACGTCCCTCTCGCGGCACGTGGTTTCTCAGCCGAGGCCCGACGGACGATCGGTGGAATCGGCGGGACCGGCGGTCGTCGCCACATCGTGTTCCAGCTCGCGCTCGGCGCGCAGGCTTTCCAGATCACGCGAGATCGTCGCCACGGCGAGCGTGCGGCCGCCCTTGACATAGCGGACCGTGCAATCGCGCTGCGCCGGCGAGCCGTCGATGTCGATCCGGTCCCACGCTTCGGCGTGGCCGACGTACTGGATCGCGACGTCGTAGTGCTGGCTCCAGAAGAACGGCGTGATGTCGAACGGCCGGCGCCGGCCGAGGATGTTGAGCGCGGCGACCTGGCCCTGGCGCTGCGCGAGCGTCCAGTGCTCGACGCGGATGCGCTCGCCCGAGTGGATGTCGGGCCAGCGGGCGATGTCGCCGGCAGCGAAGATGCCGGGCGCGCTGGTCTGCAGGTAGGCGTCGACGCTGACGCCGCGGTCGACCGTGAGGCCGGCCCGCTCGGCGAGCGCCACCGACGGGCGCACGCCGACGCCGGAGACGATCAGGTCGGCAGCGATCGTGCTGCCGTCGGACAGGGTGGCACGCGGGCCGTCGACCTTCGCGACCGTCGCGCCGAGATGGAACTTCACGCCGTGCGAGACATGCAGGTCGTGGACGAAGCGGCCGAGCGCTTCACCCAGCACGCGCTCCAACGGCACCGATTCCGGGGCGACGACGTGCACGTCGAGGCCGCGACCGCGCAACGATGCAGCGACCTCGAGGCCGATGAAGCTCGATCCGATCACCAGCGCCGACTTCGCCGCCGCTGCTCTTGCGACGATCGCGCGGCCGTCTGCGAACGTCCGCAGCGTCTGCACCTGGCCGGCTGCCGCGCCGGCCACCGCGAGCTGGACCGGGTCGGCGCCGGTGGCGAGCAACAAGGCATCGAAGCGTCGAGTCGCACCGCCATCGAGCCGAACCTCGCGTCGCGCCACGTCGATCGCCGCGACACGCGTGTTCAGCAACAGCTCGATCTGGCGCTCGCCGTACCAGTCGTCGCCGCGCAACGGCATCCAGTCGGCCGGCGCCGTGCCGGCGAGGAAGTCCTTCGACAGGTTCGGCCGGTCGACCGGCGCGTCGGCGTCGGCGCTGATCACCGCCAGGCGGCCGCCGTAGCCCTCCCGGCGGAGCATGTCGGCCGCAGCCAGGCCGGCCGCACCGCCGCCGACGATGACGACATCGGCAAGCGGCGGATTCCGGGGCGATCGCGGTGGCGCGACGACGCGCTCGCGGACGAATGCCTGCTCGCCGGCACGCTCGACGCGCCAGCACGGCAGCGGATCGAGCGCCGGTGCGCACAACGCCTCACCGCTGCGGATGTCGAACTGCGCGTGGTGCATCGGGCAATGCAGCACATTGCCGACGAGCAGGCCACTGGCCAGTTCGGCGTGGTAGTGAGTGCACTGCGCGCCGAGCGCATACAGCGCATCGCCCTGCCGCAGCAGGATCGCGTCCTCGCCGTCGACCTGGCCGCGCAGCATGGCGCCGTCGGCGAGAGCCGCCAGCTGAACGCCGGCCTTGAGATCAGGAACAGGAGATTCGGTCATGGCGTCCCTCGCCAAGAAGTAGCGGGCTCGTCGGCCATTGTCGCGCTGCCGATCTGGGTCTCGACCCGACGGCAGACGCCGCCGACGCGTACGATCCGCTTCGTCTCGCCCGCATCGCCATGAAGGTCCTCGTCGGAACCGCGTCCTGGAGCGATAAGTCGCTCGTCGCCTCGAAGAAGTTCTATCCCAAGGAGGCAAGCACGCCCGAAGGGCGGCTGCGGTTCTACGCAACGAGGTTCCCACTCGTCGAAGTCGACACCTCGTACTACGCGATTCCGCTCGCGCAGACGGCGCAGGCTTGGGTCGACCGGACGCCGGCGCACTTCGCCTTCAACATGAAGGCGTTTCGCCTCTTCACCGGCCACGCGACCTCGCCGAGCGTGCTGCCGCCCGATCTGCGCGCCGAGCTGCCGAAGACGGCCAAGGCGACCTTCTACTTCAAGGACGTCGCGGCCGACCTGCGCGAGGCGCTCTGGCAGCGCTTCAAGGATGCGCTCGAGCCGCTCCGTGCGTCAGGCAAGCTCGGCATGGTGCACTTTCAGTTCGCCCCGTGGCTGCTGCGAAACAAGAGCGGGCACGCCCACGTCGCCCGCTGCGTCGAAGCGATGCAGGGCTACACCGTCAGCGTCGAGTTCAGGAACAAGACCTGGTTCGACGAGGCGCACGTCGGCGACACGCTCGCGTTCGAGCGCGAGCTCAACGTCGTCCACACCGTCGTCGACGGCCCGCAGGGCTTCCACAACAGCGTGCCACCGCTGTGGGAATCGACCCACATCTCGTACTCGCTGGTGCGAATGCACGGCCGCAATCACGAGACCTGGAACATCAAGGGCGCGACCGTCGCTTCGGAGCGCTTCGACTACGACTATCCGGACGCGGAGCTCGAGGACATCGCGGCGCGCGTCGAGCGGCTGGCGCCGGAGACGTTCACGACCCACGTCGTCATGAACAACAACAACGAAGACCAGGGCCAGCGCAATGCGGCGACGTTGATGCGGATCCTCGAGGCGCGGCGGCGGGCGCGGGTGCCCAGGCTCGTCGCGTCGACGCCGAGCGAGGCGGCGACCGGCGCCATGCCGAGCGACGAGATGCTCGAGGGCGCCTCGTGGGAGACCGAGGAAGCGCCGGCCGCGTAGGCAGCGCTCTGACCGTGTCGGGCGCCGGGTCGCGCCCGCCTGGACTCTCAGCCGCGCCGACGCGCGACGAAGCCGATCACGCCGAGTCCGCTCAGGAGCAGCGCGAAGGTCGCTGGCTCGGGAACCGGCGTCAGCGTCACGGTCGCGTTCAGGTTGCCGTACACGGTCCCGCCGGCGCTCGAAAGCGGCGGCGGGGCGTCGATGTCGATACTGACCAGGCCGAGCGTGTCGAAGTCGAACATCACCGGAGCCGGCTTCGCGAACAGCAGGAAGTCGCTCGGCCCCGACGAATACCAAGAATACGGCAGATCGAATTGCTGGGTGAGGCCGTCGACAGTCAGGTCGACGAACGCATCGAGCGACGGCGTCAGCGTGCAGCCCCAGCAGTTCGGCCCGACCTCGAACGAGAACGAGCCGAGCGAGAACGCCACCGGCACCGACGACGCGGCGATCGTGACGGTGTCGCCGACGAAGCTAAACGTGTCGTACGGCGACGCGAACTCGGAGCCGATGCCTGTTTTCGAGTATGAGCCGACGTGGATGTCGACGGCGTGCGCCGATCCGGCCGCGGCGGCGGCGCAGGCGAGTGCGGCCGCACCTCGGCGAATGATCGATCGAACGGGCGACATGTGGAGTCCTTCTGCAGGCCGCTCGAACGCACACGACACGCGGCGTTCGGGCCTGGCGGCGATTGTTCGTGGCCGTATTGCGCGTGTCGCGACCGCTCGCCGCGCGACATTCGCCTACGTGGTTTGGGTCACGGTGACAATCCGCACTGGCACCGACGTCTCGCCGAAGTCCGACGCAAGCGTGACAAAGTGGTGTCCGGAGCGCGGCTCCCGCAAGCCGCCGGCCTGACGGTTCACCCCGTTCGCGTCCGCCGGCCGTTCAACGGCCGTCGTCACTCGCTTCGGAGAACCGCCATGGCCACGCGTCGCACCCTGCTCACCCTCCTTGCTGCCGCCGCAGCCGCCGCCTGCACTTCGCCGCCGGCGGCGGCGGTCGGATCGCTGGTCGACATGCAGATCGTCGATCGCGGCCGCAACGAGACGCTAACGACGTGGCAATCCCGCGGCAGCAGCTACGTTGCCGGCCGGCCCGGCGACCGCTATGCGGTGCGGCTCACCAACCGTTCGTCGGCGCGCGTCCTCGTCGTCCTCTCGGTCGACGGCGTCAACGCGGTGAGCGGCGAGACCGCCGCAGTCGGCCAGACCGGCTACGTTCTCGCTCCGTACCAGACCGCCGAAATCACGGGCTGGCGAAAGAGCTACTCGGAAGCCGCCGCGTTCTACTTCACCGCCCTGCCCGACTCGTACGCCGCGCGGACCGGCCGGCCCGACAACGTCGGCGTCATCGGCGCGGCGGTGTTTCGCGAGCGCGTCGCCGAGACGAGCCGCAACTGGTTCCAGCCCGCGCCGGTCGCCAAGGACGAGGAGGCGGCAGGACGGATGCAGGAGGCCGCGAAATCAGCACCGTCGGGAGCGGCGGCTGACGCAGCCGCGCCGAACGAGACGGAAGCGCACCGGCCGCGCTCCGAGTTCGCGCAGCGCGACGACCGCAAGCTCGGCACGGGCCACG
>DATAYY010000068.1:0-6655 GCA_036272325.1 Caldimonas sp. | reverse complement strand
GGCTGCCGTTCGCCTGCCTGATCTTCATCACCTCGCTGCAGTCGCTCGACCGCGACCAGATGGAGGCCGCCGGCATGGACGGCGCCAACCCGTTGCAGAAGTTCTGGTTCCTGACCCTGCCGCACCTGGGGCGGTCGATCGCGGTCGTGATCATGATCGAGATGATCTACCTGCTGAGCGTCTTCGCCGAGATCTTCACGACCACCGGCGGCGGCCCCGGCAACGAGAGCACGAACCTCGCCTTCCTGATCTTCAAGCAGGCGCTGATGAACTTCGACGTCGGCGTCGCTTCGGCCGGGGCGCTCTTCGCCGTCGTGCTGGCGAACATCGCCGCCGTGTTCCTGATCCGGATGATCGGAAAGAACCTCGATTGACGACGATGAAGCACCTCGGACTCCTCATTCGCACCGTCTTCGCCTGGGGGCTGACGCTGCTGATCGTCTTCCCGCTGATCTGGCTCGTGCTGACCTCGTTCAAGACCGAGCAGCAGGCGATCGCGGTGCCGCCGCAGCTCTTCTACGCGCCGACGCTCGAGAGCTACGTCGAGGTCAACACGCGCAGCGACTATCTGCATCACGCCGGCAACTCGATCATCACGAGCCTGGTTTCGACATTTCTCGGCCTGGCGATCGCCGCGCCGGCGGCGTACTCGATGGCGTTCTTCCGGACCCGGCGGACGCGCGACATCCTGATGTGGATGCTGTCGACGAAGATGATGCCGGCCGTCGGCGCGCTCGTTCCGATCTACGTGATCGCGCAGACCGCGGGACTGCTCGACTCGCTGACCGCGCTGATCATCGTCTTCACGCTGTCGAACCTGCCGATCATGGTCTGGATGCTGTACTCGGGCTTCAAGGAGATCCCGCCCGATATCCTCGAAGCCGCGCGCATGGACGGCGCCAGCGTCTGGGGCGAGTTCGCGCAGGTGATCCGTCCCCTGGCGATGGGCACGCTCGCATCGACCGGGTTGCTCTGCCTGGTGCTGAGCTGGAACGAGGCGTTCTGGGCGCTCAACCTCAGCTCGGCCAAGGCCGGAACGCTGGCCACGCTCATCGCCTCGTACTCGAGCCCGGAGGGCTTGTTCTGGGCCAAGCTGTCGGCCGCGTCCTTGATGGCGATCGCGCCCATTGTCGTGGTCGGCTGGTTCAGCCAGAAGCAGCTCGTGCAAGGCCTCACCTTCGGCGCCGTCAAGTAGGAGCTGCCGCGATGTCATTCCTCGAACTCAAAGGCGTCGAGAAGCACTTCGGAACGCTGAAGGCGATCAAGGGCATCGACCTGTCGGTCGAGAAGGGCGAGTTCGTCGTCTTCGTAGGCCCTTCCGGCTGCGGCAAGTCGACGCTGTTGCGCATGATCGCCGGGCTGACCGAGATCGACGCCGGAACGCTGCGCCTCGACGGCCGCGACATCACCCGGCTCGCCTCGAGCAAGCGCGACCTGGCGATGGTCTTCCAGAGTTACGCGCTCTACCCGCACATGAGCGTCGCCGACAACATGTCGTTCGCGCTGCGCCTGGCCAATGTCGACAAGGCGGTGATCCGCGACAAGGTGCAGCGCGCCGCCGAGATCCTCAACCTCACCCAGTACCTGCAGCGCACGCCGCGCGAGCTCTCGGGCGGGCAGCGCCAACGTGTCGCGATCGGCCGGGCGATCGTGCGCGCGCCCAAGGTCTTTCTCTTCGACGAGCCGCTCTCCAACCTCGACGCCGCGCTGCGCGGCCAGACCCGCGTCGAGATCGCCAAGCTGCATCGCGAGCTCGGCGCGACGACGATCTACGTCACCCATGACCAGGTCGAGGCGATGACGCTGGCCGACCGTGTCGTCGTCCTGCGCGACGGCGCGATCGAGCAGGTCGGCACGCCGCTCGAGCTCTACGACCGGCCGGCGAATCGCTTCGTCGCGCAGTTCATCGGCACGCCGCAGATGAACATGGTCGACACCGCGGCGCTGCCGGCGCTGCGCGAGGCGGTTGGCGCGGCGGCGAGCACCGACGGCTTCATCGGCGTGCGGCCCGAGAACATTCTCGTGCGGGCGGCGGGAGCGGGCCGCCTCGCCGGCCAGGTCGAGCTGGTCGAGTCGCTCGGTGCCGACACCCTGATCTACGCCAACGTGCCGGGCCAGGGCGCGGCCGGCGGCGTCCAGCTCGTCGCGCGGCAGAACGAGCGCACCGACCTCACCCCCGGCGACACGGTCGGGCTCGACATCGCGCCGGCGTCGTTCCATCTCTTCGATCGCCAGGGCCACACGGTGGCGATGCACACCTGATAGTGAGTCTCGAATGAGCGCTGCGGCGGCCACCGGCGCTGGCAACACGATCCTGCACATCGGTCTCGGCTCGTTCCATCGCGCCCACCAGGCTGTCTACCTGCACCACCTGCGCGAAGCGGGCGACCGGTCGTGGCAGATCGTTGCCGGCAACATCCGTGACGACATGGCCGAGACGCTGGCTGCGCTGATCGCGCAAGGCGGCGGGTACACGCTCGAGACGGTGTCGCCCGCGGGCGAGCGGCGCTACGAGCGGATCGGCTCGATCCGAGAGGTGGTTCCCTTCGATCCGCGCCTAGCGCGGCTGATCGAGGTCGGCGCGGCGGCCGAGACCCGCATCGTCTCGTTCACCGTGACCGAGGCGGGCTACTACCTCGACGCACGCGACCGGCTCGACGCGGCGAACGCGTCGCTGCGCGCCGACCTCGAAGGCGGCGCGCTGACGATCTACGGCGCGCTGGCGGCGATTCTCGGCGCGCGCGCGGCGCGCGGCGGCGCCCCGGTGACGCTGCTCAACTGCGACAACCTGCGCAGCAACGGCGCCCGCTTCCGCACCGGCCTGCTCGAGTTTCTTGACCGACGCGGCGAGACGTCGCTCCGCGACTGGGCGATCGCGCACACGAGCTGCCCGTCGGCGATGGTCGATCGCATCACGCCACGGCCCTCGGCCGACGTCGAGCCGCGCGTCCTGGCGGCGACGGGAATCGCCGATCGCGCGCCGGTGATGGCCGAGAGCTTCATCCAGTGGGTGATCGAGGACCGCTTCGTCGCCGGCCGGCCGGCGTGGGAGCGGGTCGGGGTCGAGATGGTCGGCTCGGTGCACGCCCACGAGGAGGCGAAGATCCGGATCCTGAACGCGACCCACAGTTGCGTGGCGTGGGCGGGGACGCTGCGCGGGCTGTCGTTCATCCACGAGGGCATGGCGGTGCCGGCGATCCGCGCGATGGCACACGACTACGTGACCGACGACGTGATCCCGAGCCTCGACACGCCGACCCGGCCGAGCCCGATCGACCTCGGCCGCTACCGCGACATCGTCCTCGAGCGCTTCGGCAATCCCTGGGTGCGCGACACCAACCAGCGCGTCGCGATGGACGGTTACGCCAAGATCCCCGGGTTCGTCGTGCCGACTCTGGTCGAGTGCCTTGCACGCGGCGCCGCGATCGACAGCACGGCGATGCTGCCGGCGCTCTTCTTCGCCTTCCTCGACCGCTGGCGCCGCGGCACCCTGCCGTACGAGTACGAGGACGGGGTCATGGCAGCCGACACTGCACGTGCGCTGTTCGCGGCGAGCGACCCGCTCGCGGCCTTTTGCGCCGATCGCACGCTGTTCGGCCCGCTCGCCGGCGATCCGCGCCTGCTCGACGCGATGCGCGGCGCCGAGCAGCGCGTGCGGCACTTCGTTGCTGGCTGAGCGATGGCAGCGATGCATCGCCTCGACAACCGCCACGCGCTGGTCACGGGGGCGAACGGCGGCATCGGCCTGGCGGTCGCGGCGGCGTTCCTCGACGAAGGCGCGCGCTGCACTGCGCTCGATCTGCCAGCGGGGCCAGGCGCCGCGCTGGCCGAGCTGTTGGCGCGCCACGACGGGCGCGCTGCCTACGTCAGCGCCGACGTCGCCCGGGTCGAGTCGCTCGGCGCTCTTGTCGACGCCGCCGCGCTCCGCTTCGGCACCGTCGACGTGCTGTTCAACAACGCCGCCGTGTTCGACATGGCGCCGCTGCTCGAGTCGGACGCGGCGATGTACGAGAGGCTGTTCGCCGTCAACGTGAAGGGGATGTTCTTCGTCATGCAGGCGGTGCTCGCGCGCCTGGTGGCGGCGCGCCGCAGCGGCAGCGTCGTCAACCTCGCGTCGCAGGCCGGCCGGCGCGGCGAGGCGCTCGTCGCCCACTACTGCGCCAGCAAGGCGGCGGTGATCAGCTATACCCAGAGCGCCGCGTTGGCGATGGCGCCGCACGGCATCCGCGTCAACGCGATCGCTCCCGGCGTCATCGACACCGCGATGTGGCAGCACGTCGATGCACTGTTCGCCCGTTACGAGGGGCTCGCGCCGGGCGAGAAGAAGGCGGCGGTGGGCAAGGCCGTGCCGCTCGGCCGGATGGGCGCACCGGCCGACGTCGTCGGCGCGGCGGTGTTCCTGGCCGGCGACGAGTCGGCCTACATCACCGCGCAGACGCTCAATGTCGACGGCGGCAGCGTGATGAGCTAGTGTGGCGCTTCGACCCGAACGCACCGACCACGCACCGCCATGACAGCTGCCCGCCATCTGCCGCGCCAGCGCCAGCCCGAGCTCGAGCACGACTATTCGCGACCGACTTCGCTCGGCTACGAGGCGCCCGATCACGCCGGCATGATCCGTTGCCTCGCGCACGGCTTTCCGACGCCGCTCGCGCGCTGGCACTTCCACGACGAATACGAGCTGCACCTGATCACCGCGACCTCGGGCAAGGCGTTCGTCGGCGACTGGGTCGGCTCGTTCCAGCCGGGCCATCTCGTCCTCTGCGGGCCGCGCCTGCCGCACAACTGGATCTCGCTCGGCCTGCCCGAAGGCGGCGTCGCCGAGCGCGACCTGGTGATCCAGTTCCGCCACGAGCCGATCGCTCATGCCGCCGAGCGGATCCCGGAGCTCGCCGAGGCGCTGCCGGTCCTCGAGCGCTCGCGCCACGGCATCGAGTTCTTCGGCATCTCCGAGCGCGCGCGTGGCCACTGGCACGCGGTCAAGGAGGCGCACGGGATGCAGCGCTTCGCCGCGTTCTGCGATTTCCTCGGCGACCTCGTCCGCTGCACCGACTACCGGCTCCTGTCCAATGTGCAGATGCAGGGCGAGGAGGGCGATGGCGCCTTGGAGCACATCAACTCGATCGTCGAGCGGATCACGCACGATGTCGCGCATCCGTTTTCGGCCGGGGCCGCGGCCGCCGAGCTCGGCATGAGCGAGAGCCGCTTCTCGCGGTTCTTCCGGCGCGCGACGGGCAACAGCTTCACCGACTTCGTCAACCTCGTGCGCGTCAACCGCGCATGCCACCTGCTGATGGAGACCGAGCGGCGCGTGACCGACATCTGCTACGAAGTCGGCTTTCACAACGTCGCCAACTTCAACCGGCGCTTCCGCGACATCAAGGGCATGACGCCGACCGAGTTCCGGCAGCAATCCGAGCATCGGTTCGGTGGCATCCACTAGCGCGTGTATCTCGGCCTCGACCTTGGCACTTCGGCGCTGAAGGCGCTGCTGCTCGATGCCGACCGGCGCGTCGTGGCGGTCGTGTCGGAGCCGCTCGCGATCCGTCGGCCGCAGCCACTCTGGAGCGAGCAAGACCCCGAGCAGTGGTGGACCGCGCTCGACCGCGCGCTGCTGCGCCTGCGCGAGCTGCAGCCTGCGCCGATGGCTGCGGTGCGCGCGCTCGGCCTCGCCGGGCAGATGCACGGCGCGGTCCTGCTCGGTGCCGATGATCGCGTCCTGCGTCCGGCCATCCTCTGGAACGACGGCCGCAGCGCCGCGCAATGCGACGAGCTCACGGCTGCGCTGCCCGCGCTCGAGGCGATCGCCGGCAACATCGCGATGCCGGGGTTCACCGCGCCCAAGCTGCTGTGGGTTCGCGCCCACGAGCGCGAGGTCTTCGCCGCGACCGCGAAGGTGCTTCTGCCGAAGGACTGGCTGCGCTTGCGCTTGAGCGGCGAGCATGCGACCGACTGCTCGGATGCCTCGGGAACGCTCTGGCTCGACGTCGCCCGCCGCTGCTGGTCGGAGGAGTTGCTCGCCGCTTGCGGCCTCGGCCTTGCGCACATGCCGCGGCTCGTCGAAGGAAGCGACGTCGCCGGCCGCCTGCGCCCCGCGCTCGCCGACCGCTGGGGACTGCCGGCGAGCCTGCCGATCGCCGGCGGCGGCGGCGACAACGCGGCCAGCGCTGTCGGCCTCGGCATCACGAACCCGAACGAAGGATTCGTCTCGCTCGGCACCTCGGGCGTCGTCTTCCTCGCCAGCGATCGGCATCGGCCGCGACCCGCTGCTGCCGTGCACGCGTTCTGCCACGCGCTGCCCGGCCGCTGGCACCAGATGTCGGTCATGCTTTCGGCCATGAGTGCGCTGCACTGGGCGCGCGGGCTGCTCGGCTTCGCGAGCGAAGCGGCGCTGCTCGAGCGCGCCGAGTCGCTCGACGCTTGGCGGCGCGCGCGCGCTCCCTTGTTCCTGCCGTACCTCGGCGGCGAGCGAACGCCGCACCACGACGCCGACGCCAAGGGCGTCCTGTTCGGCCTCGCGCACGAGCATGACGCTGCGGCGATCGCCTATGCCGTCGTCGAAGGCGTGAGCTTCGGCTTGCTCGACGGCTGGCACGCGCTCGCGCCGCCGCCCGGCGCGGTCGACTCGCTGATGCTCGTCGGCGGCGGCGCGAGC